>JAZDLX010000073.1:0-19407 GCA_043801585.1 bacterium | reverse complement strand
GGCAGCACGTGAAACAGGGATCAACCGAAGCAACCTGTACCGGATGATGAAAAGGTGTGGTTTGGCCTGAACAAAGTTGGTAAAATCAATGAAGACTATAAGTTGCATGATAGAATGACCGCTGCTAACGCGTTATTCGCCTCCCAATATCCCAGACAAATTCTCTTTTCGGCAGAAATCCGCTCGAGTGCTTCGGCACCCGCGAAGATGAAGCTGCTTCATCCCGTTTCAAGAGTAGCCGTCCAAATGTGTGAGGCGTGAGTGGCTACTCCTCACCTTAAAGGGAACGAGAGGAATAAGGTTGAAATGTGATCCGGAGCACGAACAGATGAATGGTTTTGCGTATTTTGTGTTTAGCTTGCACTTGATAAAGCAGGAATTTCACCTCATCGGACCCATTCCTTGCAGTATCCACAGGGTACTTCCGGTGAAAAGTTTGTAACATCAGGTTTTTAAACCATTTTCAGTAAAGTCCATATCACTTGGATGACAGATTCATATGAACAGTGATTGCCTGTCGACGATCCTAATTCGTCTTCAAGGCAATCCCCGGTAACCTGAAGACCTGTGAAAGCTTGGTTCAGCTCATTCCAAAAGTATGCACTGCCTGTTTCAGGAGGCTCGTGCAAGGTCGATCCTAAGGAGGAAAGATGAGGGGTGGTAAGAGATTTTTCCGCAGTGGGAGTGTTCTGCTACTGATGGCGGGAGTGATTCTTCTCAGTGGATGTGATCAGCTTCTGAATCTTGGCAAAGACCCCGGAACCATTCAGGGTATGATTCGCAACGGTTCAACGAACAATCTTCTCACCGTTATCGTGAATGTCAATGCGGACGATGGTACATCCACTTCCACAAGCAATGGTACCTATCGCCTTGAGAGCGTCGAGAGCGGCTCCCGAACGGTGAATTTTTCTGCACAGGGATTCCAGGACTATTCCCGAACGATCAACGTAGGGTCGGGTGAGACGGTGACCTTGGACGTATACATGCAACCGTTGACCGGCGCGATTCAGGGAACCATCCGCGACGGTGCCACGAGCGAAACCATTACAGTTGAGGTTCATATCAATGCAGATGATGGTTCCTCGGCTGTCACGAACAACGGAACCTATCATCTCGAGAATGTCCAAATCGGATCTCGAATGGTCATTTTTACCGCGGAAGGATTTCAGGAGTACAGCCAGACGGTGAACGTGATCGCGGGCCAATCGGCGACGTTGAACGTCTTTATGCAGCCGGTCACGTCCGGGACGGGTTCGATTTCCGGTTCGATCTTCCAGGCGGGAACGAGCAATCTCATTATGGCATCAGTCACAGTCTCCACCGATGATAGCCAATCGACAACAACATCCGATGGAAGCTATGTCTTGAACAATGTGCAGGCAGGAGTGAGGACGGTTACCGCCACCGCTGACGGTTACGAGACCTACTCGTCATCGGTTCAGGTGGTTGCCGATCAGAATGTCAACCTGCCCATTAACCTGATACCGTCCACGGCACAAACGGGCGAGGTCAAGGGGTACGTACGGGATGTCGACACGAATGATCCACTGGCAGGTGCGGACGTTTGGACCGAGATGAACGGCAGTACGGTCACCAACTCGGAGGGCTGGTACAGCCTGAACCTGTTGCCGGGTGATTATAATATCACCGCTGGGTACTCTGGATACGAAAACCAGATGCAAGAGGTGCATGTTTACGCCAACATCTCTGTAACGCTCGATTTCAATTTGAGCTCGAGCGTCAGCAACACTGCCACAATCACTGGGAGTGTACTCGACGATTCGAACAGCAATCCGATTGGCGGCGCGTCGGTTTCCTCCGATGATGGCGCTCAAACGTACACGGATTATAACGGCTACTATACTCTCATCGTGGGCGAAGGCAACCGGACGATTACCGCCACGGCTGTTGATTATTCCAGCTCCTCGGTCCAATTCTATCTGCAAGGTGGTCAGGAGATACAGTATGACTTCCGGCTCGCTCCAGTAGGCGGCGATCTTGCACTGGTTGTGGGATATGTTTCCGATTTCCAGTCTGGAAATCCGATTTCAGACGTCTCGGTCTCCAGTGATGACGGATCAAGCTCAATGACCGATTCGAACGGGATGTTTACCTTCGACGTCAACGCAGGATACCGCGTTTTCTATGCGTCTGTGGCTGGGTACTATGACGGTTCCGGGGAAGCCTACTGCTATAGTAACACGACCAACTATGTGTTCATCCAATTGCAGCCTGTCGCAACCGGGAACGGTTGGGTGGCTGGATACCTCACCAATGCGGTGGACAGTAATCCCCTGAGTGGTGTCAGCATCAGCTCGGATGACGGCGCTTCCACGACGTCCAATGAGTACGGGTATTTCGAGATGGAAGTAGTCGCTGGACAAAGGATCATTTCCTTCACCTTAAATGAGTTCTACGACACCTCTCAGGAAGTGTACGTTGAATCGGACACCTGGTCCTACGTCTATGTCAGCCTGTCGCCTGTGCTGAACCCGGGTGAAGGCGCCTATCGATTCGTTCTGAGTTGGGGAGAACAACCGTACGATCTGGACAGCCATCTGTTTATACCTCCGATCAACGAAATACCTTACCACGTCTGGTATGGAGGTCGAGGGGAAGTCACCGATCCACCTTATGCCACGCTTGATGTGGACGATACGAATGGATACGGGCCGGAGACGATTACCATCTACCAGATGGTGGACGGCACCTATGCCTACTACGTGCACAACTACTCCGGTTATCCGGATATCGCGGGCAGCGGAGCGACGGTCAGCATCTACAACGAGAACGGACTTGTTCAGCAGGTGACCGTTCCCAGTTCCGGTGACGGCACATGGTGGAGGGTCTGCACGATCGACGGTATCTATGTAACAATCTACAACGAGGTCCAGGTGGATATGCCCTCGGAGTGGACCACGGTGTCCACATCTCGCGGACCCGTTTTGAGCAGCAAGCACAAGCGCTGATCTCAGCATCGAAAAGCAACCGCCGCTCTGGTCAAGAGAGCGGCGGTTGCTTTTCAGGTCAGGACAGGTGCTGAGTCCCTGGTTTGTCATAGGTCGTCAACATTGATCGCCAGCGAACGTGCCGATCACGCACTTGCTGCTGCATCTCCGTTTCATGGTGAACGGGTATAAGAAGGTTTTATGATCAGCGGCTTGCGGTCAACAATTCAACCGATTGGCGTTCGTCCTGCTGGGGCACAAGGACACGCACCGTTTCACTTTTTGCGTCCCACGTCCAGGTAAACGGCATCGGTTCCCCATCGCTGCGCAGCAGCGTTGTTGCTGCGTCATTCCCGGATCGAAAGACGACACTCGACGGCGGTGAGCTTAGGTGGTGAAAGATGAGAAGGAAATGAGTTTCGATGGGGATAAATCCCTTTCGATCCTGTTTCAGATCCAAACGATACTCAGTTCCGCTCCGGGCGAGCTTGAAGGTGCTGATGCACTTGCCAGAGTGCACCGTAATACCATCATCCGCTGTGAAAACGAACGATCCTGTAACGCCGGGAGTTTGAGCGTAGAGATCGAGAATCAGTGTATCCGGTTTGTTCTCACTGAGTGACTGAACCAGTGGCCAGGATGGAATGATGGCACCTTCTCGAGCGAAAATCGGAATTTCGTCGAGAGGGGCGTCCACGGTTACTCGAAGGGGTCCTTCATAGACCCGTCCTGTCCGGATCTCCGTCCACGCTCCAGCGGGAAGGTAGACCGTTCGTGTTCGAGTTCCCCGCTCGATCACCGGGGCGACGAGCAGGTTTGGACCCACAAGCCATTGATCGACCAGATTCTTCGCGTTTGGATCGTTGTCGTATGCGCGATCGAAGAACAAGGGACGCATCGGGGGAATCGCCGTGCGGGAATAATCCTGCATCAGGCTGTACCAGTAAGGGATGAGCCGATAACGCTCTGCTGTCACCTTTCGGGCGATAGCTTCCGCCTGCCGTCCCTGGGACCAGGGTGAAACGGTACTCTCGCTTTGAATCGGCCGGTGGCGCATCAACGGCGTATAGGCGGCAAGTTCAAACCACCGGATGTAAAGTTCTGTATCGGTGATCCGTGTGGCACCTCCAATGTCCACACCGGCGAATCCAACGCCGGAGAGGGACAGGTTCAGCAATGCCGATGGAACCACCTTGAAATGGATCCATGTTGTCGGAATCACACCCATCCAGGTTGATGCGTTGCGGATGACGCCTGCGTAACCGGATTCCGTGGCGACAAACGTCCTTTGCCCGGGATGTGCACTGTCCAGACCCTTGCGAGTCGCGGATGTGAACAGATCGGAATAGATGTTGTGAGCTTCACGGAGATCCGTGCGGTTTCCATTACCGTCAAACCGAAGGTCCAACGGCATCCCGGTTTTCGGCTCACCGGCAAGAGGTTCATTTCTCGTGATCCAGACGCCATCGATGCCGGTGCGTGTCCATGAGTCAACCTGCTGCGTCCACCAGTCGCACGCTTTCGGCAGCGTAATGTCGGGAAAGACTGCACTGCCCGAGGCGCCCTGACCGACGTAAAAATGGCCCTCGGGTGTCGTCAGAAACAGATCTCCGCGAACACCCTGGTCAAACGTCTGATAGTTGGCATCGGGACTGTAGCGAACTCCCGGGTCCACCTCTGCCAGCACTCGGTATCCCATGCTGTGAAGATCGCCAAGAAATTCCACAGGGTTAGGCACCTGATTTGAATCCCACGTGAAGATCCTGCCGTGGCTTCTCAGGCTGTGATCGATCCAGAGAATGTCACAGGGGATGTTGTGTTTACGTATCTCTTCGGCTGTGTTGTGCAGATCGGCGAACGGAGCCGATGGCGTGATCGGGATCTGCAGTCCGAGTGCCCAGATGGGTGGCAACGGAGGATACCCAAGAAAATCGGCGCACGTTTTAAGGACTTGCTGAATGGAAGGTCCATAGAAGAGGAGGTAATCGAGTGTCCCGCCGTCGGCGGATATCCGCAGTTCATCGGGTGAACTGTATCCGATGTCGTATGCTGCCCGCCAGGTGGTATTCAGGAGGATGCCGCAGGTGACGGTGTCCTGCGTACAAAGCAGAAGAGGAATGGACATCTGCATCGGGTCTTCGTCGAGTGAGACGCTGCCATCCTCCAGGGGATCGCTGTTCCACAATTCGAGTCGGCGTCCAATTTTATTCAATTGTCCAAGCCGCAATCCGGTGCCGTAGAATGATTGATCAAGTGTCAGTTTTTTCCTTGTTTCGACTCGACTTCCCTGATAGGGTGCGCGAATGTCTTCACTCAGGAGTCTCCCCGCCCGATTCCGGATCGTCATCCCGACATCCTGTTTGCGCACGGTGAGCGACAGGGCGGACGTGGAAATCATCCAAACGCTGGGTTCTTCCTTGATCGTAAACGATCCTGTAGCCTCCGGCATGTCGGGAATGACCCATCCACGGTCGGGAGAGGGTTGTCCTGCGGGATGGTAAACCTGAATATGAAGAACATCATCGCGCACCGCTGTCAACCGGAGCGAACGTGTTGCCGATGAATATTCGAAAACACTTCTTGCACGACCACCGCGTTGGCATCCTGACAGGAGGAGTGTCATAACTGCCACTCCCAGGGGCAGGCTGGTGGCCAGGAAAGATTGAAATCTTGCAACGCTGTGGGGATGAATCCTGTGGTTCATGCGTCTCCTCCTATTCGGACGAGAACGAATAGATTCGCTCGTGCAGGGTAAGATTTTCGACAGCCTCTGCGCAAGTGATCGTACGGTGCCCCCTGAAGCTTGTTTTCTTCTTGAACTCCGGGGACAATCGGGTGGTATACCCCAAAATTACCTATTCTCTCTTCAGAGGACTTTCTCGTGAGCCCACCTCCTTTATTAAGCGAACTTGATGATGGAGTGTTGTCTTATTATGCTCCTTCTTGTGATGATACAGTTCTTTCACTTTTTTATCGTTATCAGTATCCCCTGGATCGAGGTTCCGATGGCTCCGAAAGCGCTTGGAAAGAAATCCCGACCCGTCATCTTTGGCGAAGTCCTCTTCGATCTCTTTCCAAGCGGCCAGGATGTCCTCGGTGGGGCGCCGTTTAATGTTGCGATGCACCTCGCTGCACTCGGTGAATCTCCGCTGATGATTACCCGTGTCGGTGCGGACAGACGTGGCAAGCTGGTTCGTGAACGGATGGTGTCATGGAAAATGGATACCTCCCAGCTGCAGATGGACCGGGAACATGAAACAGGGTTTGTTCAGGTATCGTTCGAGAATAAGGAACCCCATTATTCAATCACCCCGGGGGTCGCCTGGGACTTCATCGAACCGCCCAGCGGGAACAGCGCTCCTGACCACAAGCACACCGCATTGCTTTACCACGGCACCCTGGCGCTGCGCTATCTCCGTTCACGCAAGACATTGGCCGAACTCCAGCGCTCGCTGAATGTGCCCACATTTGTCGATCTGAACCTGAGAAACCCGTGGTATAACTCCGAAAAAATCGAGATGGCGTGTTCACATGCCCGCTGGTTGAAGCTGAACCGCGCGGAGCTGAAAGAGCTCACCGGCGGCGTTCAACAGAGCATCGTCAAGGATCTTGAAGTGATGCGCCGGAAATGGGATATCGCCGTGATCGTGGTGACCGATGGAGCAAACGGGGCGGTGTATTCGCAGAAAGACCGGGAGCCGATTGCAGTCAAACCGAAACCCCTGCGTGATCTGGTCGATACGGTCGGAGCGGGAGATGCCTTTAGCGCGGTGCTGATCATCGGATTGTTGAAGGGGTGGGATGCTGAACGCACAGTGAAACGAGCTACCGAATTTGCGAGCAGGGTGTGCACGATCCTTGGCGCTCTTCCCAATATAAAAGCCTGGTATCAGTCGACCCTCGAAGCCTGGAGTATGGAAGATGGCTGATGTTCCTCGAAAGAAACTGAACATCCTGCTGCTTTCCGTACATGGGCTGATTCGCGGAGTCGAACCGGAATTGGGACGGGATGCGGACACCGGTGGCCAGGTGTTGTACGTCCTTGATCTCGCCAGGCATCTTGCCCGCTCCGATGAAGTGGAATCCGTCGAAGTGATCACCCGCCGTATTCAAGATGTCAAAGTGGATCCAATCTACTCCAGACACGAGGAAATCCTTGAGGCCGGTGCGAAAATCGTCCGCATCGACGCCGGACCTCGCCGCTACCTGCGCAAGGAAAACCTGTGGCCCTATATCGACGAACTGGCGGACGGTATCGTGCGGCACATCTCCGCATCCCGCAAGATTCCCGATGTCATCCACGGCCATTACGCGGATGCGGGATATATCGGCGCGCAACTGAGTCGTCTGCTGGGGGTCCCTTTCGTATTCACCGGACATTCGCTTGGAAGGGTGAAACAACTTCGTCTGCGTGCGCGCGGCCTTTCGGACGAAGCGATTGAAAGCCGTTACAACATCCGCCGGCGAATCGACGCGGAGGAGGTCGCCCTCGAAACGGCATCGTTTGTCGTCACCAGCACCGAACAGGAAGTGGGTGAACAATACGCCCTCTATGGTCAGTACGATCCGGTCCAGAAACGAGTGATCCCGCCGGGAATCGACCTGTCTCGTTACCGCCCACCGGAGCGCAGGCAGGAACATACCGAAATACGGAAAGAGCTGCACCGTTTCCTTCGCGTGCCAAACAAGCCGATTGTCCTCGCCATCAGCAGGGCGGACGAACGGAAGAACATCTCGACGCTGGTTGAAGCGTTCGCAAACACCCCCGAACTCAGAAAACGGGCGAATCTCGTGATCCTCGCCGGGAATCGCAACACCATTGGTGAACTGGATCCTGGTGCGAGAAAAGTCTTACGCCAACTGCTCATCGACATCGACCGTTACGATCTCTATGGATCTGTCGCCTACCCGAAACAGCACCTCCAGGAGGACATTCCGGCGCTTTACCGTCTGGCAGCGCAAACCCGGGGAGTCTTTGTCAATCCGGCGCTCACGGAACCCTTCGGATTGACCCTGATCGAGGCGGCGGCGTCAGGACTGCCGGTGATCGCAACCAATGATGGAGGGCCACAGGATATCCTTCGCAACTGCGATAACGGGGAATTGGTCGATCCTCTCGATGCAGTGAGAATGGGAAATACCATTCTCGACTCATTGACAAACCGTCATCGCTGGAAGCGGTGGTCACGCAACGGCCTGAAAAATGTGCAACGGCATTACTCCTGGAATGGGCATGTCAGAAAATATCTGAACGAAGTCCGAAAAGTTTCCCGCCGTCACCGTTCGTTTTCCGGCAACGCGGGAATTCGGAACCCTCTCCCGATTGTCGACCGTCTGCTGATCTGCGACATCGACAACACCCTGGTGGGCGATGGAGAAGCGCTGCAGGAACTGATGCGTCGAATCGACAATGAAAGCGGTCGTGTCGGATTTGGAATCGCGACAGGCCGTCATGTGAACAGCGCCCTCAAAGTGCTCAAGGTATGGGGAGTGCGAAAACCCGATCTGCTGATTACGGATGTCGGCACCCAGATCTACTACGGTGATCCGGTGGCACCTGACAAAGGCTGGAGGTCCCATATCGATTACCGCTGGGAACCGGAACGGATCCGCGAGGTGATGTCCAGCCTGAAGGGATTGCATCTTCAGCCGGAGGAGAACCAACAACCCTTTAAAATCAGTTACGATCTGGAAGGCGCCAAACCAATCGGTAAACGCATGGTGATTCGCCATCTACGTCAGCAGGGCATCCGTGTCAACGTGATCCATTCGCACAACGCCTACCTTGACATTCTTCCGATGCGTGCTTCCAAAGGGCTGGCAACTCGCTACCTGTCGCTGAAATGGGGACTTTCAATGGAACGGATCCTCGTTGCCGGGGACAGCGGGAATGATGCTGACATGCTCGGCGGAAATGTGCTTGGAGTCGTGGTTGGGAATTATTCTCCTGAACTGAAGATATTGAAAGGGAAACCGCACGTTTTCTTTGCCCGTGGCGAGTACGCCCGGGGTGTCATCGAAGGAATCGAGCACTATGATTTCTTCGGTTCCATTGTCATACCCGGCGAAGAACAGGAGCGAGGAAATGAAGACAATTGATTCCCTTCTGAAACGGCATGAGTCAGCCATCAGAGGATTGCTTCATAAACTTGTGGAGGATGGCCGAATCTTCTGGTTGGCGTCGGATCTGAACACACTGTTCGACAGGTATATCGAAGAGGACGACGGTAAAAATCTGAAGGATACCCTGATTGAGGGGCTTTTTCGTCAGGCACAGGAAGTGGTTGCGCATTCGGATCACATCTGTTTTTCCCTTCGGCGTGATATCGGGAAGTGGCAATATTACGCTCTTGCAACAGGTTCTCTTGAAATCAAGGAACTGAAAGCGGAAGAGTTTCTGATTCTCAAGGAACGAGTGCTGGATCCCAATGCGAACAACGGCGAATGGGTCCTGAAATTCGATCTCTACCCGTTTTCGCGGGATTTTCCACGGATGCGGGAGAAACGATCCATCGGCCGTGGAGTCGAATACCTGAACCGTTATCTCTCCGGCCGCCTGTTCATCGAGGGGGAAGGCGGAGACCGCAAGCTGCATGAATTCCTGCGAATTCACCAGTACCGGCAGCATCCGTTGATGTTGAACGGCAGGGTGGATACCCTCGAAAAATTGAGAGATGCACTTGGCAAGGCAGAAAGAATGCTTGCAGCGCAACCGAAAGATGCAACATGGAACGAAATAGCGCCGAAAATGAAATCCCTGGGATTCGAGCCGGGGTGGGGAAACAACGCCGCGCGTGCGCTTGAATCAGTGCAGATGCTGACCGATATCCTCGAGGCCCCCAGTCCGGACAACCTGCAGTCCTTCCTTTCACGCATACCGATGATTTTTTCGATCGTCATCCTTTCGCCGCACGGATTTTTCGCACAGGAGAACGTTCTCGGCCTGCCTGACACCGGTGGGCAGATTGTCTACATCCTTGACCAGGTGCGGGCACTCGAAAAAGAAATGTTGCGTCGCGCCGAGTTGAATGGACTCGACATCGAACCTCAGATCATCGTGATCACCCGCCAGATTCCTGAATCCCGGGGAACGACCTGCGATCAGCCGAGGGAGAGGATCAAGGGATCGAAATTCGCAAGCATCGTTCGAGTGCCCTTCCGGGACGCCGGCGGTAATGTCGTCCCCCATTGGATCAGCCGTTTCCGGGTGTGGCCGTACCTGGAACGGTTCGCCGCCGATGTTGAAATGGAGATTCGAGGCGAACTTGGCGGGCGCCCGGATCTGCTGATCGGTAACTACTCCGATGGCAACCTCGTTGCCACTCTGCTCTCTCGGCGGCTGGGTGTCACACAGTGCAACATCGCACATGCCCTCGAGAAAACCAAGTATCTCTTCTCGGCGATGTACTGGCGGGAAAACGAAGAACAATACAACTTCCCCTGCCACTATTCCGCCGATCTGATCTCGATGAACAGCGCCGATTTCGTCATCACCTCGACTTACCAGGAAATTGCGGGAAATGAACGCAGCATCGGTCAATACGAGTCCTATGAAAACTTCACCATGCCGGGACTTTTCCGTGTCATGCACGGCGTCGACATCTTCGATCCGAAATTCAATATTGTTTCTCCCGGCGCCGATCCCGAGGTCTATTTCCCCTACCATCAAACGGAACGCAGAAATCCCGAGGTGACCCGGGAGATGGAACGTGTGGTTTTCGAAGAGGGGCTCGCTGGTACCCGTGGACACATCGAAGACCCGGACAAGCCGCTCATTTTCCTCATCAGCCGAATGGATGTCATCAAGAATGTCACCGGCTTCATGCGCTGGTATGCAAAGCACCCCCGTCTCAAGGATCTTGCGAATGTTCTTGTTGCTTCGGGGAGTGTCAACCCGGCAGAATCGACGGATGACGAAGAACGCTCCCAGATTGAATTGATGCACCGGTTGATCGATGAGCACGGTCTGGATCACAGGGTCCGTTGGATCGGACGGGTGACTCGGGAGGTTGGTGGCGCCCTGTACAGGTACGTCGCGGACAAGCGTGGAGTATTCGTTCAGCCTGCGCTGTTCGAAGCGTTTGGCTTGACCGTGATCGAGGCGATGGCATCCGGACTGCCAACATTCGCAACCCGTTTCGGCGGACCGTTGGAGATCATCGAGGACCAGGTGTCCGGTTTTCACATCGACCCGAACCAGGGAGAGTGGTCCGCGGAACGGATCGCCGGATTTCTTGAGCAATGCGCCGCCGATCCCGACGAGTGGAAACGTCTGTCCAACGGAGCGATTCAACGCGTCGATGAACGGTACACATGGCGTCTTTACGCAGAGCGGTTGCTGACGTTGTCACGCATCTACGGATTCTGGAAGTTCATTTCAAACCTGGAGCGGGAGGAAACACGCAGCTACCTGGAGATGTTCTACGGCCTCTTTCACAGGGAACGGGCGAGGAGGGTGAAAGTGTAGCAAAGTGAGGAACACCGTGACATCCTTTTTCGCAGGTTGAACCGCCATTGTCGGGAATGATCAGGGCTCCTTGCCGGAACCGGTGGTCTCCTCTTTCGGTTCGTCCGGGGAATCGACTTCGAGAATTTTCAAACCGGCGGCGTAGTCCATTTCGCGAACATCTTTCAGACGCAGGAGTCGCTGGATCAGATTTCTCATCCGATCGATGTATTTTGGCAGCAGATCGAGGTAACGCTGACGTGTTGCTGCATCGATGTCCTCCCGTTTCAACATGAAATAGGCACCCTGCATCACCTGCAATGGATTGTTAAACTCATGCGCAATGGTCGCCGCAAGTTGATTTGCCACGCGCAGTTGTTCCATTTCCATTTTAAAATTCTTTCGCTGACTGATCTGCTGGCGACGGACAATCCAGAACACAAGCAGCATCAGCAGCATTGTGGTCCCCAGCACCATCAGCAGGGTGAATAGCGCCGTTTCGTGAAAACGGGGAGGAACCGTGATCGAAACGGGGGTGGCGAACGTTTCCCTCTTATCGATGCCGTTTCGCGCTTTGACGCGAAGGGTGTAGTTGCCCGGAGGAATATTGGTGTATTCGATCACGCTTTGCTGAGTCCATGGACGCCAGCTCTCCTCGAACGGTTCAAGAATCCACGAAAAGGTGTGGAGACTCTCGTTGAAATAATCGGGCAGTGCGATGTGAGCTCGCATGGATCGGCGGCGGTCGAGAATTTGAACGGATTTATTCAGATCCCGCTGAGTACCATCGGCGATGACCTCGGTGACAATCGGACGGTGGATCTGGTGTTCCATTTTTTCCAATACCTTCGGATCAACGATGTAGAAACCGTTCTGCTGTTGGGCAAGAAAACGGTTATCGGGAAGCAAGTGCAGGTTAGTCACTGCACTCTCGGGCAGACCCATGTTGCGGTCAAGTCCATAACAGTTTTTCTGGTCGGAGAGGAACAGGCCGTGAGATGATGCGACCACGGTGTAAGTGGGATCGATGCGGAGAACATCCTGGATCGTCGCTTCCGCGGGGATCGGCAGATCGACCATCTCCAGGCCATCCTTGGTAACCATCACCGCACCGGGAACGAGAGTGAAATAGAGATTCCCGTTTGAATCCCGTGAAAGATGACTGACCTGGTTGGTAGGCAATCCGGAACGTGTGTCGAAAACCTTCAGGGAGCGGAATGTGCCTTCCACATCGGGTGATTCCTCGAGCCGCAAAATGCCTGCGTTGAACGTTCCCACCCAATAGGCGCCGTCCGGTCCGACGGCTCCGTCCATCGCGGCGACATTATCCATGAAAAGGGTATCCGGGAGTGAAATGCGCGTTTCGGGTCCAACACCCGGTCGGAGATCTGTTTTCTGACGGATCTCCCCGCGCATCAGCATTCTCATTCCCCAGCTGTCAATGGTAATCAGGCGAACCCACTGGCCGATGTGAAGGCGGTTTCCCGGACCCGCGTCGATGAACAATGAATTCGTGTAGGTGTCAAAGTATTCGGTTGACAGCTTTTCTCCATCCCATTTCCGCAGCAATTCCTGGTATGCGAAACGAAGATTCCCATCTCCATCCCTGGCAATATCCATTCGCCCGACGTGAGGAGCTCCTGCTTCCGTGAGAGGGCGAAGACGGCCGGTACCGCGATCGAACAGGTAAAGGCGCGTCGTGGTCCCGATCAACAGGTTCGATTTCTTGTCTTCAGCAAAGTTGATGAAATCACTTTCCAGGTTATCAAAAGTGACAACGGTTTTCAGCATGCCGTTGGAAACGGATACGATCCCATGGGCGGAAGCCGCGAGGATTTCACCGTCACCTGTAACCAATGTCTGCCTCATGTCCTGAAGAATCGGGTAATTCTTCGCAGAATAGAGATCGAGGGCGGTGGTCGTCATTCGGTAAAGGTCACCGTAATTATTGACAAACCAGATATGCCCCTCATGATCAACCAGGTGAGTCATAACCACATTGGACGGAAGCCCATTAGCGGCTGACAGGTGATGAAGGCTATCGTCTTCCTCCAGGAAGAATAAACCGTCGTTTCGGGCGAAACTCAGCCTCCCATCTTCGAGGAGGACTACGGAATTGAGGGAGACGTTTGACGGGAATTTGACAACACGGGTGATGGTGTTGTGGGTGACCGTATAGGCGTTGAAATTATCCCATACAATGGCCCTTGCCCGCCGCTGATCGAAAAGAACGCCATAGGTCGACCAACCGCTGGGAAACCAACTTTTTGTCCCACTCTCCGGTCTCGACAGGAGTGTGCTGACACGGTGCCACCGTTCGAGTCGATCGGTCGAGTCAGCGAGTCGGAAATGTCCGGGTTTGGAGAAACTCGGAACCTCACTCCCGTAATTAAGGGGATCGTAGATGATGCTGTCAGGTCTTTCATAAGTGGGATCCAGATCGAGCAACGGGGGAAGATCATCCATGTTCAGGCGCAACAATCCCCACCGGTCCGTAGCTGCCCAGACCTGGTTCAACACGGGATCCCAGTCAATGCGGTGAACCATCAGCGTGTGATTAAGGTTATTATCCTGTTTCAGATTTGGAAGGAGGTAGAAAAGACCACTTCGGTAGAGAATCACACCGTGGTCCGTGGCGAGAAGCAATCCCAGGGGATGAAACACTACATCCCGTATCGGTCCAATGACCGGATCGACCACGGGAGTGAAATGGAAAGAACCGGGTTGATAGGATACCATCCCGCGATAGGTGCAGATGGCCAGCGTCCCATCGTCCTTCTGACGTATGTTGTACACGTAGTTGGAGGGGAGACCCTGATCGGTAGAGAAGTGAGTAAATCGATTCCCATCGTAGGTGGTGATTCCTCGTGATCCCCATATCCAGAGGATGCCCTGCTGATCCTGCAGCAGGCCAAACACATTGCCAACCTTCGGGAACTGGCCTTCCTCGAATGTCCGGACTGGATAGACGGATTCACTCTTGCCCGCCGAGACTGAGAAGAGGAGTGCAACGACAAGCGAGAGAACATTGATTCGCAATTTGAACATTGATCTGGTCATCGGCATCAATTAGAATTTAATGGAATGTGCTGCTGGCTCGTGTCAAACGAAAGATACGGAAGTCCGAAGAAAACAGCATTATGCAGATGATGAATGAAGAGATAATATTGTTTATTTATTGATGGAGCAACAAACTGTTGGTGACAAGACGCTGTTGTTTATCAAGATGCAGGATCATTGTATTTCAGGTCCGAAACGGGTAATACAATGATTCTACAATTGAGAGGCCGATCACTTGCCTATGGGTAAGTTTTTTAAGACGTTTACCATAGTTCAACTTTTTTCACTCACAGGTACTCCTGACCAACGGAGTCATCGCAGCATCGGGGAGGAGCCATGCTGTTCACTGGACCAACACGAGCCATCATCTCTCAGATTGATGAGTTTTTGAATAAGGTCGCAGAAGCCGGACTGATCTTTCGGCCAGCGATCGATAGCTACCTCAACCGTGATTTTCAGACTTTCGATGTGCGTCTGCATCAGATCCAGATGCTGGAGGCGGAAGCGGACACCAACAGCCATGCTGTTGAAAACCAGATGTATTCCAAGTCACTGATACCGGAAAACCGGGGGGACGTGCTGGGGATGCTCGAAAGCACCGATAACGTGATCGATACCATCAAAAGCACGTTGATGCTCTTCTCGCAGGAACATCCGGATGTCCCGGAATCGATGCATCGCGGTTTTCTGGATCTCGCTGAATCATCCGCGCTCGCGACGGATGCGCTCGTCTCCGCTGAACGCGCTTTTTTCCGTGATGTTCGAGCCGTGCAGGATCTGGCTCACAAAGTCTTTTTCTATGAACGCGAGGCCGATCGCATGAGTGATTCCTTGAAACGGCTGATCTTCCAGAGCAACATTGAACTCGCGAAGAAGATGCATCTCAGGTATTTCGCGACCAACGTTGAAGAAGTTTCGGACGCCGCGGAGAATGCCGCTCAGCGTTTGAGCATTTACTCAATCAAACGGATGATGTGAGGACAGGCGCATGGAATTGCTTCTTTATCTCTCCAGCGGCCTTTTCCTCGGTTGGTCCCTCGGCGCGAACGATGCAGCCAATGTCTTCGGCACCGCCGTTGGCACTCGGATGATCCGTTTTCGTACCGCAGCGCTGATCTGTTCGATTTTCGTTGTCATCGGAGCAACTGTCAGCGGAGCGGGCGCGGCTCAAACTCTGGGCAGCCTCGGTGCTGTGAACGCGATCGCCGGTTCCTTTACCGTTGCACTCTCCGCAGCGCTGACAGTGCTCTGGATGACACGTCGCAATCTCCCCGTGTCCACCTCTCAGGCGATTGTCGGGGCGATCATCGGCTGGAATCTTTATTCCGAATCCGTCACCAACACACAGTCGCTGGGCAAAATTGTCGGCACCTGGATCGTCTGTCCGATCCTCTCCGCGATCATCGCGATGATCCTCTATGTGATGATGCGAGAGTTCGTTCTCCGTTCAAAACTGCATCTGCTCCACTTGGATAACCTCACACGAATAGGCCTGATTGTTGTCGGAGCTTTCGGGTCGTACAGCCTTGGCGCAAACAACATCGCCAATGTCATGGGGGTGTTCGTCACGGCAAATCCTTTCAGCGACCACGTCATCGCCGGGGTAGCGGTGTCCGGAAGCCAGCAACTCTTCTTCCTCGGTGCATTAGCCATCGGGGTCGGGGTGTTCACCTACTCGGAACGGGTGATGAAAACCGTTGGTGGCGGTCTGCTCAAGTTGACCCCTCTCGCGGCACTGGTTGTTGTACTCGCGCAATCAATCGTTCTGTTTCTCTTCGCTTCAGAAGGGTTGGAAACGTTTCTCGCGAGTCACGGGTTGCCGACGATTCCACTTGTGCCTGTTTCGAGTTCCCAGGCGGTCGTCGGCGCCGTCCTCGGCATCGGGCTGTTGAAGCGGGGCATGGGAATCCGATACAAGGTGATGGGGGAGATCTCCCTCGGTTGGGTCAGCTCGCCGATCCTGGCGGGAGTGATGTCGTTCCTGTTGCTCTTCTTCGTTGACAACGTTTTTCAGAAACAGGTTTCACGGCAAGTCCATTTTCGCTGCGGACCGGAGGTTATCGAGGAACTGAGGAGCCAGGGCATTGAGGACGAGGGATTGCTGGAAATCGAGTCGAAAACCTTCAGGAACCCCGTCAGAATGCGTGAAACTGTGATGCGGGTGACACCATCGCTGACCGATTCGGAAGTCAAGAAGGTCATCCAGCTTTCTCAGTTGGGACAATACAGGGTTAGTGAGTCCGGCATTCAAAGGCTACTGGATGACAGGTGGATCAACGAACAGCAGCGTGTTGTTCTCCTGCTGTTGAAAGACACGCAGTACGAATATGGATGGATGTTGATCAATGACCTGTCAGAAGGATCGGAAACCTGGCGGCTGCGAAAAGATGCGATCGAAAACAGGAAGTGGAATAAGATTCTTCAGGAAAAATACAAAATGCTTTTAATCACCTTTGATGTTTCAGCGGACCGAAAACGATAGGGTAGGATCGTCTTTTCGAACGAGATGGAACAGACGTCATCCGGTGATCCGGGTATAGAGAAGGGTCAAGACTGGATTGGAGTATCAACCTGACGCCGCATTTTTTTATCGTCCAGACGCTGCAACTTTTTATCATCCTGACCCCGAAGGATCGGCATTCAGAATGACAAAAATCGGGTTTCTCCCTCTTCGTTATCGAACGCTATCGATGGCCAATTCTTGATTGATTCAAAGAGAATCCTGCCTCATCATTCAGGCTGTTCCAATCTTGACTACTGAAGATCAGGATCATTCCCGGCACAGCAGGTCTTCCCTCCGTGTCGAGCGGGGAGCATCCGGGAAGCTGTCTCCCTTCAGGTTTTTCCACAGTTGCGATCATTGAGTCATGATGGTTCTTCTTCGCCGGACGAAAGCGATCTCCGCTCGCCTTCGATCGGCGGATGGAACGGGAACAACCGGGTCACCCCGGCATGTACCTTGGAAGCGCATCGAGAACGGGAGGAGACCGGCATGAAACGAATCCTGCTGACGATTATCATAGCTTTAGCATTTCTTTTCGGGAGCCCCATGAAACCATCCCTACAGGCGAAACCCGCCGAAAACGACAGCACCCTGGCCGTGGCCACGTTTGCCGGGGGGTGCTTCTGGTGCATGGAACCGCCCTTCCAGAAACTCGATGGCGTCAAGGATGTGATCTCCGGGTACACCGGCGGGACGAAGAAGAATCCCACCTATCAGGAGGTGTCCGCCGGAGCCACCGGCCATCGGGAAGCGGTCGAGATTGTTTACGATCCCGCCGTCGTGGATTATCAAACGTTGCTGAAAACCTTCTGGCAGAACATCGATCCCACCGACCGTGGCGGTCAGTTCGCCGATCGCGGGAGTCAGTACCACACCGCCATCTTCTATCATGGCGATGAGCAGCGCCGACAGGCGGAAAAGTCCAGGGAAATCCTTGGGAAATCGGGCAAGTTTGACCGGCCCATCGCCACGGAAATTCTCCCCGCCAGTGAGTTCTACAGGGCGGAGGACTACCATCAGGACTACTATAAAAAGAACCCGCTCCGGTACAACGCGTACAAGGCAGGGTCGGGCAGAGAGGGGTTCATCGAGAAGTTCTGGCACGCCGACAGCACCTTCAAAGCCGAGCGCTGAAGCGAATCGTGGGTTCCACCCCTTGCGGCGCTGCTGCGATCACTGCATGCGGTGCGCGAGGACTCCGGCGGCTACGAACGACGCTAGGATGAGAATCATCTCAAGAGCGTAACGTTGGGGTTCGATCCACACCTCGCGAAAGAAACCCCACCGTCCCAGGATCTCCACAGTGTTCCAGAATATCACCACTGTCGGAATGCCGTAGCGAACGGCGGGCGCCATGCGGCGGAACTTGAGCAACCGTGTAAACAGGTAGAGAGACCACACCAGCGAACCGGCAAACACCACGAAGGTGGCCGGGTGATCGTCCCCGAAGAGGCGCTCGTCGTAAACGAGTAGCAACAGGATGTAGAAAAACCAGAGTACAAAGGTGGTTTCCATGAAGGTGACGATGGAGTAATTGCGGCCTGCGGGCGCGGACTCGCGTTCGATTCCAAGCCGCAGGTTGCGCTGCAGCCAGGTGAAGAAGTTGCACCTTGTTTCGGGGTTGAAAAGGAAGTAGAGCATCGCGGCGAGAAGCAGGCCTAGCGACGAGGGCATGAGCAGGTATTCGGGTTTCGTGGCGACCTCACCGTCAACCATCTGGGGCGGGATGCCGAGGTGGCGGGCTTGAAAGACGAAAGCGAATTCCACCCATCCCGTCCAGACGAGAATCCCTCCGAAATACCCGAGCCAGGTGGCTTTCAGCTCCCCTTTCGCCCTTGCCCCCCAAAGCACCATCAACGCTCCCCCAAGTCCGAGGGCACCAGCGCCTGGATACATATAGCTCGGGCCGAAAACCTTCTCGATCAGGATCATCACGGCGTGACCAACCGGCATTGAGAAAAGAATCACAAGGAATGCTGCAATACCTGTAAAGTGAAAGGTTTTTGCTTTCATCTCTCTGTCTTTTGGAGGTGGATTCTGCGAGTTGTGAATGCAAATCAAAACGGGTGTGAAGGATTTGTCCCCCTCGTATGGTAGAAAATTCTACTAAATATAGGAGTTTCTACCGAACAGCGGAACCTCATTGCTCTTGGAGTAGGTTGATGTTTGTGGTCGTGTGGCCCGGGTTGTCCGCCATAGTTCATCGAAGGCGGATTACCCGGGTTTCATGGAAGCGGAGTTCACTATCGTGTGGCCTGGCTGCCCCGCCTGCCATGTCGTAGCAACGCGTAGACAGGACAGCTGACGGGTGGCCCGACTGCTATGTAGAGCAGTCAAGGGTCATGTGCCTTCTCCGCCTGTTTTCCCTTGACCGTGTTGTCGTGCTGCTATTCGCGATCGTAGTCGCATGTTTTGTGTTCGATGTCAGTGGCGTGCCACATACTTGA
>JAZDLX010000042.1:0-9175 GCA_043801585.1 bacterium | reverse complement strand
GATCTGGAAACCGTTGCTCTCGAGACGCGCATAGACGATGCGGTCGCCGGATGGAGACCAGGAGGGGTCGGCGTTGTAGGTGCCGTCGTAGGTGAGGCGGCGCAGGTTGGCGCCGTCGTTGTCCATCCGGTAGATCTGCGGATTCCCGGAGCGGTCGGACATGAAGACGATTTTGCGACCATCGGGCGACCAGCTCGGCGAGGTGTCGATCCAGCCGCCTCGGGTGAGACGGCGCAGGCCACTGCCGTCGGGTTTGATCAGGTAGAGATGAGTCTCGTTGCCGAGCGAACCGGCGAATATTATCCATTCCCCGGTCGGCGACCAGTCGGGTGCGGCGTCCGCTCCCCGCCGGCGAAGCAGCGAGGTGATTTTCCGTTGATCGAGGTCGGCGATCCACAACTCGGCATCCTCGCCACCCCGAAAGCTGGTAAAGACGATTTTACGACCGTCGGGCGACCAGCTCGGCGAAAGGGCGATGGAGTTGTCACGTGTCAATTGCCAGCGTGACCCTCCGTCATAGTTCAGGAAGATCAGTTCCTTGATGTTGTTGGGGTGTTTTTCAACCGCCACGACACGGCTGCGGAAGGGCGGAGTCATCCCGGTAATCTGGCGCAAGACCTCCTCGGCGGCGACATCGGCTTTCCGCACGGCGTCGTCGAGAACAAGATCGATCGCTCCCCCGTAAAACGGTTCACCGCCGATTTCCACCAATTGCAGGACCGCTCGCAATGGCTGGTTCCCGCTGCCACTGCGCTTCATCTCCACGCGCAGTTCCATTTCGGGAGTATCCGCACCCGGTGTTTCACGCGGTCCGACTCGGTTCATCTCCTCTTTCGTGAAGAGGTTGACATATCCTGACCAGACCATCGCAAACTGGAGCCGTTCGAGGAATAGATTCGAGGACGCGACCTGGCCACGGTCAAAGGTGCTGTCGAGCGTGGAAGTGTAGAGAATGCCCGGACGGTAGAATCCAGTGGAGTAGGCCTCGAGGACAATTTCCGGTACGGCCTCGTCCTTCTGCGCGAACGTCTCCAGCGGAAGTGTCACCATCATGAGCACGAGCAGCGGAAACATCGAGAAACGAATCCGCCGGCATCCGATCAGCATTCCAGTCCTGTCCACGTCACTTCTCCTGCTGTTCACCCGCACTCATTTGGCATCGTAGAAACGGTACGTTACGCCGAGGCGGTCATGCACGTACCCCGGAGGCAACGGGGGAAATTTTGCGCGAACGAGAGCGCTGCGCGCTGCCAGATCGAGGCTGCTGATTCCACTCGAAGTTACCAGCAACAGATCGAGCATTTTGCCCCGTTTGTCAATGTATAAATGATATTCAGCCACTGCCCCTGTGCCACGGCCCCGGAAATTAAATCGCCGCTGCACCTCCGCTTCCACCCTCGAAAGAAAGGTATCCGCTCCGGGAAAGTCCGTGTCACTCGTCGCGCTGAACCCGGAGCCTTCCGGACCGGGCTTGGCTCCAATGCCCTCCCCCGTTTCACCTGCGACCTCGGCCGCCTCGCTCCCCGCTCCCTCCTGCGTGGAAGCGGTGGTCTCGGTTGGTTCGGCCGTCTCCCCGGCGCTTTCTGGTTTCACGTTCTCTGTGGCATCCGGTTTCACTTCGGTCGTTTTTTTAACCGCGGGGGCTGTGGGGGTTTCACGTTTCTCTTCAGGCTTCGGTGGAGTCTTCGACTCTTCCTTCGGCGTTAGCCTGGGCTTTGGTTTGTTGTCCGGAACCACAGCCTGATCGGACGGCGCCATTGTCGGCTTGATCCACCCGGGGACGTTCTCCCCTCCCCCACGCAGCCGAACGAGCATCACCTCCGGAGGTTCATTGCGCGTGGTGAACCATCCCATCGCCGGTCCGAAGACGAGCAGCGCCGTCAGAACGCCGTGAACCAGCAGACTGACCGAGAACCCTGTACGCCAGGGCTGTGGAGTGAGGGGAGCGCCGACGTTCATTTGCCGCGACTCTGCTCCACGTCTTTTCGCGTCAGCAAACCGAGATCATCCACGCCCGCAGCGCGAAGTTCGTCGAGGACGTAGATCACCTCCCCATAGGGGACTCCCTTGTCCGCTGCGAGAAACACCGGGCGTGATTTCCGGTCCGGACCAAGCTCCGCCCAGATGGCACGGAACCGATCCGGGAAAGCCTGCATCGTGACACGCTCCTCGTCGATCCAGATCGTGCGGTCCGGCATCACCTTGACGGTGATTCCCTGCGCGGGATCGGTCTGTGCGGTCTGCGCCTGCGGCAACCCCATTTCGATGGCGGTCTTGATCACTGGGGCGGTGATCATGAAGATCACCAGCAGCACGAGGAAAACATCGACGAGCGGAGTCACATTGATTTCGGCGATCCCCTCGAACTCGTCCTGTCCATTGTTCTGACGAACGCCCATCATGATTTGGACCTCTTGACGTTTTCAGTGGGCACAAAGGCGACCATCAGCCGGCGTGTGAACTCCTCGGCACGCCGCAGCAGGTTGCGCTGTGCGGCGACGAAGGCGTTGTAAGCCATCATCGCGGGAATCGCCGCCATCAACCCCATCGCTGTGGCAACCAGCGCCTCCGCGATCCCGGGTCCCACGACCTCAAGCGCCGGTTGACCCTGCATCTGCCCAAGCTTGAGGAAAGCGAGCATCACCCCCCACACTGTACCGAGCAGTCCGATGAAAGGCGCCGTCGAGGCGATGATCGCGAGCAGCGGGAGACCACGCTCCCCGTCCGCCTTGAGACGGCTGCGCTCGGTTTCTAGCGTTTCCGACCAGGAGGTCGCGTCCTCGCGGTCGAGGCGCTGCATCTCCTCCATCGACGCCATGAAGGCGCGTCCCGATGGGCTCGTTTTCTCCTCACGGGCGGCCTTATAAACATCCATCGCGTCGAAACGTCCTCGCAGAGACTTGAAAAAACGCACGTCCGCTCCCTTGGACACCGCGAAATAACGCCACCGCTCGATGACAACACCCCAGGAAAGGATCGAGAGCAGCAGCAGGAACAGGAGGATCGCCTGGTTCACCGGACTGGCGTGCTGGACGATGGCCCAGAGGTTCATGGTTTTTCTCCGTATGGTCTGTCCGTTGCGTAGCCCGAAAGGTAGGGTCAGGGCGGTTGAACGGGCAATGTTTCCCGTCACTCCTCGGGGCCTCCCGGCTGTCGCGGAGGACCCTCCCAACCCCTACCTTACACGGCGAATCGGAACCAACCATATCAAGGGAGCAGGATGTTCACAGTCGTCTGGACCTATACCGTGCCTGAACAACACCGCGAGGCGTTCAAAATGCATTACCGTGAGAATGGCAGCTGGGCGAAACTCTTTCAGAAAGGGGACGGTTACCTGCACACGGAATGCTACCAGGACGCCGACCATCCTGAACGATGCCTGACCATTGACCGCTGGCGCAGCCGTGAACAGTACGACCGATTCTTCGAGCAATACCGTGACGCCTATCTCGCCCTCGATAAACAGTGCGAAGGCCTGACCGACAACGAGGAACTGATTGCCACGCTGGATGAATAGATTCAATCTGCCCCTTGACCGGGCGTTTCGCGCTTGGCACCTTCTCCGTTGTCCTCTCTTTTCGGGAGTTTTCCTGTGATCGGATGGATCATCTTTGGAGTCATCGTCGCTCTGATCGCGGCGCCGTTGTTCATCCCCATCACCCTGACCGCAGGAGTGGATGAACGCCGAAGGGATTGGTCTGTCCGTGTCGGAACCCTTCAGGTCGCGCCGGATGGCGAGGTTCACTTCAAGGCGTTCCGGGAACGGTGGGCGAAACGGCTGCGCCCCCTCAAACTGGCGTTGATAGGGCTGGTTGCTCTGTTAAAATGGATTTTCATTGCACTGTGGTGGGTGCTGAAAGCCGTCCTCTGGCCGTTCAAGGCGGTCATCCGTGTCTTTCGAAAGCGGACGGAACCCCCAACCACCCCTTCGACGCCCATTGGATCTCCCTGGGAGCAGGAGGTTCCGGACGAATCCTCGGTGGAGCCGCAACCCCCATCAGACGACACACCACCCTCCTCCCCTGACGAGGACGAAGAGCCGGACGAGCCCTCAGGTGAGATCCGTCGCGGCGATGATCCCGGTTTTATCAGCGAACGCCCCGAAAACGGAGACCAACAGGATGAGGAGCCCGGCACCGGCGCATCGGAAACGGACATGCCTCCCTCCGGTGCGGCTGAAAAGGATGAGGAAACAGGCTTTTTCGGGGACGAGGACACGGAAGCTGAATCCTCCAGCGACGAATTGGGGGGATTTGCCAAAGTTCTCAACTACGCACGCACCGGCCTCGCCTACTTGCGTGAATACGGTCCTCTGGGCCGGCGCGTCCTGCGTGCAGCTTTTCTTTTTATCGGCGATTGCATTTCAGCGATTCAAATCCGACGTTTTGAAGGCAGATACGGATTTGGCGGTGATCCAGCCGCGCTCGGGGCGTTGCTCGGGTGGCATTACGCCCTGTTCGGTTCGATCCACCCCCGTCTCCCGGGACACCTGGTGTTCGTTCCAGCGTTTGACGAAGAAGACGCTCCTGTCTGGGGGTCTCTGGATTTCATTGTCGTGATTTGGCCTTACCGTTATGTCCTCGCTACTTTTCGCCTGATCGCACACCTGCCGCTTTGGGGTCTCTGGCGGGTGTTTCGCCGCTATCGTCGGGGGGAACTGCTTCCCTCCACAAGCTCTGGAGTCTCCGCATGAACAGCGAAGCGCAGTCCCTGATCGAAGGTCTGCTCGAAAAAGCGAAAGATATCGCCCGCAGTGAAACCATCATCGGCGAGCCGATCACCTTCAACGGCGTACTTGTAGTGCCGGTGATCAAGGTCTCCATCGGTTTCGGGGCCGGTGGCGGGGATGGCGGTGGAAAAGCCCGGGGCGGCGGCGGTGGCGGCGGAATCCGTATCGAACCGGCGGCTTTCCTGGTCCACGACGGCACGACCGTCCGTGTCCTCCCTGCCGAGGCGGGCAAGGGCAAGGGAATGGACCACCTGATCGAGAAGCTTCCAGACCTGCTCACCTACGCCATGGACAGCCTGCGTGGGCATGGAGAACCAACCAAAGAAGGGAAAGGGGAGGCCGACGCCTCGGAGAGCTGATCTCTTTTCCATTCATGCTGCTCGTTTCACACGCTTCTCAGTCTATCTTTCGTCTCCCTGTCGGGCGTTCTTCCATATCCCGGCGGTTCGAGGCGATTTTTATTGCCCCACAACAGATTTTGGGTTTCAATTTATGCGGAAACACCCTTCCTGCGTGGGGGGAGTGTGCGCAAAATGTTTGGGCAAGGCAACATGCTCTTCTTGTTGAGCATTTTTTCGAGATCGAGTGTCATGCCGTGAGGTACCTGGAGCCTCTTTTCATGCTATCCACAGAGCCATATTGGGAACTTTAGAAATATCATGTAGATATTCAATATATTGTGCCTGAGTCCCCTGGAGCTCCCAGTATCTTGTGCCCGAAATAATACCGAAAGCAGCATCGCATACCTTGACAAGTAAGAAGTCGAGGTCTAATTTGACATTCGCGCTTTGCGGGCTATGAAGACGACCACACGGTCTTCGGGGAACTGGGGTGCTCCGATGTCGTTGCCAGTAGCCCCGCCGAGAACACCCGATGAGGCTCCCTTTTCGTACAACAAGCTAACACCGAATCGCAATTACGCGAATGGGGTCACTCTCAGCGGTTGTCGTTCCTTAAATATTTGTTTATATTTGTTTTGAAGCGTTGCTCGACGAGACTACCCCTAGACTCTCTTCTCGTTGAGACAACCCGTCGCTCTCTCACACGCTCACGTTACTCCTTGACGGAAACCGGTGTAAACCCACAGGTTCCGTGTCCGCTTTGCGACCCACCCCCCATCCGGAGTGAGTCCGTGGGTCGCAGGAGCATGACGTTGCAAGCAGTCGAAGTTAGGTACGTAGAACTTCTTGTTCACAGGGAGTGCCGATGAGCGCAGACACGAACGTTTCGACAAACCTCAGGCAACCCACAGGGAGTCGTAATTCTATGACATCATTGAAGTTCCAACACCATTTCAGCAACGAGGGCGCCTATCCTTTCGATCAGCTGGAATGGGAACTGCGCGATGCGCAGATCACCAATGAAAAGGGAGAAGTGATATTCGAGCAGAAAGCTGTCGAGATGCCGAAACACTTCACCCAGCTTGCCACCAATGTCGTCGTCTCGAAGTATTTCAAGGGGACGATGAACACTCCCGAACGTGAGAACAGCCTGCGACAGGTGGTCGGACGGGTTGCCAACACGATCACCGATTGGGGGATCAAGGACAGTTATTTCGCCAGCGACGAAGATGCCGAAACCTACCGATCGGAGCTCACCGCCCTGCTCGTGAACCAGTACATGGCGTTCAACAGCCCGGTCTGGTTCAATGTCGGTGTTGAAGAGTATCCCCAGTGCTCCGCCTGCTTCATCAACTCCGTCGAGGACAAGATGGAATCGATTCTCGACCTGGCGAAGACGGAAGGGATGCTGTTCAAATTCGGTTCCGGGACCGGCAGCAACCTCAGTCCCCTCCGTTCCTCCTTCGAGGGGATGAGCGGCGGCGGACAAGCCAGCGGGCCGGTAAGCTTCATGAAGGGATTTGACGCTTTCGCGGGAGTGATCAAGTCCGGCGGCAAGACACGGCGTGCCGCGAAGATGGTGATCCTTAACGTCGATCACCCTGACATCATCGATTTCATCGATTCAAAGGTCAAGGAAGAACGTAAGGCTCATGCCCTGATCAAAATGGGGTATGAGGCCGATTTCAACGGTGAAGCCTACAGCTCGATCTTCTTCCAGAACGCGAATCACAGCGTCCGGGTTACTGACGAATTCATGCGCGCTCTGGAAGAGGACCGTGAGTGGGAGACGAGAGCGATCACGACCGGGAAGGTTGTTGAAACCCACAAGACATCTGATATCATGAAGAGGATCACCGAGGCCGCCTGGGAAACCGGCGATCCGGGTCTTCAGTTCGACACGACGATCAACGAGTGGCATACCTGCCCCAGCACCGCGCGGATCAACGCTTCGAACCCCTGTTCTGAGTACATGTTCCTCGATGACAGCGCCTGCAACCTCGCGAGTTTGAACCTGATGAAGTTCCGCCGCGAGGATGGCAGCTTTGACATTGAACTCTTCCGCGCCGCTGTTCGGATCACGATTACGGCACAGGAGATCATCGTCGGCAACGCCTCCTATCCGACTCCGGCGATTGCGCGCAACAGTTATGATTTCCGCCCCCTCGGCCTCGGCTACGCCAATCTCGGTGCGCTGCTGATGTCGCTGGGCCTCCCCTACGACAGCGCGGAAGGCCGCGCCTATTCGGCCACGGTGACCGCACTGATGCACGGCGAAGCCTGCCGCACCTCCGCCGAAATCGCGGGCGTAACCGGTCCCTTCAAGTACTACAAGAAGAATCGTCGTCCGTTCCTGCGTGTGATGCACAAGCACGCCGACGCCGTCAGCCGAATCGACAGCACACGAGTACCCAAGCCGCTGCTCGAAGCCGTCGAAGACGTCTACACCGATATGCTGCAGCTTGGCGAAAAAAACGGATTCCGCAACGCCCAGACGACAGTGCTCGCCCCAACGGGGACCATCGCTTTCATGATGGACTGCGACACAACCGGAATCGAGCCGGACATTGCACTGGTCAAGTATAAGAAGCTGGTCGGCGGGGGGATGTTGAAGATCGTCAACCGTACGGTGCCGTTGGCCCTCAAGACCCTCGGGTACAACGCAAAGACCGCAGAGGAAGTCGTCCATTACATCGAGGAGAATGACACGATTGAAGGAGCTCCCGGCCTGAAACCTGAGCACCTGCCGGTCTTCGACTGCGCCTTCAAGCCGTTCAAGGGCGACCGTTCGATCCACTATATGGGTCACGTACGGATGATGGCGGCGGTACAACCGTTCCTTTCCGGGGCGATTTCAAAAACGGTCAACATGCCGAACAGCGCGACGACCGAAGACATCCGTGGCGCTTACTCAGAAGCGTGGAAACTCGGCCTGAAGGCGATCGCGATCTATCGCGACGGCTGCAAGGCCTCCCAGCCGCTCTCGACGAAAACCGAAGAGAAGGCGGGCGAGGCGGTTGCGGAGAAAAAGGTCGAAGTGAAAAAAGCCGCGCGACGCAAACTCCCCGACGAACGCAAGAGCATCACGCACAAATTCTCGGTGGGCGGGCACGAAGGCTATGTCACCGTCGGTGCCTACGAAGACGGTAAACCGGGCGAGATATTTATTGTCATGTCCAAGGAAGGGTCCGCGATCAGTGGCCTGATGGACAGTTTCGCCACGAGCGTCAGTATCGCCCTGCAGTACGGCGTGCCGCTCAGCGTACTCGTACGCAAATTCATCCACACCCGTTTCGAACCTTCCGGATTTACCAACAACCGGCAGATCCCGATTGCGCACAGCGTGATGGACTACCTTTTCCGCTGGTTGGCGTTGAAGTTCCTGCCGCCCGAGGAGCATGGGATCTCCACGCCGGACGAAGAGCTCGACACGGACCTGATGGCAAGTGATCAGAAAGCGATCGAAGCCGTCAGCGGCGATGGAAACGGTCATGGCAACGGAAACGGGAAGGATGACAAGGGCGAAAAAATGACCGTTGATGTGATGCGGGAAGCGCAACGTGTGATCGACCAGGTTGAACGTGAAGAGCATTTTGTCGCTGTCAACCAGTCCGACGCGCCGCCTTGCACCACTTGCGGTTCGATCATGGTCCGCAGCGGTTCCTGTTACAAGTGCCTGAACTGCGGCACGACGAGTGGGTGTTCCTGATTTACTGCTCGCATTGCACGACTCCTGAACGGGCGCTCCGAAGGTTGGGGCGCCCGTTCGTATACAGTGAATGCCTCGCGAAATTGGTGACTCGATCTGATGCTCCCGGACGCGAAAAAAACGTCCTGGTCACTGTTTTCTTCAACCAGCATCTTTTCACCGAGAAGTCACACCGATCCGCACCGTTTGTCTCAGTTCATGATGCGCTGATTCCCTGGTGGTATGACTATCTTATCCTTATCCGCGTAATCTTCCTGGGGGTATCATGCACATCCAACGCGCTTTGATCACCGGGGCGAGCAGCGGGATCGGCGAAGAATTCGCCCGTCAACTCGCCCGTCGCGGTTCACACCTGATCCTCGTCGCCCGCAGAGGCGAACGTCTCCGTGAACTGGC
>JAZDLX010000075.1:0-33333 GCA_043801585.1 bacterium | reverse complement strand
ATTTGTGCTGTCCCAACGGCGCACTTGTCATGTGACCACTCAGCCTGAGCGTGGGTGCAGAGGGATGACGGGTTATTTTTCCGATAGGCGTAGCCGCCACATCCCGAGCGACCAGTTGACGTAAGTGGCGTATTCCGTACGCATATCTGACAAATAGCGTTCAAACAGATGGGCCAGGTCGGGCTGCTGGTTGGCGAGCTGCCGGACGCGTCTCTCGATCTTTCGGACCTGTTCCCAGCAGTCCACTTTAAAGTCATCCGGCTCCATGTACCAGGTGGCCTCCTCGATAAACCCTAGATCGCTGGCCGCAGCGTACAAATCCCCCGGCATAGTGTCCGATGGAGAAGTCCATTTCTCGACCACGAGGCATCCGCCAGGAGCCAGCGTGGTGCGAAGAGCGCGGAGGGTCGACAACCAGTCACCCCAGATCAAACCCACCGAGAGGAAAAGGGTGATATCAGCTTTCCCCCAATCATGATCCGGATTTAAAAGGTCATCCACGAGGAAACGGCAGCGGTTGGAGAGATCAAGGTCTCTGGCACGGCGATTTGCGATCTCGACGAAAGGAGGAAAACCGTCTACACCAAGTGCAGAGCATCCAAACCGTTGAACCGCAGCGAGAGTGTGGTCGCCCCGGCCACATGCGAGATCCAGGAGACGCGATTCGCGCGCGAGGTGCGTCCCTTCGAGCAGGTCCAAAAGCGCGGCGAGAGGAGGGCCGAGAGTCTCCAGGTCCTGGAGCAGCGTCGGGAGGTAAGGAGCCATCTCCTGGGTGATGCCCATGGCCTTGAGCACGGTCGCCGGGATCTCCACACTCATCCTCAGTCCTTCGTGTATTTGTCCGGGTCGTATTTCATCATCAGGTTGTCTGCAGGTGCATAAAGGCCGAAGCCGAATTTCTCATAAAGGGAATGGGCGTCATGGGTCGCCAACACCCAGCGGCGCACCGGTTCGAAGGCCGGATATTCCATCACACACTGCACCAGCCACTTCCCGAGCCCGTTGCCGCGGTATTCCTCCAGCACGAACACGTCCATCAGGTAGGCGATGGCGGAGAGGTCGCTGAGCACCCGCGCAAAGCCGATCTGGGTCTCACCTTCGTAGAGCCCGAAGCAGAACGAGTTGTCCATCGCCCGTTGCATCCGTTCACGTTTAATCCCCGTTGCCCAGTAGGAGCAGGTGATGAATCCATGAATGACGTCGATGTCCAGGAGGTTCCGTTCATCGCTCACTTTGTAGCCGTCTCGTGTGCAGATGTAGGCGCTCATCGAATCACTCCCAGTTCACACGTTCAGTCTCCTCCGGCGCGGCTTTGGCGCTGGACGGGGAAACCGTTTTGCCTGTAGGTTCGTATCATCAGAAAGTTTGAATGACCGGAAGGCCATCCTTGATGAAGGTAAAAATAGACACACGGAGACGATACGGCAACGCCGCGTTTCGGCTCGCTTTCCTGATTCTCTCTTTGCTGACGCTGATTGTCGTCCCCGCATTCGCACAGACCGTCGAGCACATTCCCGGCGCACCGGATATCGCGCACCAAAAAGGTGGCGCCTTTTTCAACCCCGGTTCGGAACCGCACGGTAATTTCTTTGCCTTTCTGCGTTGGGTCTCCTCGCGAGGAAATCGCGAACCGTGGTATTGGATTCCCAGCGAACCGGGGCCACCTCCACCGCCGAGGGTCGAAGGCGATACCCTGCTCGTGACCTTTATCAACCACTCGACGTTCCTGCTCCAGACAAACGGGGTCAACATCCTTACTGATCCGATCTGGTCGCAGCGCTGCTCTCCGGTGCAGTGGACGGGACCGAAACGGTACCGTGATCCCGGCATCCGTTTCGAGGACCTGCCAAAGATCGACGTTGTCCTGATCAGCCACAATCACTTCGACCATTTGGATGAAGCCACACTTAAACTTCTTGTCAAACGCGATTCCCCGGTGATTCTGGCGGGGCTCGGGACGGATAACATCCTGAAAAAGGTGGGCATTACCGGCGGGGTGGAGCTGGACTGGTGGGACCGTGTCACGATCAAAGGCACCCGTTTCAATTTCATCCCGGCGCAGCATTTTTCTTCGAGGGGAATGTGGGATCGCAACCGTGCATTGTGGGGAGGCTTTGTCATCGAAACCGGAAGCGGTCCGGTCTATTTCGCCGGAGACACCGGCTTCGGAACGCTTTTCGAGGACATCCACAACGTGTTTGGTCCGATGCGGCTGAGCATGCTGCCCATCGGCGCCTTCCTGCCGAAATGGTTCATGGGGCCGGTACACCTCAGTCCGGCGGAAGCGGTGAAGGCGCACGAGATTCTCGATTCACAACGGTCCCTCGGCATCCATTTCGGAACGTTTCCCCTCGCCGACGACGGTCAGGTCGAACCCATCGACAGCCTTCGCGTCGCCCTCCGGCGCGAGGCAATCCCGGACACCGTATTCCGCACTCTGCTCGAAGGTTCGTCCTGGCTTCTTCCACCCAATCAAAGCAAGTAGCGAAGTCTAATTTCGACATGACCCCATTGTGTCATTCCCGCGAAAGCGGGAATCCAGGGAGTGTTGCCATACTCTTCAGGGTCGGGTCTTTATAATGAGAAGCCCGAAGGGTGGCCCGGGCCGCTTGTCCGCCGAATCCCGAAGCGTGGGGAGAAGGCTGATCATTCCCGGGTTTCATGTGTAAACATCGAGATTGCTTTGTCATCCGTCGGCTGACGGATTCCCCGCAATGACATACTTTTATGTAGATGTGCGACCGAGTGACCCGATCAGTCATCCGACTGATCGGGTTTCTGTCAATAAGAACAAGTAAACCCTGTCAGTTAAACCGACAGGGTCACACACTAATGGCATTCTCATTGTCATTGCCCGGCTTGACCGGGCAATCCAGAGGGAATTGAATAACACTGGATCCCCCCCGGTCAAGCCAGGGGATAACAAAGCCACAGTAGTTGCAACTGGGTGGCTCAAGCGGCTTCGCCGTCGGGTGGCCCGGGACTTCAGTCCCGGGTTTCACAAAACAATTAGACCCTGTTTGGCGAGCCAACAGGGCCAACAGTTCTTCTTACCCCACAGAGAAGCCATAGCACCTCCCCATGGCGCCGGACCCCAGGCTCAGCGATTCCGCTGTCTCCGAGCGGCTTGACGGCTCCGCCTGTCCTGACTACGTTCCCGCACACATTTGCAATGGAATAATCCAGACTGAATAACCCCAGACTGAATAATCCAGACAGTTTAAAGATAAAGCATATCTAAACTGTCTGGATTATTCCAAAGAATACCTAAACTGTCTGGATTATTCTTGGATTATTCTGTCTGGAAACTGCAGGAGAAAAACATGGCGACACTGTCGCAGCAGATTGCCCAGTGGGCTGCGAACACGTCCTACGATGATTTGTCATCAGAGGCTGTACAGGCGGCGAAAACAATCCTCTACGACTCCCTCGGCTGCGCTTTGGGCGGGTTCGGCACCCATGACGTCGGCATCATGCGCACCTGGTTGGAGGAGAAGGGGGGGACGGCGGAGGCGACGGTGATCGGGTCGGGCAGGAAACTCCCCGCCGTGGAAGCCGCATTGCTGAACGCCCTGATGGTCCGTGCCCTCGACTACAACGACATCTACTGGAAGCAGGACCCCAGCCACCCCAGCGACATCATCCCCGGACCCCTGGCCCTGGGCGAGCGGATGGGCAAGTCGGGCAAGGACCTGCTGCTGGCCATCGCCATCGGCCACGAGATCGAAATGCGCCTGTGCGAAGTGGGGTTTCCGGGTATCCGTGAACGGAAATGGCACCACGCCACGCTGACAGCCTTCGCCGCTCCGGTCGCCGCGGGCCGGATGATGGGACTGACAGGCGAGCAAATCGCTCACGCCATCGGCATCTCGGGAAGCCGTCACGCCACTTTTGGCGCGATCACCGCCGGGCATCTGACGATGATGAAGAACACCGCGGACCCTCTCGCCACCCAGTCGGGAGTTTTCGCGGCGGAACTGGCGGCGCGGGGTTACGAAGGCCCGGAGCACGTCATCGAGGGCAAGGAGGGGTTATTCCAGGCTTTCGGACCCGAGTGGAGGGGCGAGATCCTGGTGGAGGGACTCGGCAGGAGCTGGCGCATCCCTCAGTGCAGCCTCAAGGCGTTCCCTACGGAAGCGTTGACTCATGCTCCGTTGACCGCCGCCATCGAGTTGGTTACCGAATACGACATCAAGCCTAATGACATCAAGGAGATCCGCCTGAAAACCATCGCCCGGGCGGCGGACATCCTCAGCGATCCGAGCAAGTACGATCCGCGGACCCGCGAGTCCGCCGACCACAGCCTGCCCTACTGCATGGCGGTGGCCGTTGTGGATCGGGCGATCACCCCCTCGAGTTTCAGCGAGGAGAAGATCTTCGATCCCACGATCCGTGCTCAGCTCAGGAAGCTGAAAGTGACGGCGGAATCCGGCTACGAAAAGCTTTTCCCGGCTAAGCAGCCCAACGAAGTGACCATCGTAACGGTGGACGGCCAAACTCATGTGAAGTATGTGGAATATCCGATGGGCGACCCCCGTCACCCGATCCCCGCGCACGCTCTGGACGCGAAATTCAACAGCCTGGCGGAGAACGTATTGAGTGCTGCGCGCCGCGAGGAAGTGAAGCAGACGGTTTACAACCTGGAAAACGTTCGTGATCTCGGCGAGCTGACCCGCCTTCTTGTGTCGGATGTTGTAAATGCTGGGAATTAACGTTGTTAGGAATCCTTGTACCGGACTATATTTCAACGTGAAGAAGGGGGAGAGGCGGAAACGTCTCATGGGAGGTGTGAATGGCAAAAACTGGCCTGACCTTCATCGATGAAGCACTGGCGGAAAAGATACGCAATGCGGTACATCATTTTGTTGAGAGCGAGGCTCCTGCGGATCATCTACTCGCCCGTTTAAAAGAATTGCTTCCTGTTCATCGAACGGACCGTGAAACCTGGAAAGCTCGAGTCGAGGGTTTTGACGTTGCATCCGAAACCCTGATCGAGCGGGTTATCGATGCAGGCCGTGAAAAGGAAGGGAAGGGATTTACACGCGATTCCGTCGTCAGCCGTGCGCGCCTGCGTCCCCTTAGCTACTACCATTATGTGACAGGATCGCGTGAACCGGCGAGCAACGTCATGACCGGTGACGATTACTTTAACGATCCGACAACGGCTCTTGTGAAACTCGAGGATGACCTTCTCTCCCTCGGCCGTCTGCTTCGAAGCATGTGAAAATGTGTCTCACCGCTACAACAAACCCGCCGTCTGGCGGGTTTTCCATTCCGGGAAACGGAGTGCGTCAATCGTTCATAATCGTATGGATCGCCTCAACGAGTTCGCTAAGGTTGAATGGTTTACGCAATAACGCGTCCGGTTTGAATGCACACGAGTCCTCTTCCTGCTGCTTGTCCAGATGGGAATAGCCGGTGATCAGAATAACGGGTGTATCCCTGGAAACCTTTTTGATTTCCTTCAACAGTCTCACGCCGTCGAACCGGGGCATAAAAATATCCGACACTACAAGCGCTGGTCGATGTTTGTGGAACAGGTCAAGTGCGACATCTCCATCATCGGCGACGTACGTTGTAAAACCAAGACCGCCTAACGCTGTCTGGAGGATTTCCCTCATATCGGGATCGTCATCGACAATCAATACAATTCGATATTTGTCACTTACTTTCATCGCCTTCTTCATTCCGTTACTGAAGGGAAAATTTCAAGGGGAGACGGACTATTTAAAACAAGGTACTCAAGTAGGAGAGGGCCATTCAACCGGCGGCCAGTTGATCCCCTGTGTATGTCTCCTTGCTCCAGTATAACATTTTCGCGTACGTTAAACTGAACAGTAGAAAAACAAGAAAAACAGAGTGCTGACGGGAGAAACGCCGTGTGCGGCATCACGGGATTGGTTGCCCTTGATTCACGAATTGAACTGGATCGTTCACTGCTGGAGAGGATGACTGACTCCATTGCGCACCGTGGTCCCGACGGGCGTGGGATCTGGATCGGCGAGGGAGCCGGGATAGGACACCGGCGACTTGCGATCATCGACATCGAGGGCGGTGCACAACCGTGGGTGGATGATGAAACCGGCTCGGTGCTGACATATAACGGCGAGATCTACAATCATGCCAAGCTCCGTCGTGAGCTCGAATCCGACGGCGTTCGTTTCAGAAGCAAATGCGACACCGAAGTGCTGGCGAAGGCACTCGTGCACTGGGGAATTGATACGACCCTGAAACGGATTCGTGGGATGTACGCCTTCGGCTGGTGGGAGCCGAAGTCCCGCCGGTTGATCCTCGCGCGGGATCACCTCGGAATCAAACCCCTCTACTGGGCGATGCGTGGCGGACTGCTCCGTTTCGGCAGCGAAATCAAGACCATCCTCGCAGACCCCTCCTATCCACGCAACATCGATCATGCGGTCCTTGTGAACTACATCGCCCATTACCGGCTTGCCTTCAAGGGAAGAACCCTGTTCACCGGGATTCATGAGGTGCAGGCCGGCACCTATGTCGTGTGGGAAGGGAAAAGGCATGAATCCGTCCGTTACTGGTCACTGCCAAGAGTCCGGGAGGCTGACAAGACCGACTTGGGGGAGGAACGCACCGCAGATGAATTCCGAAGGCTGCTGACGGTGGCCGTGAGGCGTCGTCTGATGTCGGATGTACCGCTCGGCGCCTATCTCTCGGGTGGGATCGACAGCGCTGTCATCGTAACGCTGATGCGGTCGATGGGGAAAAAAAGATTGTCTACCTTCTCGATCGGATTTGAGGAGGAGGGATTCAATGAATTTGACTACGCCAAACAGGTCTCGCGCAGTCTCGGAGTTACCCACAGCATTGTCACTCTGACAGAAGAAGGGTATTTCAAGGAATTTGAAGCGCTGGTGAACGTCAAGGATACCCCGCTGTCCGTTCCCAACGAAGTACCCCTGAGGTTTCTTTCCCGCCACCTGAAGAAAGTGATGACGGTCGTTCTGTCGGGAGAGGGTGCGGACGAACTTCTCGGTGGCTATCCAGCGCTGGTTCGCAGTCCTCATGACTGGCTTCTGGCACGGAGTCTTGCGGAAGGCGCCTTCACCGGAGAAGAAAAAGCGAGGGTCGAACATTCCCTGCAGCGGTTATATGGAACGACATCCTTCCGCAACCAGGGCGAGCAGTTCCTGGGCATTTACCAGTGGATTCCCAAAGCCGAGCGGGAGAGCCTGTTCTCTCCGTCCTTTCCTGTCGTCGAAATCGAACGGGAGATCAGTGATGAATGGGAATCGGTGTGGGTGGATCTTGACGATTCCGGAATCGATCCTTATGAAAAAGTCCTGGCAATTCTCGAGGAGATCCATCTTTCGGCGCTGCTGCTTCGACTGGATGCAACCACGATGGCGGAGAGTGTCGAGGGACGGGTGCCGTTCACCGACCGGGACCTCGTCGAGTGGTCCGCGGTTCAGCCCGTGAAATACAAGGTTCGCTGGTTGGGGCCGGAGCAGGAAAAACAGGCGAAGTGTCTGACATCGATTGAAGTCGCGGGCAAGCTGGACATCAGCAAATATCTCCTCCGCCTCGCGTTTGCCGGAACCATTCCGGACGACATCCTGATGAGACCCAAGACGGCCTTCCCGGTTCCCCTCGATTCATGGATGTTCGGCTCTCGAAACGACTGGGCTGCGCAACGCATTCTCACGCGGAAGATGGGCGAGATTTTCAAGTTGTCCCGGCTGGAGGAGATGCTGCGAAGCGCCCGGGGCAAGGAGGAGGGAATGAAACACTGGATGCTCGCAAACATCGGAATCTGGCTCGAAATGTATTTTGGCGGGCGGACCTCCTGAGCCTGGGGAGGTACCGATTATGCGTTCCGGGGTGCAGGGATGGCTTGACAGTTGAGAAAACCCAATCCTACTTTGAATAAGGCAGTCGGCGAGACATGATTCGTTTACCATCCTGATCAACACGAGGAGGCTATGATACGGGAGCAGTGTCCCGTCTGCAGCGCCAGCGACATTGAGGAAATAATCGCCCTGGATGATTATCCTCTCGCTGGGAATGGCGCGGTTGAAGCCTCCGAGGCCAAGAAGATCCCTTCCGGTACACTTTCCATCGGGATGTGTCGCGTTTGCGGAAGTGTTTTCCAGCTCACTCCGATTTCGATCGAAGAGTTGGATGCAATGCTGTTGCGACAACCCAGTCCGCTCTCCAGTGAGGAGACCGGCATGGAAGTAGCCGAGACGGATCGCTTCCTCGAGAGTCTGCGCCGGTACGCACCGGCGAAAGGCCGCGTCCTCGAAATCGGCTGTGGCACCGGGACAGTGATGATGCAATTGAAGGAATGGGGCTTCGACGTCCAGGGAATCGACGCGGATCCACGAGCGGCAACCATCGCAAAGAAGAGGGGGTTCGAGGTCAGGGCCGGGCGCTTCGAGGAGGGGCTGTACGAGGATGGAAGCTTTGACATGATTGTCATGCGTTCGATTCTTGAACATGTTCCAGAACCGACCCTTTTCCTTTCGGCGATCAACAACCTTTTGAAACCGAATGGGTTGCTCGCGGTGGAAGTGCCAAACGCCGGCAGAGTCTTTCGCCGGTCCGGATTTGGCGGATTTTCCTTTCACCATCATCAGTACTGGAAAGTCCCTACTCTCCGCTATGCGCTGACTTTGCAGGGAATGGACATTGTGGGAGGGTACGAGGAATCGTACATCGCCATGTTCGCGCAGGTGCCGGACAAGGGCGAGGAAGCCCTGGACCCCGTGCCACCCAGCGATGAGGAGGTGGAAGTCGCATTCGACGATGTGGATGCATTCCTCGAACGCAAGGACAAACTCGCGGAAGAGTTGCCTGCGCTGCTTGCCAGGCAGTGTCCCAACGGCATCATCATCCTCGGCGCCGGTACCCCGAGCGTGGACATGCTTTACTATACCGGGATCGGAGACAAGGTTCGTAGAGTGGTGACGACTGATAAAACCCGGTATGGCGCAGTCCTTTCGGGAAGTTCGTTCACGATTGAAGCGATGGTTGCCATCGAAAGCAAACAGGATTTTGACGCTGTGCTGGTCAGTTCGGAACGGAGGCAGGAAGAACTACTCGAACTTCTCGACCCGTTCCTTGACAGCGGCGGCCGTGTGATCCGTTTCAAACCTGACATTGAGTTGATCTGATCCACTGTGGAAGTCGGACGGGTGGCCCCCGGGATGTGAACCAAAGCAAGCGTAGACCGGTCCCGACCGTTCGGGACCGGTTTTTTAATACAAGAGCCCCGGACCGGTATGTCCGGGCTACAGCCCCTTGCCCTTCGTTCTTCCTCTGGACCCTCGCCTGCGCGGGGGTGACAAGTGTGGGGAGGCGGAGAGATGTGTCATTCCTGCGCCTGTCCCGATCCGTCGGGGAAGGCGGGAATCCAGCAGTATGACCGTCATTCTTCCTCTGGACCCCCCGCCTGCGCGGGGGTGACAAGTGCGGCGAGGCAGGGAGATGTGTAGGCCGGGTTCTCCGAACCCGGCGATCGTGGATTGGCTTTACTCATCCAGCAAATGCAGCACCGCTGCGGCAATTTCGAGCGGGTGGCCCGGGATGTGAACCGAAGGTCCATTTCCCGGGTCGTCATTCTTCCTCTGGACCCCCGCCTGCGCGGGGGTGAAAAGTGCGGCGAGGCAGGGAGAGTGTAGGCCGGGTTCTCCGAACCCGGCGATCGTGGATTGGCTTTACTCATCCAGCAAATGCAGCACCGCTGCGGCAACTTCGAGGGGGTCGATCAGGCGCATGTCGGCGATCGGTCCCTGCGATCCTGAGCGGAAGACAATGGTCGGAGCATCGGACACGGGCCACCATCTCCACGGGATTGTCGGCCCCATGGTGGAAATCGTTGGAACGCCGAGAGCCGCCGCCAGGTGCATCGGTCCGGTGTTGTTGCAAACGGCGACCTGGCTCGTCGCCAGAAGATCCATCAACTCGCTCATCGTCGGACCCGAAACGAGGGGAACCTCGATTTCCTGGGCGAGCGCTCCCGCAAACCCCTCTTCATCTGGTCCGCAGACGACAGCGACTTCCACACCCTGTTTTCGCAACGCCCTTCCCACTGCGGCGAAATTGCCCAGTGCCCACCGTTGCTGCGATTGGTGAGCACCGGGGAGAAGTACCACCGGAGCGTTGAGGCGGTGATCGCGCCACAGGTCCCTGCCACGTTGCAGCCGGTCGTCGCCCCGGGGCAGGCGTGGGATGCTGTCGCTCATCGTCGAACCCAGCGCCTGTGCGAGGGCAAGGTAGACTCTGCGCATCGGGAGAGAGATTTCCGGCCACGGGAGAGGAATCGTGTGGTAGATCCCGCGTCCAGCTCGATTGTACCCGATACGGTGTGAAATCCCGCTGTATGCCAGGGTTTTCGCGATACGATATTCCACGCGTCCCGTCAGGTCAATGGCGAGATCGAAGGGCTCTTCCTCGGTTTTACGCAGGATTTCCAAGGCTTGCGGCGCCAGGATTTCACCCCAGCCTGTACCGGCATAGAGGTCCCCGGCCCCAGGCGGAGCGATCAGTACTCGTTGAGCCTTTGGATAGTGAAGGCGAAGTGCTCGCAGTGCAGGCTCGATCAGCACCAGATCGCCTAGCCGTTCAAGCTGCACAGCCACCAGCCGTTTCACCTGGTCAGCCGCTGGAATCATCGGCGCAGGCGGCGACGGGTGGGTGATTTTCAACCACGTGCCATACAGTGCATAGGCCACCTTCGGCAGGGTCCTGACGGCATTTGGTTGCCGTGATCGGAACGGGGCTGGAGGCGGTGCGTCGCCAAAGTGCACGGGGATTCTGGATCGGCTCGTCATCGTTTTCCGGTTTGTCGTACAGGTCCTAACATACACAATGACAGGGCTCGCGTACAGAGCGGAGGTTCGGTTCCGGCACGTGATCGGGGTCAAATCAGTGCACTGCACATGTGGCTGGTCCGCAACCTCGTATGTACCTTAGGCGAAACCGGAAACAGGAAGGTACATGGAAGAGCCCAGCAGCATGAAGGTGGATGAAACCGTCGCTCTCCGCAGGAGAATGACAAGAGGCACGGCATCGATCGCGTTTCAACGGCTCGTTGAGGTCACTGTCAGTTTCCTGCTGGTGCCGTACATGCTCCACAAGCTCGGCGGAGCAGCCTATGGGTACTGGGCGTTGATCTACGCGGTGGCGAATTACCTTAATCTCACCGACTTCGGAGTATCCGCCGCCCTGAATTTCCATTTCGTTTCGGCGCTTACCGCGGGAGACGAAAAGCAGAAGCGTGAATACTTCTCCAGCGCTTTCCTCTATCTCTTCGTTGTTGCCACCGGTGTTTTTCTCTTGGGACTTATTGTCGAGCATTGGGTCCTGGATTTTTTCACCGGATCGCGAGATCTCGGAATTGCCGCAAACTGGGCGTGGCGTTCGATGATGACGGTACTTGCACTCGGTTTTATCACGAGTTACGGCAGGGCGCTTTTCATGTCCACCCACCGGGTGTCCACCCTGGGCATGTTGAGCACCACCCTCGCCGTTTTGTACGGAATCGCCGTTTCAATCGCCCTGGCATTGGGCGGCGGTCTGATCGGTCTCGCGATGGCGTCCGCAGGAGTTGCTGTGTTGAGACTGGCGCTCATCTTCGGCCTGGGCGCTTCCGGGACACCGGGATTCAAGCTCTCCGTCTCCTCCGTTCAACGCGAAGCCATCTTGAAATTCTGGAGGTTCGGGCTTCGTGTCATCGTCGCCCGAATGGCGGAAGTGATTTACTCTTCCTTCGACAGATTGATCCTCGGCCGAATGATGGGTTTGAGCATCGTCGCCTGGTATGACATCGGTGCCAAAGCCGCGGGGGTTGCTCAACAGGGACCTCTCGTCATGCTGCCCGTTGTGGAGCCGGAAGCGGCTCGTTTTCATGCGGGAGGGGAAACGGCAAAGCTTCATCTTCTCCTCGAGCGCGCGGGGAAGTATGCTGCGCTTATCGGATTCCCGATGGTGGTGTTCCTGATCGTCGCGGGGAATGCCGTCCTTCGAATCTGGATCGGGAGCAGGGTCAATTCACAGATGGTGGAAGCGTTGGCGGTTCTCGTGGTCGCCTATGTGGGAATGGCGTTGACATCACCCCTGCGCTCAGTCGGCCGGGGGATAGGTCATCCCGGATGGGAGGCGCGGGCGGCCATGTTGCAGGCGATTGCCAACGTGTTACTCTCCATCATCCTTTATTTCCAGTTCGGATTCCGCGGTGTTCTCCTCGGTACGCTTTTCGCCATGCTTCTCGGACAGGGGTGGTTTATCACGATGGTATTGCCGGGCTTGAAATTGAAGATCGGCACCTTCCTGAAAGCCAGTTGGCTGAGACCGATGATGGCATCGGTGCTTGCCGGACTGGCGGCGTGGAGTCTGCTCCGCTGGGGCATTCCCTTGCCGAGTGAGGGTGGACGCATATCCGCCTTGCTGCCCGGGCTCTCCAGTGCGGTGTTGTTCGCGATTGTCTATGCCGGTTCCGCCCTGTTTCTGAAAGCGACTTCCGTGAGGGAAGTGAAAATGCTGTTCAACGCCTTGCGTGGCAAGTCCACCACATGAAAATCGTTCACGTCGTACAGGATCTGAAATTCGGCGGCCTGGAACATCTCATTGAGGATATCGTTCTGGGTCAGCTGGAGCGGGGGTCTGAAGTCCGCGTGGTCTGTCTCACCTCCGGTGGAAGAACGGCGGACCGTTTGCAGTTGAAAGGTGTGGACGTCTTCATCGTCGGAGTGAACAGATTGGCTGTGGCCGCGCTGCGCAAGGTCAGGCAATCCCTGCTCGCGCCCCCGCCCGATGTCGTTCACCTTCATGGCCTCGTTGGAGGACGTTTTGGACGGTTGGCGCTGTTCGGAACGAATGTCAGGACGGTATACCATGTCCACACGGATCTTTCGATCGCCCACCGTCTGAATGGATTTCAAAGGTGGATCGAACGCCGTCTCGCGAAAAAGAGTGGAAGGATCATCGCTGTCAGTAAGGCAGTCATGGAAGATCTTGTCGTGAACATCGGGATCGACCGGGGAATGATCGAGGTCCTTGCCGGTGGAATCTCGGATCAGGATCCATTGCATCAGGGTGCATCGAAGCACCGCCTGAACATCCCCGAAGGGATCGGAGTTGTTGTCACCCTCGCATCGCTGACCGAGCACAAGGGAATCCCGACTCTCCTCAACGCCGTTTCCCTGGTGCCGGAAAGCATGCTGCTCGTCGCTGGAGAAGGTCCGTTGAGAACGGATCTTGAGGAGATGGCGGAACAGTTGAAGATCTCAGATCGCGTTCAGTTCCTTGGATTTGTGCAGGACACCGCCACGTTGCTCGCCGCGGCGGATGTCGTCGCCTTGGCGAGTTGGCCTCGCGAGGGTCTATCCCTGGCGTTGATCGAGGCTCACCGTGCGGGCCGTCCCTGTGTCTGCACGAATGTCGGGGGAATGCCTGAAGTTGTCGAGCAGGGTGTGACCGGATTCGTCGTACCGCCTCGAGATCCGGGCGCGATGGCCGAGGCGTTTGCGAAATTGCTCGATGATGATTCGCTGCGGGACCGGATGGGAAATGCCGCCCGAAAACGATTTCTTAAGAAGTACGAAAAAACGGGATACCTCGACCGGCTGGAATGGATTTATCAGCATATCTGAAGGTGGATACTCTCGATGCAATCAATCGCGTGCAGTCATTCTGAATCAACCTGCGGCAGGCAGGCGAAGTGAAGAATCTTTCGAAGTGAGTGACCTGAAAATTTGTGAAGGTTTCACATCGAGAGATCCTGACCCCGACCGGGGTCAGGATGACACAATCAGGATAGCATCAGGATGACTTCAGGGCACATCCCACTGTGTCATCACCAGCACTCCCGCGACGGCGGGAGGGCGTGGTGATCTCCAATGGGTCTCAAGAGTGAAAAACGAGGATGTAGTCCTGCGATGTATCGCTCGGGGTATTCTCTGGCGTCATCGTCCCCTGCTACCCCTTTTCCCGCTCCAACACCTGGTCATAAACTTTCATCACTTCGCGGCAATAGTGTCCCGCGGAAAAACGATCCCGGGCAAAGGTGAGTGCGCTCGCTGACAGTTGTCCGCGACGCTTTTTATCCTTAAGCAGTGCTGCGATCTCCTCGCCCCATCGTTCCGGCGTGGAGTCCGCAGGCAGAAGCACTCCGGTCAAACCGGGGAGAATCGTTTCCCGGACTCCCGGCGCATCGGCGGCAATCGAAGGAACTCCGCAGGCCGCCGCCTCGGGGATCACTCGTCCGAGACCTTCGTCACGAATGGAGGCAAGAATGTTTACATCCGCGCATCCGAGTAGTTCCTCCGGCCGGGATGTTGGTGGGAGAATCAGAACCGACTCGCGTATTCCAAGCTGGGTCAACCGTTCAACCACCTGTTGTTGCAGCGTTTCATCACCGCTGCCGGCGAGAATCAGGCGGGCGGGAATCCGGCGCATCACCTCCGCCCACGCCTGAGCGATAAAGAGATGCCGTTTAAACGGAACGAATGCCGCGAGCATCGTCACCACTCGGTCTTTTTTCGAGAGCCCAAGTTCCAGGCGAAGCGATGCGCACTCTTTTTGTATACGGGGGCGGAAACGGTCAAGGTCGACGCCGTTGTAGACGATATGGATTTTGTCCCGGATCCTTTCAGGGTAACGGAGAAACCGATCCGCGACACCCTGGCTGATCGCGATCATGGCGTGGGAATGCAGGGCGAGCAGGGTGTCGGAGAATCCGTCGAAGGTGGATACGCGCAGATGCATCACACGCCGGATATCCCATCCCGCCAGCACAGCGAGATGAGCGAGGCGGGGGGCATCGGTGTGGATCACATCCGGACGGAGTTGACGGATCAGCTGTCTCAGGCGAAACGCCGCCTCCAGCGTCACCCAGGGTGCCTGCCGCAACGGATGCGGCCACGATCCGAAAACGTGGGTCTCAATGCCGTGTTCGCGAAGAGCTTCGGCGAGAGCGCCCTCTTCCGGAACGGCGACCGTTGGCTCGTAGCGGCTCCTGTCCATTCGGGAGGCGAGGAGCAACAGGCTGTGCTGCCCTCCTCGGCGAAGATCTCCGAACAGCGTCAGGAAGAGCACCCGTTTTGCGCAGTTGTGGACTGCCGCTTCAGACATGGTCGTTCACCGGTTTCTTACCAGATTCGAATGAAGGTACTCCCGGTCCAAAAGCGTACTCATGACAGAGATCACATTGGCAACGTTGCCGCCAGTGTTCCAGCGAGTCGTCCGGCTCTCGCGGCGGATTCCAGAGTTCCGGGGAGTCCCGTGGCGGAACCATCGCTCGCGTAGTATAGCCCCTCCGCAATATGCAGATGAGGACGTTGTGTGCCTGGAGTGAGCGTCGGGGTCGCCAACGGATACCAGCGCACATGCGATTCCACCACCTGCTCAGCCGAAAAGAGGGTTTTCGTTCGCCGCAGGAAGTCGGCTTCCACCTCCTTGGGGTCCGGCCATAGGTCTTTCGACAATCCGCTGACCACTCGTTCGATCAGCACGCCACCCTTTGGATGGGGTTCGACGAACCAGATCGCCCGCGCGTGTCCCTCTTCCGCGAGAGGTCCGGGAAGCGCCTCCGCATCGGTGAAACGACCTCGCATGGTCATGATCGTGTTTCCGGACACGGTCTCGCCAAGTGATACAAGTTCTTTGGCTTCCTTGCAGGACGACAACGGGTGCAGCGAATGAAATGGCAGCGCCGCAACGACCGTGTCAAACCGTTCCCGCGACGAATCCACCGCCACGGTCCATCCGCCCCTGCTTCGCCGGACGGAAGAGACACGCGTTTGTGTGAGGATTCGAATACCCTGTTGTTCGAGTGCCTTTTGAGCCGGGCCGGAAATCAAAGCCCCCCAATCACCGCGAACCCAACCCGCTTTTTTCACGGGATCGTTCAGCATTCGTTTCAAAGCCGTCATGAATGGGGCGTGGGAAACGGTTTCGGGACGGCCGTTCATCATTCCGATCGCAAGCGGTTCGCCGATCCTGTCGTACAGGGAAGCGGGCCATTTCAATTCAGTGAGACGTTCGGAGAGTGCAGGACCGGGCGTGATGGGAAAGATGTCGCCGGGATTCCCCGCCAGCTCGCTGTCAGTCGGTTCCGCTGGCGCTGCATCGAGGGTTTGTTTCAATGCGATCAGCGCCTTCGTTCGGTCTTTGAGCGGCAGGAGCGAGGATCCGAGTAACCCCGCTGCAGCACCCAACGGTCCGTTGATCCGCCAGAAGGGCATCCGCATTCCATCGACAGCACCGTAGCATTGCGGCATGAGTGCCAGCGCTCTGCGGGAACCGATCCTGTCCAACAGCCAGAGAAATTCGCGGTAGGCTGTGGTCACCAGGTGGCGTCCGGTGTCGAAACCGGTTTCCCCCGCCGCTCGCCCGCCGAGGAAAGGGGCCATTTCGAACAGTGTCACGGAGACTCCCTTTTCGCTCGCCGCGAATGCTGCCGAAAGACCGGCAACACCACCACCGATGACCGCCACCGTACGGCTCATTCACTCCCTCCGCGCCCCGTGTTGCTTTCCACGCCGGCGTTTTTTCGCCGCCACTCAACCCGTATATTCACACACTGTTAAACATCAACGACAATCTGCATGCATGAACGCAGGGAGGCAAGGATGAACATCGCGGTGCTGGTAAAACTGGTACCCGACACAGCGGCGCAAATCCGGCTCACTTCGGACAGAAGCTGGATTGAAACCCGCGACTTGAATTGGGTGCTCAACCCCTTTGATGAATACGCTGTTGAAGAATCGTTGAAAATCACGGAAGAGAAGGGCGGCGAGGTAACGGCGATTACCTACGGCGGGGAGAATGCCGCCGAGGCACTCCGCAAGACTCTCGCCATGGGTGCGCACAAAGCCATCCACATTAAAAAAGACGGCTTTACCGATCTGCTCGGAACCGCGCAAGCGCTTGCGGCGCAGGTCCATGCTGGCGGTTACGATCTCGTTTTTGCCGGATTCAAGGCCACCGACGATGATTGTGCTGCGGTCGGCCAGATGGTTGCCACCCTGCTCGGCCTGCCCTGCATCACCGAGGTCGCCAAGCTCGAGATCGGCGATGGGAAACTTACCGTCGAGCGTGAAATCGAAGGCGGGACCGAAGTCGTGGAATCACCATTGCCGTGCGTCCTCACTGCTCAGAAAGGTTTGAACGAACCCCGTTACCCGAGCCTCAAGGGGATCATGATGGCGAAGAAGAAACCCATCGACATCTTAGAGGCGGAGGCGACCGAGCCCCGTGTCGAGACGGTTGGTTTCACCTATCCGCCGGAACGCCCCGCCGGAAAGATAGTTGGCGAAGGTGTGGATGCGGTGCCGGAGCTGGTCCGGTTGCTGCGTGAAGAAGCCCGGGTAATCGAATAACGCGAGAGGAACGAACGATGAGCGTTCTTGTCTATATCGAAGTCCGCGATGGCGTAGCAAAGAAAGCCTCGCTGGAAGCGCTGAGTGAAGCCAAACGTCTCGGTGCTGCTTTCGGTGGTGTCAGCGCGGTTATCGCAGGGAAAGGGCTTGACGGCGCAGTGGAGGCTGCCAAGGCTCACGGTGCGGATAAGGTGTACGTCGCGGAAAACGATCAACTCTCCACCTACGTTCCCGAGGGCTATCTCACGGCGGTTGTCGAAGCGGCGAAACAGGCGGATGCGAAAGTGGTTATCGCGGCTGCGACAAGCCAGGGCCGCGACCTTGCTCCTCGTGCTGCCGCGAAGATGGGTGTGATGCTGATGCCGGATGTCACAGCGATTTCCAGTGTCGACGGCCAGGTACAGGTGACGCGGCCTGTCTACGCCGGAAAGGTGTACATGACGCTGAAGACCAAGAGCCTGCCGGTCGTAATAACCACCCGTCCGAATATCTTTGACCTCGCTGAGACGGCCGGGGCGGGCGAGAAGGTGGCGCTCGAGGTCAGTTTCGAGGCAAAGGCGAAAGTTGTCGAAGTCAAAGCCGCCGGTGGCGACAAGCTGGACGTGGCCGAAGCGGACCGCATTGTCTCCGGTGGCCGTGGACTGAAGGAACCGGAAAACTTTAAGCTGATCGAGGATCTCGCGAGCACCCTTGGCGCTGCTGTCGGTGCCACACGCGCCGTGGTGGATGCCGGATGGCGTCCCCACTCCGAGCAGGTGGGCCAGACCGGCAAGACTGTCGGCCCGACCCTCTACATCGCGGTGGGCATCTCCGGCGCCGTGCAGCACCTCGCCGGCATGCGCACCTCGAAGGTGATCGTCGCGATCAACAAGGATGCCGACGCGCCGATCTTCAAGATCGCCGACTACGGACTTGTCGGCGACGCCCTCGAGATCCTTCCGAAACTGAACGAGGCGCTGAAGGGTTAAGAGCCTTGATACGATCCAGGACAACTATCCGAGACCCGTGCGATCCACCGCGGGTCTTTTTTGTCGGATCTTGTCAGCTCGTTTTGCCAGTATTTCGAGGGACCAGATAAGGTCGGAGGCATACCCTCAGCTTCTCTGGGCAGTAATCGGTACGTTGTTCGGTAGGATCAGGAATTCATTGCCGCTGGTGTTTTAATACGGTTCGGCATATCGCCCGCATCCGGCCTTCTGGTTCGTCCAACGGGACGAACGATTCGTCAGAAGCTCCGAATTCACCCCTGAAAAACGGCTGTAAGGCACGAAATACAAAGGAACTTCGAGGAGGCATATCCTTTGCAACGCTCTTCACGAACTTTGTCGTTGTATTCGGCGTCCAAAGAGCGCAGGCCAGGATGCAGGAAAAGAAGAGCGTAGGGCGTTACTGCCGGTCGATCGCCATCGCAGGCATCGCAGCGGTTATGATGATGCCGGGCAGTAGCGTGGCAAGCCGTCTCACCTCAACGTGGGTGGATCAGTGTCCCCAGGTGGATGGACAAAGCGGGGATTGGGTCTCCCTGCCGAGAATTGAAATCCGATCCCACCGTTTGACTGTTTCCGCGGCGAACGACAGGAGTCATTTCTACCTGCTGGTACAGCGGCCGGTAAACCTGGGCGTTCCCGGTGCGCGGCGGATGGTGTTGTGGATCGATCCGTCAGGCAAACGTGAGAAGAGGTTTGGTTTCGCCTACAGGATGGTGGAGGATGGCCCGGGCGGGATGAACGACTCGAGCGGGTCTGCACCTGCATCGTTTTCCGAAATGAGGGGAGCGGTGATGGAGCCACTCCAGCAGGCCGGGGATCAGATTGTGTACTACGATCATCCGGGCGCCGATCCTGAGGTGATCACAATGCCGGAAGAGCCGGGTCTTCACGCGGCGATGAAGGTGGAGGGGGAGGATTTGGTCTTCGAATTCTCCATCCCGCTGCAGGATTCCACGAAACAGTGCGAGTTGCACGTCTTGCCCGGCGATGTATTCAGCCTTGGGATCGAGACAATTGTGGTGCCTCGACCCCCGAAACCGCCGGGTGATTTTCCGGACTTCGCAAGAAACAATGCCCGGGCTGGCGGTGAGCAGGAATTCACGCCACCGGGGAACGTGAAGCCGGGCATCAGGCCTCCAGGCAAAGGCCGGGAGATGGACGATCAACCGAAGATCGAATGGATCCAGGTCCGTCTTTCGGATGCGCGAAAAAAAGGTTGACAGCAGGAAAACCGGTGATGGTTGTACCCATCGCCGGTGATGAGTCAGGCAAGGGTTCCTTATTGACAATAGACAACAAACAGAGAGAAAGGAGGAAAACGAGGTCGATCGATGGAATCGGGACGGCTGTTCCGTCTCGACAACCGTTTCCAGAAGAAACGAAGAAAGGAACCCGACATGAGTATCGATGAGATTCAATCCAACGAAGAGTTGCAGAGACTCCAGTACCTTCAGAGCCTTCAGGCGGATGACAGGAAGCAGAAACCACCTGAAGGCATGGGACCTCCCCCGATGCAGGACATGTTTGAAACTTCTGGGATGGGCAGCCTGTTGAGCTCTGTCCAGAACCTCGACGAGAGCGATCAGCAGAACGTTCAGGATTATCTCAAGAGCATCTTCGACAGCATCAGGGACGGTACTTTTGACGCCGCCGCGCTCGCGGACAACGCTCCCGATGCGCTCAAGCAGCTTGCCGATGAACAGGGCATCGACCTCGAGAGTGCAATCAAGGAAATGGCACAGAAGATCGAGGAGATGAAGGCTCAGGGGCCACCGCCGGGACCACCGCCGGGTGGCATGGACATGGCGTCAGGCATTGATCCGACCTTGACGGGTCTCGCGGTGAAAGACGAGGTCGAATCGTAGCAGATGCAAGCAACATCATCCGGACCGTTCGATTGGAACCATGCGGTTCGGACAGTGCGCAGGAAACCGGGCGAATCCTTCGCCCGGTTTTATTAAAATGGAGTGAGTTTCCAGACAGTATAAAACTCTCATGAATTTTTATACTGTCTGGTAACTCACACGAATCCTGATTCTATCCCATTGTCCCCGAGATGTAGTCACGCATGTAATGGATCTCGGCTTTCTGCTTCTCGCTGATCGCCCGTACAACGTCACCGATGGAGACGATGCCGACAAGCAGGCCGTCCGAGATGATCGGCAGATGGCGCACACGTTTTTCGGTCATCACCGCCATCGCTGCCTCGATCGAGTCGCTGGGGAGGCCCACCACCACATCCGACGTCATGGATCCGTCGATGGTTGTCTCGTCCGGGCTGTATGGACCTGTGGAGGTCAGCCGGAGGTTGTCACGTTCCGTGAATATTCCCAGTACCTTGGATCCTTCCGCGATGACCACGGCGCCGACTTTATGTTCAATCATCTCCCGAGCAGCCTGGCGAACGGACGTGCCGAGCGGTACGGTACGAACCTGGGTTCCCTTTTTTTCAAGAATATCCTTGATCAGCATGGCTCTTTCCTCCCTGAATCATCGTTTGCAGTAACACCACAAAGGTTGAGATGAAGGGGTTGCCCGGGCAAGAGGTAAGATCAAGTTTTTCTTCGTTTTTCTCTTCACATGGTTCCTGTTCAATGGACCCGGTTGACCTCGCAGGGTTAGGACAGGCGAAGATTATGCTTGCCAGAGGGATGACCCCGATGCTACGTTTGCCATCTGCGGAGGGGGAGCTGTACCCCTTGTCGCAATTGGCCGTTCACAGTCGTAGAGGAACAATTCATGGTGGATCTGAAGGGAAAGGTAGCCCTGGTGACAGGTGGCAGCCGTGGCATCGGGCGGGCGATTGCCATCCGTTTGGCGGAAAACGGCTGTTCCATCGCCATCAACTATATGCGCAACAGAACGGCTGCCCATGAGACTGTCATTGAGCTTGAAAAACTTGGTGTTACGGCGAAAGCATACAAGGCGAATGTGGGCAACGAAGAGCAACTTCACGACATGTTCGAGAGATTTGCCGCGGATTTCAAGAAGATTGACATATTGATCTCCAACGCCGCCTCAGGCGTACTGAAACCCGCATTGGAATTGACACGCCGCCATTGGCAGTGGACGATGGACATCAACGCGGCCACCCTTCTTCACCTGGTGCAGCATTCCGTGCCGTTGATGGGAGAGCGAGGCGGCAAGGTTGTCGCCATCTCCTCCCTCGGGTCGGTGCGTGCGATTCCCAACTACACGGCGGTCGGTGCGTCGAAAGCCGCTCTCGAATCGCTGGTGCGGCATCTTGCGGTGGAGCTCGCACCGCGCAACATTAACGTCAACATCCTCTCGGCGGGCGTCGTCGATACGGATGCGTTGAGACACTTCCCGAACCGTGATGACCTGATCGGCCACAGCCTCGAGCGGACTCCGGCGGGCCGCCTGGTCACGCCTGAGGATGTCGCGGACACCACGCTGTTCCTCGTCTCGGACTATGCGAAAATGGTCCACGGCAGCACGTTGGTTGTCGACGGCGGCTACTCCATTGTTGCCTGAGAAGGGGGTGCACGTCTCCCTGATGTCCGGGAGGGAGGCAACCCGAACAGATTCGGTGAGTGAAATTCTGGAGCGTAAGGCATATAACTTCTAATGTTCTTCAGCCAAAGGGGAATTCCGGTGCATCCGGTTCTGATCGATCTTGGCCGTTTTCAGCTTCGCAGTTACGGGTTGATGATGTTCATCGCCTTTGTCGTGGGCATCTGGATCGCTCACCGCAGAGGTGTCAAACGTGGACTCGGTGAGAACACGATTATCGATTTTTCCACGGCTATCATCATCTCCGGTCTCGTTGGCGGGCGCACCCTGTATGTGCTGACTCACCTCGCGGAATACCGTGGCCACATGTGGGACATCATCAGTCCGGTGCAGTCGGACGGAACCATCGGTTACGCCGGACTCGTTCTGTTGGGCGGGGTGGTATTGGCGTTCATCACTGTGGTCTTGTTCGCCCGTATCCGCAAGGTGAGCTTGCTGACCATCCTTGACGTTTTCGCCCCCTCGCTCGCCATCGGCATCGCCATCGGGAGGATCGGCTGTTATTTAAACGGATGTTGTTTCGGAACTCCGACGGATCTCCCCTGGGGAATTGTTTTCCCGCAAGGGTCTCTCGCAGGATACGTCTATCCGGGAATTCATATTCATCCGACCCAGCTTTACGCCACATTGTACAACACGGCGCTCTTCTTCGGCCTGCTCTGGGCGGAGGAGCGTTTCCGCACGTTTCCCGGATTCACCTGGTCGCTGTTCTTGATCGGGTACGGCATCCTGCGGTTCGCCAACGAGCTGCTTCGTTTCCAGGAATTCGGGTTGCGGTTGATTCGGTGGAACAGTGGATTCATCACCGTCAGCCAGGCGGTTTCGATTGTGATGGTTCTGGCCGGGGTTGCGCTTTTCGTTGCGACCCGGAGGAAATACCTCTTGCCGGCGGCTGGAAACCAGAAAGGAAGTGACTCATGAGACGGCTACTCGCACCTCTCGTCCTGATTCTGCTGCTCTCCGTCTCCCCGATTCAGGCTCAGACTCCGGATTCCCGGGGTGGTGGATCGGTCAGCACCGAGCAGGAGCTATCGGACGAACAAATCCGACAGCAGATGGAGATGATCAAATCCATCCGCGAGAATGTCGGACTTTTCGGCGAAATCTATCGCCAGATTTCCACCCGCTATGTGGATCCGATCAATCCGGAAGGATTCCTCAAGGCGGGTATCGATGGAATGCTGGCGACGCTCGATCCGTACACCGAGTACATCGAACCCGAGAATACGAGCGATCTGCGGATCATGTCGATGGGTCATTACGGCGGCGTCGGGATGCAGATCGGCACACGCGGACCCGACCGTATTCTCACCGTGATTTCGCCGATCGAGGGAACCCCCGCATGGCGTCTCGGCCTGCGTGCCGGCGATCAGATCCTTGAGATCGACGGTCAGGCTACGGTTGGATTCAGCACTTCGGACGCGGCGGACAAGCTTCGAGGTCCGGCGGGCACCCAGGTGAAAATCATGGTCCGCCGGCAAGGTGTCGAAAAACTTCTTGAGTACACGATCACCCGTGAGGAGATCAAAGTCAATGACGTCAGCTACGCCGGTATTATCGATGAAGGAGTCGGCTATGTCCGGCTGACACGGTTCAGCCGCAGTGCGGGAGACGAGGTTCGCTCCGCCATCGGTGATCTTCTCCAGCAGGGAATGAAGGGCATGATTCTCGACCTGCGCAGCAATCCTGGCGGACTGCTTCCGGAAGCCCTTTCCGTGGCAGAGAATTTCGTCAATAACGGCGATCTGATCGTCACCACCCGTGGTCGTGATCCCAAGGACGTTGTCGAATACCGGTCCGAGGGCACACCCGCGCTTCCCGGAAACATTCCACTCGTCGTGATGGTCAACGAGGGCAGCGCCTCTGCCAGTGAAATCGTCTCGGGCGCCATTCAGGACCTGGACCGGGGCGTGATCATCGGCAAGACATCCTTCGGCAAGGGATTGGTGCAGTCGGTGATCAATTTCCGCGACGGTACCGCGTTGCGAATTACAACGGCCAAATACTACACCCCTTCAGGACGTCTGATTCAGAAAGTGGATTATTTCTCGGATAATCAATCAATTATCCATGAACCTAAAGCGGGTGACAACGACAGCCTGTTCACCACGGCGCAGGGTCGCGAGGTGAAGGCGCACGGTGGTATCGAACCGGATATCTCCGTCGATCTCCCCGAGGTGGGGGGGCTTACCATCGCCCTCTGGCAGGAAGATGCCTTTTTCGATTTTGCCAATAAGTACACGGGCAGCCATTCCGACCTTTCGGGGTGGGTTGTCACCGATGAGATGTACAACGGTTTCCTTGACTACTTGAAAAACCGTGACTTCAAGTGGGAAAGCATTGTTACTCGCAACCTTCAGGATCTGCGCAAAGATGCGGAAACTCAAGGGTTGGACGTGTCGTTCATGAAAGAACTGGATGACCTTGAGGCCGCCGCGAAAAAGTCTGACGATGCGGAGTATGGAAAAGAAGAAGCTGACCTTAAAGTACGCCTGGGCATTGAGTTAGCGTCAGTCCTTTCGGGAAATGCCGGACGAACCCAGGCGGCGATTTCCCACGATCAACAGGTTTTGGAGGCGGTGAAAGTGCTGAAGGAGGGGACTCTGTACGCAGCGGCTCTGAGCCCTGCCAGCACTTCCAACTGAGAGCATTATCGGGGAGCGGCATGGAGCCCCGTGCAGGGTGTGTGCGCTGAATCACAAAGTTGTAAGCGTGAAGGGGTTAATCTCACCGACGAATCCGCTTTCGTCGGTCGGCCCCGATGAAGGCATTATGCCCCGTCCATGCGTTACCTCCTCCACGCTGGACGGGTGTTTTTTATTATGTTGAACGAAATCTGTGGCTTTCGATCATCTTTCCCGTCTGATGCTGGAACGTTGCCTTGTCCGTTCGGAACCCGGCGAGTATATTTCGTCGCACGTAGCAAAGGAGGTCCACATGGGGGCGATCAAAGTCTGGATTCGCGCGAAAACGGACTCGAGTTATGGTTCTTTGCATCTGCTCAGGGCGCAGGCTTTGGCGGAGGCAGCGAGCCGGGAGGGTATCACGGACATCACGCTCCTGTTGGATTCCGACGGAGTTGGGTTGATTGGTGACAAATTGCCGAAGGGCGCCAGTGTTGAGTTGATTGGAGGCTTGACCCCACAGCAGGAAGCGGAAGCGATCTCCAGTAAATTAAAAGAGTTCGTCCCGAAGCGTGTCGATGCTCACCACAAAAGGCCGCTGGTTTACCTGGTCGGCAACGATTTTGATCCTGACTATCAGTACACGATCTGGCGGGCGGGCGCCGAACTGGTGATGATCGCCGATGATCCCGTGCCCACCTGGGCGGATTGGTTCATTCTGCCAAAGCCCTATGCGGCGGAGGTGGAGATCGCCAGCAAAAGCGGGTACACCCATTTCCTTCGAGGTGCGACGTACGCTCCTCTCCGTTTCGCTTCGATGAAAGCGATTTACCGTAACAGCGACCATCGCACCTTTGCCACGACCTATGCAATTGCCACGGAAAACCTTGATCTTGCATGGGTAGGCAAGATCGCTGGGGCATTGGTAACGTTGAAGGCACCCGTTGAAGCAGAGGGGTGGAAACCAACCCTGCTGCTGCTGCCTTCCGCGAGCTGTCCGCCGGATGATGAACTGCTGAAAGCTGCGGGTGAGGTGGGTGGAATGAGTGTTTCCGTTTCCGCCAATCGCAGCAATTCAATAGATGATCTGTTGAAGGTTGACGTGCTGTTTTCGCCGGACAATACCGTGCTTCAGGAAGCCATCGCGCTGGGCACTGTCAGGGTCGCCCTGCCGCGCAAGGGAACCGAGGGGGCAGACCTGATGTTCGACCACCTGGTTCGCCGGGAGGCCTCGCCAAAGATGCCTGCTTTGAAAGCGAAGGATTTCGCAGAGAAAGCCGCATCTGTACTGATGCAAGCGAGTTTCGATCCGGCTTGGCGTCGCGGACAGAACCGTATCGGGCAGTACCTGTGCGATGGGATCGGCAGCATCAGGATTATCCGTCAAACGGCATTCGGTGTCTATGTGACACAGCAGAACCTCGTCCGCTATTTTGAACCCGCGGATCCAATGATCCAGGAAATCTGAGGAGAGTCAGGAAGCTCAGTCAATCTACTCAACCACCTCGGACAGGATGTCAGGTGGCCCGGCCAGCTTGCTTGTCCGCCGTATTCTGCCATCAAGCAGAAGAAGGCGGAATGGCCGGGTTTATCCTATGGGTCAAGACTAAAAAAGAGCGTCATCCTGACGTCCCGACGGTTCGGGACGAGAAGGATCTTTGAGTTCAGTGTAAACACATGAAAACTCATAGGTTCTTCATCCGTCGGCTGACGGATTCAAAATGATTTAAGAGGGCGTTTCTCGGTTCGAATTGTTAAACGGTCTCGTCAGGTGGCCCGGCCCGCTCGATGGCCGGGTTTATCCTATGCCGTCTCCAGGGAAAATCTGCGATAACTATGATAACATGTGAATCTATTTGTGAGCAGTGGAATAGCGGGACTCTCAGCCAATCCGCTCAATCGCCCCGGACTCCGGGGCGGCTGTTTGTTATCGAATGAGGATGGTTGTTCCGCATGGGATCGTGCGTTTACATTTTGGAAGATGCCACATACGGAACCGTGACCCATGACAATCGCCCTGAACGAATTGTTTGATCTCGGCGCAGCGATCCTGCTCGGTCTGCTCGCGGGTAAATTCGCGCACCGGGTCAAAATCCCACGTGTCACGGGCTATCTCCTCGTCGGGCTCCTCCTTGGACCCTCCAGTACCGGCATGATCACCGGCAGCATGGTCGAGAATCTCAGCGTCATCAACGATGTCGCACTGGGGTTGATCCTGTTCGCGATTGGCAACGAGTTTGAGTGGTCACACCTGAAACGGGTGGGCATCCGCGCCCTGTTACGCCTGGCGATCTACGAAACGGTCTGCGTGTTCGTTGTCGTGGCTGGCGGTTTCCTGCTGCTTGGGCACGATCTCGTTTTCTCGATGCTCGCTGGAACGGCGGCGGTAGCCACGGCGCCGGCGGCAACGTTGCTGGTTGTTCGTGAATACCACACTCGCGGTCCTCTGACGGATCGCTTGCTCGCCCTCGTCGCTGTGAACAACCTGATTGCGCTTGGATTGTTCAGGATGATCAAAGGGTTGATGAGCATGCAGGCGGGCACCGAACCGGCCATTGCCCTGTTAACGCCAGTCTATGAACTCGTCGTTTCGATCTCCCTCGGATACCTGCTCGGAAAGGTACTCTCTGCATGGGAATCACGGCTTGATGAACTGTCCGAACTACTGCTCGTTACCATCGGCATCATCCTGCTGGGAACGGGGCTGGGGCAAATGCTGCACCTTTCGCCGATGCTTGTCGCGATGGCGGCTGGCGCGACGGTGGCGAACAGTTCCTACCTCCACCGTCTGATCTACGTGGAACAGCGACAGCTCGAACAACCGCTGTACATCGCCTTTTTCGTGCTCGCCGGCAGCACTCTGCACCTCGACATTCTCCCGAAAATGGGCATTGCGGGTCTTGTCTACCTGATTGGTAGAACCGTGGGAAAGATGGGCGGGGTCTGGCTCGCCGGGAGGCGGTACCGGAGTCAGATTCCCATGCTTTCCCGTTACCTCGGGATGACATTGCTCTGCCAGGCGGGTGTCGCCATCGGCATCGCCTACGAGGTGCAGCATGAGTTTCCTGAGGCGGGGATCCTGCTGACAACGGTCGTGCTCGCGACGGTCGTTGTAAATGAAACCGTGGGACCGTTCCTCGTCAGGCTTGGTCTGGACCTGGCCGGTGAAATCCCCCCCGAAACCGAGATTCACGAGCTGGAAGGCGTTGACCTCGCGGGACCTGAAGGGGAGGGTAGTTCATGACCGCACTGCCCATTCTGACGGCAAGCGTAATCCTCGCCGCTGGGGAGCAACTGACCCTCTTTCAGATGGTAGTTGGAATTGCCGTCGCGTTCGTCGCAGTGATGGTGGTCGAACTGATCTCGCGGACGCTGCGCCGTTTCTCCAAACGGTCCATCCTTGCCCGTGCGATGGTGGGTGTGCCGGAAATTCACAAGCTCAAATCTCGCACGCGCGAAGGCGCAATTCGGGAACTGGTTGAGGTCGCTGCCCGTATGTTGCGCTGGCCCAGCGAACCGGTGATTCTGAAAGGAGTGCTCCGTCGTGAAGGCCAGATGGCAACGGGACTGGTGCATGGGATCGCGGTTCCCCATGCACGGTACCCGAAACTTGACCGTTCGCTGGTGCTTTTCGCGAGAAGCCCGGTGGGAATCGAATGGGACTGCTTCGACGGACTCCCGGCACGCATGATCTTTCTGATCCTGACTCCCGAAGAGGATGAACGGATTCAGTTGCAGATGCTCGCCGAAATCGGCCGTTGCGCGGACACTCCGGCGTGCCTGGAAATCCTGAGAAATGCGCGGGATTGCCGCGCTGTCACCCGGGCCATCGAACGCGCGAACCGGATTCACACGCCGTCCGGCGGCCCCGAATAGGGGAGGGCGCCGCGCTTTCCAGACGGCTTCGCCGAACGTACCTTTGCAGCATGACTGCCGATAAACCCTCATCACGTTTGCCCTGGGAAGGCGTTCCGGACAGCCTTCAGCAGGGAGCGCTCTATGTCGTCTCCACGCCCATCGGGAACATGGCGGATTTCACTCCGCGCGGCGCCTGGGCGCTCGCCCATGTCGATCGTATCGCAGCCGAGGACACCCGCCACACGGCCCTCTTGCTCGCCCGTCATGGCATCCAGACTTCGATGGTGCCCTATCACGAACACAACGCACAACGGATGCTGCCGCGGTTGATCGCTGACCTCGAGTCGGGGAAAACCATCGCTCTCGTCAGCGATGCCGGAACGCCGGGAGTCTCGGACCCCGGATACCGGTTGATCACCGAAGCGGCGGAGCGTGGGTTGACGATCGTTCCGATCCCCGGGGCAAGCGCACTGCTGGCGGCGCTGGTCGCGGCGGGATTGCCCATGGACCGGTTCGCCTTCGAGGGCTTCCTGCCACGGAAGAAGGGACGGCAGACGCGGCTCGGAGAACTGGCGCAGGAATCGCGCACGGTCGTGATCTATGAGTCGCCGCTGCGTACGGGAAAGACCCTGGCGGACCTTGCCGGTGCGCTTGGCGGTGCGCGGCGTGCGGCGGTCTGCCGCGAACTGACGAAAACCTTTGAGGAGATTTTGCGGGGCACCCTGAGCGGACTGGCGGAAAAATACTCCACAACTCCGCCGAAAGGGGAAATTGTGATCGTCGTTGAGGGACTCACCCGGCGGAAACGGCAGGGAGAGGAGATTTCGCCCGGCGGGGAACCTCCAGATGGTTCACATCATGCAACTGGCGGTGGCGGGTTAGCCTTTCCCGCGATAACGACACGTGGGAAACAGGGGAGGCGGAAATGAGCATGGGGGGTACGGTGGACGCACAGCGGGTGCGTGTACTCTTCAATCCGAAATCGGGGGTCGGCACATCCATTGAGGATGTCCGCTATGCTCTGCAGCGCCATTGGGACGTGGACGGCGTCGATCTCACCTACCAGGTGTCGCTGAGCAAGGAGGACGGCATTGCCAAGGCCCGCCGCGCCGTCGAGGATGGTGTCGACACGATCATCGTCCTCGGTGGGGACGGCATGGTCAACTCCATCGGCAGCGTACTGGTCGGCACTGAGACAGCCCTCGCCGTCATCCCCACCGGCTCCGGAAACGGTTTCGCCCGCCATTTCGACATCCCGCTGGCGATGGACAGGGCCTCCGCTGCGCTGAAAGACGGCCACCGGCTGCCCATCGACGTCGGTTTCCTCGACGATGCGCCCTTCTTTGTCACCTGCAGCCTCGCCTGGGACGCGGACCTCGTCAAGGGATTCGAGGAGTTCCCGATTCGCGGCATTCTGCCCTATGTCTTCGCGGGGATTTACCACTGGTTCACCTACCATCCCCAGAAATTCACGCTGACCATCGATGGAGAGGAGTTGTTGCTCGACAAACCGATGCTGCTCACCGTCGCCAACCTGACCCAGTACGGCGGAGGTGCCCGTATCGCACCCAATGCACGTCCCGATGACGGACTGCTCGAACTGATCGCCGCCGCGAAACCGGAACCGATGCTCTTCGTCCGGGAGGCTCACCGGCTGTTTGACGGGACCATCGAGGAGATGGAGAGCGTCACCACCCGGCGTTTCAGGAAAATGATAGTCACCCGCGAACGTTCCGGCTCGGTGCAGCTTGACGGCGAATTGCTCGAAAAGGGGAAGGAATTCACCATCGAAGTGCGGGAAGAGGCTCTTCAGATCATCGTCCCGAATAGTAAACGATAGAGGAACGCGAAAGTGAGCTTTTGACAGTGTAGAAACTCACTGAGTTTTTCTACTGTCTTGAAACTCGAGTTGGGTTGTAAAGTTTCTCTGTGGTCTTTTAACGAATTGATAAAGATCAATTTAGTCCATTAATTTTAACGGAAATTATTGGATAGTATATTGACTGGTTCAGTCTGTAGATGGTAGATTTAATCAGACGCTGATGCACTCCAGAGGAATCGCTTCTGCTTCGGCGAGGCAAGTAATGAAAAACATCCCGGTGGAAATTCGAGCTGCTCGTAATGCGCCCGATCAAGAAAGTTCGCGATAGGCCCGGTCTATTCGCTCACGGCGAATGGGGCGGGCCTATTCATATTCACAAGGAGTCAAGTACGTCGGCGGGGGGGGAAAATGAAAGATGGATGGATGCGGACAGGATGGTATCTGGTCGTGCTGGCGATTCCGCTCGGACTGGCCCTGTTCTCGTGCACGGAGCCGGATGACGATGAACCTCCCGTGAAAGTGGTCCGTGAATGGCACTACCTGGGCCTCGGCGAGGAGAGTATCACAGCCATCGCGGTAGACCCGGATGACGATGACATCCTTTACGCTGGAAGCGGCAGCAATTTCAGTGATGGGACGGTAGGCGGCATTTTCAAATCCGCAGACGGCGGCGCGGTGTGGGACACGCTCGTTCGCGGCGTTACGGTCCGTGACATCGACTTCCATCCACACGACTCGCAGACGATTTACGTTACTTGCGGCATCAACTATCTGACTCCCCAAGGCCTCCTTCGTACCAAAGATGGCGGCTTGTCTTGGGAGTGGGCGGATACGGGAATGTCCCTCTATGCTGAGGAAGGATTGTCTGTGCTTGCGATCGATCCCATGCATCCCGATACAATGTACCTAGGGACGGCTGGTGTCTTGGGTGGGGGTCTGTTCAAGAGCACTGATGAAGCAAGAACATGGAAGAGAGTTCTGAATAATGATTTGACGAACGGTGTTACAGCAATTGAGATCGATAAAAATTATCCGAACATCATTTATGCCGGTACTTCGTGGGTCGGTGCGATAATGAAAAGCATTGACTATGGTGAAACGTGGGAGCGGTTGAATTTCCCCGAGTTGGGGGTTGTTTACGATCTGGCTTACTCAAATCAACATCCAAAGATTCTTTGTGCAGGACTTATGCGTCATGGTTTTTTCTATAGCCTCGATGATGGGCAGACATGGCTAAAAGGAAACAAAGGCCTTTCAGATACAGTGACGGTTAGTTCAATTTCATTAGCACTTGATGGTAAAATATATATATCTGCAAATGATATTAAAAAAGGAGCAGTCTATATAAGTAGTATAGATCCTATTGAATGGTCCGTATTTCATGATTTAACATCAAATTACAGTATTAATGTTGTTTATGTAAGTCCTAATGGAGATATTTATTCGGAAAAAGGTGGAATATATGTTTGGAGATAAAATCGCTTATACAGAGATATTAAGTTTTGTAGCCCGGCATCACCGCATGCCGGGATTCATCTCCCGGGACACGGTGGTCCCGGGCTACATAGCGCTGAAAATCACACGTCTCAACGCGCCTTGTTCACCGTCCCGTGAAACCCTACCTTTCACCCCTATACGTGAATTGGAGCCGTCCCAAAACGGGAGAGCAGCACAGTGAAAAAGACAACAACAGCCCTTCTCCTGTCCGCCCTGCTGATCGGTGTTCTGTTCGCAGGTTGCGCAACGGAGAGTTATACCCCGAGCAAACAGGTTCAATCCTTGTGGCAACAGCACCCGATGCCCTTCACAAAGAACAACTCAACAGCCGCCCTGAAGGACGCTGAGGGTCTTCTCGCCAGACATCCCCGGGACTTCCAGCTCCAGATCTACGTTCTCGAGCGGAAGAGCGAGGTGGACTACGATTCAACCGTTACCGAATACCAGGCGGAACTCGCTGCCAAACCGGGAGATCCCCGCACGATGTTGCTTGAGGCGATGGCGGTCGGCGGACGCAACCGCATGGCGGACAGCCTCCGCAAGGCGGTGGAACTGGCGCCGGACGATCCCTACATCCTGAGTTACACCGCGCTGGCATTGCTCCGCTGCCGCCCGGCTGAACCCGAGCGAGCCTTCACGTTCGCCCAGAAAGCCGTCGAGTTGGCGCCGCAACTCGCGGAGTCGCACAATGCATTGGCGGAAGTCGTGCTCGAGCAGAGCAAGCTCGACGAGGCGATTGCTGAAGCTGATAAGGCGATTGAACTGGCGCCTTGGAATTACGATCCCGTGCGCAGAAAAGCGGTTGCCCTGGAGCTGCTCGGCAAGGGGGATGAGGGGTTGACGTTGATGGAGGATTTCGCCGAGGTCCAGCCCTTGAACAGCCTGCTGCTTTACGACCTGGAACAGCGCTATGAAAGAAAGGGCACCCTCGACAAGATGGTCAGCCTTAAGGTGGCGGCGGCCGAGGCGGACCCCCAGGAAGGATGGGCGTGGCTGGATGTGGCCGATCTTTTCAGTCGCCTTGGGCAGTATGATGAGGCGGTCGGTGCCCTCGAAAAAGCACTCGCCAGCGATTTCTATGATCTCGACCTGATTCAGGTCCAGATGGATGACGGGACGAAGAAAGCACTAACTGCCAACCCGCGTTGGGTCGTTCTGAAACAGGCGATGATCGACAAGCGCCAGGAGACCGCGGATCAGCGGCGGGAAAAGGCGTTAAGCGAACGAATGAGCACCCCTGCGCCGGATTTCACAGGGCGTACCTTTGCCGGGAAAGAGGTCGGTCTCTCCGACCTGCGCGGTCAGGTGATCGTCCTCGATTTCTTCGCGACCTGGTGCGGTCCCTGCAAGATAACGATTCCCCGGCTGAAAGAGTTCCACAAATCCGGCGCGAAAGCGAGCCTGTACAGCCTGGATGTCTGGGAACGCATTCCCGACGAGCAGCGTCCCGATTACGTCGGGGCATTCGCGAAAGCAGAGGGAATGGTGTGGAACGTCCTGCTCGCCCCGAACACCGTTGCGGATGATTACGAAGTGCGTGGCATTCCGACCTTTGTGGTGATCGATCCGCAGGGAGTCATCCGCTACAAAATCATCGGTTACCAGGCGTTCCTCGATGAAATTCTCGGCTGGATGGTTGCGGACGCCGCCAGGGGCGA
>JAZDLX010000211.1:0-3194 GCA_043801585.1 bacterium | reverse complement strand
TACCGTTCAGATCGGCAGCAAATAGACGGATCAACTGCCGAAATTTGGCCTCCGAAATTCTTGAACGGTTTGCATACTTGTTTTTTGTTGCCATACCTGGAATCTAGCCCCTTTTCAGTGGGCTGTTCTAGGGAAGACCCTTCAGATATATATTTTAGGACGAGTTGAGTGACAGTTACCTAATTCGCAGACTTAGGTAACTGTCACTCAACTCTGCACAGCAAACTCACAATCACAATGCCGACTTACCAGCATTGTGAGTATACTGTCCCAGAAGGCTATCACAGAGGAAAGACATGGAGGACCCATGGCTCGGGTACGGGTAGACGACCTCGTGGAAGCCCTTGAGCAGGAGATGAAGAGCGCGCTGGGCAAAACCGTCGAGGAGCTGTGGCCGGACCTCGCGCCGGTGGATCGTGGCGAGCTGCTGCGGACGTTTCGCCGGATACTGCGCGGCCAGTTCCGTGACTGGACGCATGTACCGGATAAAACGGTGGATAACGAATGAATTGAATTTTCAGACAGTTTCGAAAGCACTTCCTTCGTACAGTCCGGTAGATGTACCCATGGAGAGCCTACTCCGGAGTAGTTGCTCGCGGGGGAGAAGTCGGATGAATCGTGTCACTCAACGCCCGCATCCATCCTATCTTTCCAGGTTACCTGACGGTTGACAGGGGAGATGTGGAATGCGCATCGCAGTTGTTGGAGCGACGGGTCTTGTCGGGGGCAAGGTTCTCGAACTGCTCTCGGGGGCTGAGTGGTCAGACCATCAGGTCGATGCCTTTGCCACGACCGCCAACGGGCGCACGGTAAACCTCGGGGATCGATCCCTCCCTGTACAGGCGATGCCGGATAACGCCCCTGAGGTGGATTTCGCATTTCTCGCCGTGCCCAACGCTACGGCAAAACATATTGTCCCCATCTGGATCAAAGCGGGTGTCCGGATCATCGACAAATCCAGCGCCTACCGTATGGACCCCTCCGTGCCTCTCGTCGTTCCGGAAATTAACGGCCACCTGATCACGTCCGACTCATTCCTGATTGCGAATCCGAACTGTTCGACCATCCAGTTGGCGGTTGCCGTCGAACCGTTGCGCAAGGTGTTCGGCCTCCAGCAGGTGCGCGTCGCAACTTACCAGGCGGTCAGCGGCGCCGGATCGGAGGCGGTGAATGCCTGGCGTGAGGAAGTCGGGGGACGGATACCGTCGAAGAGCCCGTTCCCGGAGGCGATCCATGGAAACGTCATCCCCGCGATCGGCACTCCCGACGAAAAAGGGTGGTACACCGAGGAGCGGAAGGTGATGGAAGAGTTGCCAAAGATCCTTGGACAGAGCGATTTGAAGGTGACCTGTACTGCAGTTCGAGTTCCAGTAGAAATCGGGCATAGCGAAGCTGTAGAGATTACTTGTGAAAAAGAGGTTAATCTGGATGGAGTACTTAGTGCACTGGCGGCGATGCCGGGCGTAACTGTGTTGAGCGAAGAGGTGGCCAAACAAACGCCGCTTCATGCTGCAGGAAAGGATGAAGTCTTTGTCGGCCGCGTCAGGCTCGATCCGTACGATCCCAGGACGGTTCATCTCTGGGTGGTTTCGGACAACCTGCGCAAGGGTGCAGCTACGAATGCCGTGCAGATCCTTCGCCGGTGGATGGAAACGGTGAAACCGTAGTGGGAAAGCCTGTCCTACGTATCGTAACGTCAAAATGAACACAGGAGTCATCCCATGACTCGCAGATTGCTCGCAGTTCTGCTGCTGATTGCCCTGTCGTCTCCACCCGCTTTCGCTCAGGGCACTCTTCAGAAATCGGAGAAAAAGACTCTTTTCATCTTTCCAGTGCGTTATGAACAGGGGGTGAAGGACTTTAAGGAGTCCGACCGTTCATGGGCGCGGAAACAGTTTTTCGAGACCTTCGTCTCCACCTTCGAACGGTTCGATTTCGTCGAGATGACAGGTGAGGCGAATCTGGACAGTTTCCTCGCTAACGCCGACCTGTACATGGCCGATCATGCCCGCGAATTCGTGCAGAAGCGGAAGGAACCCAACGGACGCATCAGCGAGGCGATGGTCACCCTCGATGACCTCATCTCCGCGGTCAACAACGGTTTTGTCTTCGTTCCAGTCTTTGATGAGGTCGACCTGAAGGAGCCGAAAGACAAACCCAAATATTATTTCACATCCATGTATATGGACATCTGGAACACCGCAACGCGCGAAAAAATCGGAACCGTTTCTTCGAATAGCCGCGGGATCAGCGCACTGGTGGGAGCGTTCAAACAACTTTCCACAGGCCAGGTTGGTGGCAAGAGCGACTTGGAGCAGGAACTCCACAACAAGATCGACGGGATGTACGAGGACCTGAAAAACCAGATTTCGAGCAGGGACGAATTCAGCCTGAAGGCGATCGCGTTCGATACAGGATTCAGCGGTTTCAGCATCGACCTCGGGAAAGACTTCGGGGTGCGCATGGACCGTCAGTACAAAGTCTGGTCGCTGAACAACGAGGGCTTTCCCTACAAGGTGGAGGGCTGGGGCAAGGTCCGGAAGGTGGAGGAGGACCGGAGCCGCATTCAGTTGCTGATCGGAAGTGTCGGCGAAGGCGACCAGGTGATCGAGTACTCGAAGCTCGGCATCCATCTCAGCGGTCAGATCGGCTTGACTCCATTCAATCTCGCGGGATTTAATGAGATGAGCGACCGGCTGCTGATCAACGTGCTCGATCCCAACATCATCTTCACACTTCCAAGCGATGCCTCAGGCGACCAGGTCATCCTCGGTTTTTCCGCCGAATACAACATCGCTTGGATCACCAACGTCAGTGAACTCTATCTCGTCGCTGAAGGTGGCTTGATTCCGGTTTCCGGGATGATGGCGTGGCAAGGGACGATGGGCATCCGCAAGAAGATTTTCTTCCGGCGTCTTGGTGTCTGGGGCACGGTTAAATTCGGCGCGATTGGAGTTGATTTCCTCGACACCGATATGTTCGACAACCCCCAGGTGGAAAAGGGTCCGGACGCACAGGTGTACGGTGCCGGCGTGGATGTCGGCGGAGAAATTCTGCTGTCGCCTGACTGGTCATTCCGGGGGCAGATCGGGTTGACCGGTTTTCCTAAACAGGTCGTGCTGCTGGTGTACGATACCGCTGATGGCAAATTTAAATCCGCGACAATCAGCAGCGCGGGGGTAACCTTTGCTTTC
>JAZDLX010000207.1:0-15303 GCA_043801585.1 bacterium | reverse complement strand
CCACCGCTGGAGCCAGGTGTACATGCCGGGTTTCGGCTGGATGATGGTGGACCCGCAGGGTGGCGACCAGGAAACCCCGTCTAAAGTGGGGAATTCCATCGGCCACCTCTCCAACCGTTTTCTGATCACCACCGAAAGCGGTGGGGCATCGGAGTATCTCGGATGGGACTACAATTACAACCAGCGCTGGATCAGCAAGGGACCGGTGAAAGTGCATTCGGAAGCCGTCGGTGAATGGTCGCCGGTGAAAGAATAGGGAATTCTAAGCCCTGCATGAAAATGTACCAGGTACATTTTGACGCGAGTTCGAAGGGTGACCCGGTCCCGACCGTTCGGGACCGGGTTTCAAATTCCTTGTAGGGAAGCTTTGGGTGTACTTTGTCATTCCCGCGAAGGCGGGAATCCATTTTCGTCATTGCGAGGAACGAAGAAGCAATCTCGCTTTTCGGGTTTTTGTATCTTTGTGCCCCTGTTTGCTTGCAAACAGGGTTTATTCTAATTTGTTCAGGTCGTCTTCTTGAATCCGCCGACGGGCGGAATCGGTTGTAGCCCGGTTTCTTGAATCCGGGAATCCCATTTGTAGGCCGGGGTCTCCGAACCCGGCGAATCAGTCATCCTGAACGAAGTGAAGGATCTTTCGACGTGCGCAACGATCGCATGGACTGACATCGGATCAACGAACGAGAGGAACTTCAATGAGCGTCAACTCGGAAAGCCCACAGACATCGTTTGAACTGCGTCCCGCTTCGGACTTTTCCCTCGTGGAGCTTGCCGATCTGTTCAGCCGCACTTATGTCGATTATTTCTTTCCCGTTCACATGTCCGTCGAGATGCTCTCCTGGATTGTGGTCACCCAATCCATCGACCTGGCGGCGAGTCATGTCGCCAGCGTTGAGGATGAACATGTTGGATTTATTTTCATTTCCAGCCGCGGACTCCTGCAACGTGTCGCGGCAATGGGCGTGCTTCCGGACCATCGCTGTATGGGGATCGGGCGAATTATGCTGGAGTCCAGCATTGCCAACGCAAAACGGATGGGGTATCGCCGGATGCTGCTCGAGATCATCGAAGGCAACACCGCCGCCATGGCGCTCTACCAGCACCTCGGATTTCAACCCCGCCGCCAACTCGTCGGCTGGGATCGCCCCGTGCAGGAGGGTGATGACGTCTGCGACGACAAGCTGACCGAGATCGATCCCCGTGAGGTCGCCTGGGCGATAGTACACGAAGGCGATGCGGATCTGCCCTGGCAGCGGTCCGGCGATTCCATGTTCAGCGTGCAGCCTCCTTCGCGGGCTTACACCCTCGGCGGCAATGCATTTTGTGTCGTAAGCAGGATCACTGACCACTCGGCCTACATCGACGCATTTCTCGTCCCGCGGGCAAAACGCCGCAATGGTTGGGGCCGGCGCCTGATGAAAGCGCTTTTTGCGCACTATCCTGGCCGGGCCTGGACCATCTCCGCGACCGTGCCGGATGATCTTGCACCCGACTTTTTCCGGAGAAGCGGATTCCAGCCCGGTCTGCTGAGCCAGGTGGAAATGGAATTGGATCTCACGCATTAGAGCGGAAAATCACCTGTCACGTATGCCGATGAATTGCTTCCGCCGGCCCGGGAGAAGAACGTTTTCTTTTGGTTCGCCGGCGTTCAGGAATCAAGACTGGCGGATGCTCGATTCTTTTTCGGAATCGACCCGCGAATGCTTCTCATGTCTGTTGCAACCTAAAAACCTTTGACTCTCTTTCCTTTCACTCTTTCTTCGATTTTTCTGGCGGATTCCTTCTGAAACCACCAGATTCCAAAGGGAGATTTTATCCTGGATGGGAAGACGATTCTAACCTGGAGGGATCCAAGATGAAGTCCAATATGGGCGGCGCAGACCGCATTATTCGTCTCTTTATCGGTATCATCATCATTGCCCTCGGCCTTTATTTTCACAGCTGGTGGGGATTGGTAAGTCTGATTTTCCTGTTTACAGCGGCGTTTGCCTGGTGCCCGGCATATCTGCCTTTCAAATTCAGCACCAAGCCCAAAGCAAAAGAAGCCGAAGCGGCAGCGCCACCGCCACCGGCGCAATAAGAACGAAATCACCGGAATCAAAACCCGCCATCCGGCGGGTTTTTTGTTAGCGACCGGATACCTTCAATCCATCGGACACCGGCGCTGTATCTTCACGCCTGAAAGGTGCAACTTTTCAGAACTTTCCTTTTCCAGTTCAAAACGTAAAAGCACAATCAACGGAGACAGCGATGGAATCTGGTGGGATTCACATACGAGGACTCAAACGTGTGTACCTGCGTGGCCATCAGGAAGTTCGCGCTCTTGATGGGATCGATCTGGACATTGGATCGGGGGAGTTTCTCGGAGTCGTTGGTTCCTCGGGCTCGGGGAAGTCCACCCTTCTGAACCTTCTCGCGGGACTCGACACTCCCACGGAAGGTTCCATCGAGGTGGATGGACGGATGCTTTCCACGATGTCCCGCCACGAGCTCGCCCAGTACCGCGCCCACCGGGTCGGCATAGTCTTTCAGACCTTTAATCTCATCAGCCACCGCACGGCGCTGCAGAATGTGGAACTGGGACTTTATTTCACCGACGTCCCACGTTCACAACGCAGCCATCGAGCGATTGCGATACTGGAGCGGCTCGGCCTCGGGAATCGTCTCGACCACCGTCCCGCCGACCTCTCCGGCGGAGAACAGCAACGTGTGGCGCTGGCACGGGCTCTCGTCACAGAACCCGACCTCCTGTTCGCCGATGAACCCACCGGAAACCTTGACCAGGAGAATACGGTGGAGATCGCTGGACTGCTGCGACACCTTCATGCCGAGGGATTGACTGTCGTTCTCGTCACCCATGACAGGGAACTGGCGGGATCGCTGACTCAGCGGACAATCCGGCTGCATTACGGCCGCCTGAGCGCCGAGGGGGAAACTCCATGAAACTCCGTGACGTTCTTTCCCTGGCCGCAGGCAATCTCTGGAGGATGAAATTCAGGACCGCGCTAACCACTGCAGGGGTGGTAATCGCCATCGCGGCATTTACGGCAATGGTCAGTTTCGGTGTGGGCATGCAGTCGAACTTCCGCAATGAATTCGAAAAACTCGGGCTGCTTTCCAAGATCATTGTCTTCAAACAGGAACGGAGCTACGCAACCGCCGAAGCCCCTCCCGTCAAATTCGACGATGCAATGCTGCAACGGCTCACGGCCCTTCCCGGAGTTCGTTTCGCATTTCCTCTCGAAAGTTTCGACGTGTCCGCCACGCTGGGGGATACCACCCTGCGGGTCGAGGCGCAGTCCATCACCACCCCCGCCCTGGAGATGAAAATCTTTCAGCATCCACTTGCCGGGCGGATGTTCAATTCACCGGACGTTCATGAAGCTGTCGTACTCGATGAATGGCTGGAACGGATTCATCTTTCGCCGGACTCCGCAGTTGGAAAACAGCTCATCATTCAACGAGAGGCCAGTTCCATCGACAGCGGGTTCGCCCGGATCATCGGCGAGTTTCCGTCAATACCATCCTTGCTCAGAAGTGTGTCTTTCGATTCTCTGACGAATCCCTGGTACGTAAACAACCTGGTGAAACAGAGATTATTCGAGGCTGCATCGAGTTTTTCCAAAGGGTATTTCAACAACCGCATGCTCCTTTCCGACACACTCACGGTGGTTGGAGTACTCGGCATGCGGGAGCTCCGCGCGTTGCGGATGAAGTATCTGCTGCTTCCGCAATCCGTCGCCGAACCTTTCGCGGCGGGAGCTTCTCTGGACAATCCCATGGCCATCTACAGCTCATTGCAACAGGGGCGTATTCCGTTCGGATCAAATGACAGGGTTGAAAATGAGTATTCAAAAGTGACTCTCGAGCTTGATCCTTTCGCCAGTTCCAAGGCGATCTCCGATTCAGCACGAGCCTGGGGATTGCGGACTTTCAGTTTCGCGGAAGAGTTCGACGACATGCTTCGCTTTTTTGCCGTGTTCAACACAGCCCTCGGCGCTGTCGGATTGATCGCTCTGACTGTCGCCGCACTGGGAATCGTCAACACAATGATCATGTCGATAATCGAGAGATACCGGGAGATCGGTGTACTGAAATCGCTTGGAGCGGATGAAGCGGACATCCGTGGAATCTTTCTTGCGGAATCCGCCGTGATCGGCGTGGTGGGCTCGACGATCGGCATCGGTTTTGGCTGGTTGATCACACGTGTGGCGATGGTTGTCGCCCGGATCGTTTTAACCAGGCAGGAACTTCCCTTTGTGGAATTGTTTTCGCTTCCCCTCTGGTTAATCGTGGTCGCGGTGCTTTTCGGATTGATCGTCAGTCTCGCCGCAGGCCTCTACCCGGCAGCGAGAGCGGCACGAGTGGACGCTGTGGTTGCCATGCGCAATGAGTAAGCGCCTGCAGCATGTGCTCGTGGGATTGAATCAGCAAACGTAGCCCGGCATCACCGTATGCCGGGTTGAAGGTTCTTCCGATACAACCCTCCCGGGACGCGATAGTCCCAGGCTTGGAATTGCAGAAATACCGGTGTCGCCCGATCAGGCCGCCTGACTGCAGGTTGGTTCGTGGTTCAGTCCAGAATCCGGTAGCCACTGGGGACAGTTTCTTTGGGAGGTCGTTTTCAAAGGCAACTGTCACCAGTGAGCCCCCAATAAACCCATTGGAGATCACCACGCACTCCCGCCGTGTCGGGAGCGCTGGTGATGACACGTCAGGGGTGCACGGAATAAATTCAGCACCAGAATAAAATAACGGAGAGGGACAACCCCCTCCGTCTCGTATGATACCTGTTCCGCCTAATTCAGAATCTGATAGAGCTCCGTACGAAGTTGCGAAGGATCTGCCACCTTTTCGGGGTCGTCCACATAGACTTCCCACATCGCTCCGGTGGTGGTGATTTTGTTGTCTTCCATGTACTTCTTCCAGGCTGCATAGCTGGTCGCCAATCCCTCATAAGGACCGTAGTGAGTAGCTTTCAGCGCCTTGCCCGCCGGAAGCGAACCACTGCTGAACTCTCCCCCGACCATCGTTTCCGTTTTTACGGGAATGCCCGTGAGTACATCCCAGCCACCCTCCACTTCGCCGTAATAAATCGAGAACGGCGGACCGGTCATTTCCACCTTGCCGGCCTGGACCAGTCCCATCAGCTTGCCCATCACATCGCCCATCATCTTGCCGATGCTTTCGGGATCGCCGTCCATGGGCATCGTGTACTTGACGCTGATGTAGGGCTGCGGCACGACATCCACGGTCGTGAATCCCGCCTTTCCTATCGCGTGCATCACACATTCATCACACGTACACCCCAATGGATGACCCTCGACCCCCATCACTGATGCCATCTGAGGTTTTCCCATTTCCTGAGCCTGTACGATTCCTCCGAATGTCAGGAGAAGAACGGCCACCATCCCCGTTATCAACCACTTGGATCCCTTCATGGGAACCTCCTGTCCCGGTGTCTATCAGGTTTGCGGACGCCGCCAAATGAATAAATACTGCGTCCTCCAGCACGAGAAAGAGTAGAGGTGATCTTCTGAACGGGGCAAGATAATTGTTAGATTCGCAAAACTTTGCGAGAGACCAAAATGCTCTCTCGACTCACCTCCGGATTCGAGCGAAAAAATCGGGAGGAACGCGGTGGTTACGCATCCTATACTTCAGCTATGAAATTCACACGGGCACAGATGCTTCGCGCTTCGAGGAGGAGGGACGCCCGTTACGACGGTCATTTCCTGACAGGCGTTCTCTCCACGGGGATTTACTGTCTCCCGTCCTGCCCCGCACGCAACCCGAAAGCGGAGAACATACGTTTTTTCGAGCAGGAGGATGCTGCGCGCGAGGCGGGGCTCCGACCCTGTAAACGGTGCCGCCCGGACCTTTTTTACCGTGACCTCGATCCCGAGGAAACCCTCGCCGCGGACATCGCGGCGCTGATTCGAAAAAATGTCACCGGTATCCCTGACGTCCGTGATCTGGCGCGACGATCCGGAGTCGGTCAGACGACGCTGAACCGTCTGACGCTTCGCCATTTTCACCGGACCCCTTCCGCGATGCTGACACAGGCTCGTGTGGACCATGTGATGCGTGACTTGGCGGTCAATGGCCGGGGGATCCTTGAAACAGCGCTGAATGGAGGATTTGAAAGCCCATCCACCTTTCACGCGGCGTTTCTCCGCTGGGGTGCATTGCGTCCGGGTGATGTTCGAAAATTGATCCGGAATTCCGAAACGCTTCTTTTGCCACCCCGGAACTTCCGTTTCGACCTTGCCCGGAAGCAAATCCTGCGAGACAGTAAAAGCCCCGATCAGCACAGCGTGGGGAACCGGCTGCTGCAGGCGATAACGCTGGAGCGCGGGACGGCCACCCTTGAACTCGAATTGAACGACCGCATTACCCTGCGCATTCACGCCGACCGGAAACTCCATCCGAACGAAACCATCCAGGCTCATCGCACCGCGCTGAGGATTCTCGGCCTGGTCGTTGATCCCCGACCGTTCGAGAAACGAGCCCTCTCGAACGACAGCGGAAGAATCCTGCTCGGTACTCGGAGAGGATTGCGCATCCCCCAGACGCTCGACTTCTGGGACGGCCTCGTTTGGGTCGTCGTCGGTCAAGCCGTCAGCCTGGCCGCCGCAAGAGCCGTCCGAGGGCGATTGATCGAGCGATACGGAGAAAAAGCCCCCGGCGGACTTGCCGCCCTGCCAGCGGCAGCACGCATTGCTGACGCCGGCGAAAAGAACCTGGCATCGGTTGGCCTGTCCGCAAGCAAAGCGCATACGCTTCGCAGCCTGGCTGAGGCCGTTGCCGGCGGTGAACTGGATGCGGAAACGCTGTCGACGACATCCGCACCCCGCATTGAGCGGATCCTGTTGCAGCGGTCCGGTCTTGGCCCCTGGTCCGTACACTATCTGTTGATGCGATCCTTTGCGCTGACTGACAGCGTGCCGGTCGGAGATTCAGCCTTGGGGGAAGCGTTGAAACGGTTTCATCAGCTCGAACGGCGGCCTTCTCCCAGGGAAACCCACAAGCTGTTGGCGCCTTTTGCACCTTACCGAAGTTTTGCCGTGATGCATCACTGGATGTCGCTTGGAGATACACCATGAACTACTGGACCAGCATGAATTCACCCCTCGGTTCCTTGTTGATCGTCCTCGACGAACAGGGAGCCCTGACCCATCTCGATTTCGCCGAAACACGGAACAGGAACCGTCCCGATGTCGGCAACGCCGTCCGGAACGACAAGCGTTGCGTGCATGTCGTGCGCCAACTGAAGGAATATTTTGCGGGAAAACGCCGGGATTTCGATTTGAAGGTGATGCCGGAGGGCACAGAATTCCAGTGCAAGGTCTGGAAAGTGTTGCAGACCATTCCCTACGGACAGACAATCAGCTATGGCGAACAGGCTCGCCGCATGGGAAATCCCAACGCATCACGCGCGGTCGGCGCCGCCAACGGCACCAATCCGATTGCCATTATCCTCCCCTGCCACCGTGTCATCGGATCGTCGGGAGCCCTCGTCGGGTACGCCAGCGGGATCGAACGGAAACGGTGGTTGCTTGAGCATGAAGGAGCGTTGTCCGGCGGGCTTGACCTGAAATAAAACCGGCGTTTCACCGTGGAGTCCGCACGTTGATCAAGGAATGCAAGACTCCATCGTGTCTTGATCCCTGCCGTTCCATGTCCAATCTTTACTGAACTGTAGCCCTTTCGAACGGAACTGCACGGGAAGCATATGGAATCTGGAAGCACAACACAGAATGATTTTCCCAACAGTTCCGCCGTCATTACGGATTCCCTCCATCATCCAAGTGAACGTGAGATAGAATCCTCTCTTCTCGTTTCAGCCGAAACCCTCCTTGATTCATTGCAGGAAACCGTCTTCGTTCTTGATAACCGGGGCATCATCCGTTTCCTGAGCGGAGCGGTTCGCACCCTCTCGGGGTACACTCCCGAGATGTTCCTCAATCGTCCCTTCCTGCGCTTCGTGCTCCTCGAAGACCGGGCGGAGGTGGTCCGCCGCTTCGAGCGACTGAGCCATGGCGAACAGGTGTCTCCAGCCATTTTCCGAATCCGCATTAGAAACGGCGAGCGGCGCTGGGTACGCGCGAGCATCCTGTCAATTATCCAAGAAGGGGTCTTCTGCGGGCTGCGGGGGGTGCTCTCCGACCTGACTGAGATCAAGCGTGCCGAGGAAGTCATCATTCTCAGCGAGGAGCGTTACCGACGCCTGTTCCACAACACCTCGGATGCAATCTATCTGTGGGAAGTCAATTCCGACGGGGAACCCGGACGTTGTATTGAAGTCAACGATATCGCTCTGAGGATGACCGGCTATACGCGCAGCGAAATGTTGAAGATGACCCCGGTCGATCTGATTACCCGTGAGATGCAGCATCTGATTCCAGATATGGTTAAGAAGCTGATGCTTGGAGAGCGTATCACCTACGAGACTGTCCAGCGGGCGAAATCCGGCGAAATCATCCCCGTTGAGGTCAATTCACATCTGTTTACGATTCAGAATCGTAACGTCATCATGTCGGTGACTCGCGACATCCGTGAACGCAAAAGGGCTGAACAGGAGAAGAAGGAACTTGAGGACCGGCTACGCGAATCCCAGAGGCTCGAAAGTCTTGGCCTGCTCGCCGGAGGGATCGCTCACGATTTCAACAATCTTCTCGTCGGGATTCTCGGATCGGCGTCGCTTTTACTCGATGAAATACCAGAGAACACCCCCGCGTATGAACTCGCGCAAACCATCTTTCGCTCGGCAAAACGTGCTGCGGACCTGACCAACCAGATGCTTGCCTATGCGGGCAAAGGCCATTTTCAGATTCGGGAAATCGATCTCGCGGCAACGATCGAGGAGATGGTCAGCCTGTTGGAGTCCAGCCTCCCGAAAAAAGCCCGTTTCATCCTCGACCTTCAATCCGGTCTTCCAGCCGTCCTGGCGGATGTATCACAAATCAACCAGCTTGTGATGAACCTGATGATCAACGCCGCGGAGGCGCTGGGCGATGAGATTGGAACGGTCACCCTGCAGCTTCGAAAAGTCGAAGCGAATCGAGGCGAGCTCGATAAAATGAAGTTCGGGGCGAAGGCTCAACCCGGGACGTTTGTCGAACTGGTCGTCGAGGATACCGGAATCGGAATGGATGAGAGAACGCTGGAGCGGATTTTCGACCCCTTCTTCACGACCAAGTTTACGGGGCGCGGCCTTGGCCTCGCCGTGGTGTTCGGAATTGTCAGAAGCCTCCATGCCGCCCTCGAGGTAAACAGCTCGTTTGGACGAGGCACACGGTTCAGGGCTCTTTTCCCCGCGTTGTCACGACAGGCTGCGCCAACTGCGGAAGCACCAGCGGTCACAACCTCGCTTCCCTTGAAAGCGGGACGGATCCTGGTTGTCGATGACGAGGAAGCTGTACGCATGGTTGCCAAGGCGTTGCTGGAACGAGCGGGACACACTGTCGTGGTTGCGAAGGATGGAGAAGAGGCGACCCGGATCATTACGAAGGACAAGCAATTTACGGCGATTCTGCTCGATCTGATGATGCCTCGGATGAACGGTGACGAGGTCGCTCGCAAGCTGGTTCGACTGGGGTGCAAGGCGCCGATCATCCTCAGCAGCGGATACAACGAAAAAGAGGCTCACAACCGGTTCGATGAACTTGGGTTCAACGCCTTCCTTCAGAAGCCCTACACCTACAACGAGCTGATCCATATCATCGATGCCGTCCAGCGCACCTTAGGGTGACCAGCCGATCTCCTGAATGACCGGCAATGTAAGCAGATCGACGATGTAAAGATCGCCGAGTCCATTGCCGGGGATGTCAGGAAGTTTCACCTGTTCAGCCCCTTGCTCACCGGACGGAGGCACGAAACCGTGCCCCAGTGAACGAGTGCTGGTGAACAGCAGAATACGGTCGTTGGGACCGAGAGCCGGGCAGCACTCCATGCCGTCGCTGTTGACCGGCTGGCCGAGGTTGTAGGGTCCGATCCACCCCCCGTCGTGACCACGCAGCATCAGGTAAAGATCTCCGGAACCAAAATGAATCGGCTGATCCTGCGAGGCAAAGATCATCAGCGTTGCATTGCGGGAGAGACAAACATCCACCTCCGTGCCAATGCTGTTGATCGCAGGCCCGGCATTGATCGGGTCGCTGAATCCATCACCACGTTTCAAGGCGTACCAGATGTCGTAATCTCCCTCGCCGCCCTCACGGCGAGACGCAAACCAGAGAGTGCCGTCATCCACGATCCAGGGTGAAACATCGTGCTCGTCGGAATTGATTGGCTCCGGCAGACGAACCGGCTCCCCCCAGCCATCCTTCACACGATCCACATACCAGATATCGAAATCGCCCTTGGAACGGCCGTCTTCGGTCCGTTTCGAGGAAAAATAGAGCCGTTTCCCGTCCCGTGTCAGGAAGGGGTCCGCATCGACATAGGTGCCGGAAAAGGGAGCAACGACGGGAGCACTCCACCCTTTGTTGTCGTCCCAGGAGGAACTCAGGATGGTCATGTCGTCATCAAAGGTCCCGCCACCCGCCCGGGTGATCCAGATTTCCCGCCCGTCTTCGTTAAGGCTGGCGTTCAGTTCAAATCCACCCGTGGAAAGAACCGAAGCGCCAAGTAGTGACACCTGACCGGGTTTCAAACCCTTCTCCCAGGGATAGGGCGTGAAATGCTTCGTGCCGTTCCTCTTGCCGCAGCCGGTGAACAGGATCACTGCGAGCAGAAGTGTGGTGACTTGCCCCCGCATCCGACCTCCCGGAAAAATCGCGTGATCGGTCAATCCACTTGTGAAATATACCTAAGCGGTGAGCTGCGAACATGTACGTGTTCGATACAACGAGTGTTCGAAGTTGAACACCAATCCTTCACTCCTGTAGGAATAAATAATATTTGTTTTTAAAAATCAATAAGTTGCACTTGCTCCGGAACGGCATGGTTCTTGCAATTTCGCAGAGGGTATCCTTGCGGCGAAACGCCGACAGGACCGATAAATCGCTGGCCGAAGCCGGTTTCCAGTGGTAGCGTGAGGAACGAAAACGGCCGTTCTGATTGCTCAAGCAGGATCGTGCAATTTAATACTGTGCGTTTTGTAAAATACGATGAAATCACACCTCCGGCGTCGGCGTCACCTGGTGTGCGACACAGACCAACCCGGCGGAGGCATCGCGTTACGAATCGTCTCCGCAGGAAAGCCCATCGTTCAACACCCGGGGGTCGTTCGTCCAATGGATGGTGCTGATACATATATTTCTGTGCCGGGACTTAAATCGGCGAGGAGAGTTCAGGACCCCTTAATCCCACTTCCCGACTTCATCCTTGCTGTCTATGCCAAAGGGGGATTTCATGAATAGCAGTAACAAGATTCCGTTTGTTTTTTTCACCGCGCTGTTTCTTTTCATTCAGTTCACGCCCGCGAGAACAGTCGCACAAACCGATGCCGAACAGAACGGTTCCATGGTCGACACGAGCGGTTTCACGCGAGTGCCGGGCATTGTCCTCTTTGACGTTGCACTGATGAAGTACAACGAGAGCATGAGCATGCTTCAGATCGATGCGCTTGTGGAGCGTGATGCGCTTGCCACTCAGACTGATGAAGAGGAAGGGGTTGAGGCGGTTTACGAAATCTGTTTCAACGTTCGCCAGGGCGACCAGCAACTTGCCCACGATAACTGGAAACGCCGTGACTGGTCGAAAAATGCGGCCGAGAGGAAATCCAACGTCCGCATACCCGAAATTGCACGCTTCGGTACGCCTCCCGGCCAATTTACCATTTGTGTACGTGTGGTGGACCTCGTGGGACACCGTTACGAGGAAGTCACCAGGGATGTTTCAGTCGGCTATTACACAAATGTCGGTCTGCAACTGAGCGACATTCTGTTTGCGTCGTACATCAACCAGGACACCCCGAACCAGGTGGAGTACAATTTCCGCGGGATGACGGTCATTCCGGACGCAGAATCGACCTTCGGCGACGGACGTGAACAGCTCCACTGGTACCTGGAAATCTATAACCTCCTTCGTGACAGGAAAGCCTATCACACCGTGCAACCAGTGCTCTTTGACAGCAAAGGGGTCGTCAAACTTCGCCCTCCGGTCATCACCGGACGAAATTCCGAATCCGACTTGTCCGTATGGGGTGAAATCGACCTGACGGGAATCGAAGCCGGAGACTACAGACTGCAAATGCTTATCGTCGACAAAGCGAGTGGAGATTCCGCCGTTGCATCACGCCCACTGGCGATCAAACGGCTTGAATACAGGGAGGACCTGGTGGCGATGGAACGGACCGGCCTGAACCCGGACTCCACCAGCGATGACAATGCCGCAAGAGAATTCCAGGCGATCCAGTACCTGCTTCCCATCGCGCAACAGAAAATGATGCGAAGGATTGTCGATCCGCAAAAACAGCGAATCCTCCTCACTCAGATCTACACCGCACTTGACCCGGACACAACCACGGCGACAAATGAATTCCGCCAGCAATTCCTGCAACGGTTGGCCTATGTAAACGAATCCTTTGGCAGGGTGATGGGACAACCCGGGTGGAAGCGGGATCGCGGCCGTGTCTACTTGAAATACGGACCGCCGGATTATATCGAAGACCACGGCATCGAACCCGCAAAAGCTCACGCGTACCAGATCTGGGAGTATCCGCATCTCGAAGGCGGAGTCATCTTCGTCTTCGTCGATCGTAACGATGTGAGTCTCTATTCGCTCGTTCACTCGACCAAGCACGATGAACTCTATGCACCCGGATGGCGCGAACGGGAGCTATTTGTGCAATCCTCCTCGGGCGCAACAACCGGCGTCAACGCAGGGGACATCAATGACAACACCGGGATCGGCCGGTAACTGGATGATTCGCACCCCGTATCATCAAAGCCCTGCCAGCCATGGCGGGGCTTTTCATCTCACGTCCTGAACTTGTCCGGTGCTTGCACAAACGCTACGTTACCCACTCCCGGCGGATGCCGGACGGAGCTCTGGAGGAATCATGGACGACAACACCCGTCATACGTTCATTTCGGGCATCGAGCTTTTTCACAACCTTGGCCATGAAGAGTTGGGCTGGATCGCTGAGCGGTTAATCGAGCGTGTCGTTTCCCCGGAAGAGATGCTTTTCGAGGAAAACACACCCCGCCGCAGTCTTTTCCTGATTCGCGAAGGCCAGGTGGAACTTTTCAAGACCGGCTTGGACGGTGAGGAAAATCGTCTCGCAATCTTCGGTCCCGGCGATTTTCTCGGCGAGGGGTCGTTGATGGACGACTACCCCCACAATACCTCCGCCCGCGCCCTCGAAAAAACCAGCCTGCTGACAATCCCGCGCGAGGATTTCCAGCGCCTTTTCATCGATCATCCGGAAACCGCGGGGCGCATTCTCTCCAGCATCGCGCGGGTCATCAGTCGCCGCATGCGCCAGACCAGCACCCAGGTGGTCAACGCCGCCGTACAATACATCTCAGGACGCACCCGCACCGAACATGACCTGCTCGGGGAACGGCAGGTTCCCTACGAAGCGTATTATGGCGTACAAACCTTGCGGGCAATGGAGAATTTTGCCATCAGCGGTATTCCGCTGTTCCATCACCCCTGCCTGATCAACGCGCTGGCGCGGGTGAAACAGGCCGCTGCAATGGCAAATCATGATCTCGGCCTGCTCGATGGAAAAATTAAAAACGCGATCGTTCGGTCATGCGAGGAGATCATCGGCGGCCGCTTCCACATCCATTTCACCGTGGACCTGATCCAGGGCGGCGCCGGCACGAGCAGCAACATGAACGCCAACGAGGTGATCGCGAACCGCTCCCTCGAAATCCTCGGGTACGAAAAGGGCGACTACGAACACTGCCACCCGAACAGCCACGTCAACCTCTCGCAGTCCACCAACGATGCCTACCCCACGGCAATGAAGATCGCCCTCATCGCCAGCAGCCGAAAACTGGTTGATGTTCTCCGTGAACTGATCGACGCTTTTCGGAGAAAAGGAGAGGAGTTCGCTCACATCATCAAGATGGGACGGACCCAGCTTCAGGACGCGGTGCCGATGACCCTCGGGCAGGAATTCGACGCCTGGGCCGCGACCCTCTCCGAGGAGATCGACCGGCTGGAGCAGAACGCCGCCCTGTTCCTCGAGATCAACATGGGCGGCACCGCCATCGGAACCGGCATCAACGCCGACCCAAAATACCCACCCACAGTCCTGCGCCATCTTCGCGCAGTGACCGGACTCGACCTGAAACTCGCCCCGAACCTCGTGGAAGCCACGCAGGACACCGGCGCCTTCGTCATGTTCTCCAGCGCGCTGAAACGGATGGCGGTGAAACTCTCGAAAATTTCGAACGACCTGCGCCTGCTCTCCAGCGGTCCTCGAGCCGGTTTCGGAGAGATCAACCTGCCGAAGATGCAGCCCGGTTCGTCGATCATGCCCGGCAAGGTGAACCCGGTGATCCCGGAAGTGGTAAACCAGGTGGCCTTCAAGGTGATCGGGAACGACCTGACGGTGACGATGGGCGCCGAGGCAGGACAGCTCGAATTGAACGTGATGGAACCGGTGATCGTGCAGAGCCTGTTCGAATCCATCGACATGCTCTCGAACGCGATGGTCACCCTCCGTTCACGGTGCATCGAGGGAATCACCGCAAACGAAAAACGTTGCCGCGAGCTGGCGTTGAACAGCATCGGCCTGGTGACCGCGCTGAACCCGGCGCTGGGGTACGAAACCTGCACCAAATTGGCGATGGAGGCCCTCGAAACTGACCGCAGCCTCTACGACCTGGTGCTGGAGAAAGAGTTGATGACGGAAGAGGAGCTGAACGACCTGCTGAAACCGGAGAACATGATCCGCCCGCACAAACTGACGAAGAAAAACGACCATTAATGAATGGGTAAAACTGGATTTGTGTTTCATCCTGACGCCGCAGGCGGTAGCTCTTTGAGTTCAGCAGCCCGGACATGCCTGTCCGGGCCTTTTCTTCTCCGGGGAAGCGTCCCCGGGCTACACACTACTGTAAGTTTTTCAGCGCAGGCAGCTCACAAACATGCTAATTCGCGCGATGAAAATCGCTGAATTCCTGCTCGATACGCATGTAGAATTTCAGAAGCAGGAAGGACGCTTCAATTTGGGAGGTAACGTTACGCACCAGATTCGCGCCGTTGATGTCCGGTTCGAATGCCATATCCATCTCGAGGCTCTTGATGTGTTTCGGCGGTTCGCTGGGATGGCCTGTGACGTGCAGTGGAACCCAGAGGGTCGTGTCCACTGTGAAATCCCCGATGAAGCCGGGAGTG
>JAZDLX010000196.1:0-49222 GCA_043801585.1 bacterium | reverse complement strand
TCCGCTGGAAATGAAAGCGGAGAAGACGCGGTAAATGATACCTCGATCAATGCCCCTGCGGATGGAGATTCGGTGCTCGCCGTTGGTGCGGTGGATTCACTCGGCCATAGAGCCTATTTCAGTTCGCAAGGGCCGACCGCGGATGGACGCATCAAACCGGACGTTGTTGCCCGTGGGATGCATACGGCGATTGCAGCCGTGACGAATGATACAGAATATGTCACTGGCAGCGGTACCTCTTTTTCCTGTCCACTTGTTGCTGGAGTGGTTGCGTTGATGCTTGAGGCGAATCCGAATCTGCTGCCGATGGACATCATCCGCATCCTTCATGAGACGAGCAGCCAGGCGAACCAGCCGGACAATTCGCTGGGGTGGGGTCTTGTGGATGCTGAAGCGGCGGTGCTTCGGGCGCTTGATATGATCGCCGTTGTGGAGCCGGGAGAGGGTGCCAACCCGAGGTTCTTTACGTTGTCCTCCGTGTGGCCAAACCCCACCAACGGTTTTATCCGTCTGCGGTTGCAAACGCGGGAAGGAGGCAGCGCGGAGCTCGCCCTGTTCGACTTGCTTGGACGCCAGGTGATGCGGCGAAGTGTGATGATTGTCGCTGGCGTGAACTCCCTGGACCTGTCGCTGGATGGTATCGCTTCGGGTGTCTATCTCATACGGGTGACACAGAGAGGTGAGACACAATCACGCAAGATCGTTCTGGTGCGATAGTGCCCCGTGGAAACGGGTTGGTGAAGGAGTGGAAAGAGGGGGGCACTGGCGCCCCCTCGCTGTTTCAGGTCGTTTCGATTACCGGACGCCGGGGAGGTTCAGGGATCGAGCCGCGAGTTGGCCGCAAGCCGCGGAGATGTCACGACCACGGCTCATGCGCAGGATAACCGTGCGTCCAAGGTTCGCCAGCTGTTCGGCAATCCGTTCGACAGCCTCTTCGTCTGCACGTCGGAAGTTTCCGGCCGCTTCATTGTAGCGGAGCAGGTTCACCTTGACCGGGAGGTCGCCGATCCAGCGATGAAGCGCCTTGACGTCCGCTCCGCCGTCGTTCAGATCCTTGGCGACAAGCAGGGCAACCGTAATACGGTGTTTCGTCGCTTGGGCATACTCCATCAACGCTTCGTGGTTTTCCTGCAGGGTAAAACGGCCCGCCACCGGCAGAAGTTTCTTACGTACCTCTTCATGCGGTGAAGCGATCGAAAAGACGAGCTTCGGCGGGTGTGGGTAAGCTGCGAGTTCACGGATCTTGTTTGGCAGACCCACGGTGGAAACTGTGACTTTCCGTTTCGAGAGCGCGATGCCATCCGGGTCGGTCAGGACGTTCCAGGATTTCATCACTTCACTCAGATTGGCGAGCGGCTCGCCCATGCCCATGAAAACGACATTTGTGATAGGGCGTGGAGAATTGGCCCGAACGGCAAGGAAGGTGCCGACGATCTCGCCTGCCGTCATTGACCGTTTCAGGCCAAGCAGACCCGTTGCACAAAACGTGCAGGCAAAGGCGCAACCCACCTGCGTGGAGAGACACACGGTAACACGGTCCTCGGAGGGGATGTAAACAGCTTCAACCCGTTCGCCGTCATCGAGCTCGAAGAGATACTTTGTCGCGGTGTCCGGCCCTTCACCGGTGACCGCCTCAAGGATGTTCGGCATGCCCACGCGGAATCGTTCGGAAAGCTCAGTGCGCAGGTCTTTGGCGAGGTCGGTCATCTTGTCGAATTCGCCGACAGCGCGCCGATGGATCCAGGCGTGGATCTGCCTGCCGTGGAACGGGCGTCGCCCCAACGAAATCATCAACTCTTCCATCTGATCGCGCGTCAGGTCGAGCAGCGGCCTGGTTTCTTCTTTCTTCTCCATCGACTCCCCGTCGTTGAATAGGACGGCAAGATAGCGAGAGCCCGGTCGCCGCACGGAACGTCAGATGCGGTACCGGGCTCCCCGCGAGAACGGTGGGCCGGGCTTCAGGCCCTTGCTCGCCTCATGTCAAGTGCGATCCATATCGCCGGAATCGCGAGAATGATCACGATGCCAAACCATGCGGCTCCTGCGAAAACAGGAAAGACCGAAATCCCCTGCACCGCGTCAGGCAGCGACGCAATCAACCACGCAGCTAATGCAAGGCGGGCTGAACTGCCGCGTATCCAGAATCGCAGGACTCCCCACCCGGACAGCACGACAAGAGCCGAGAGGACGAGAGACAGCACTGTCTCACCGGAGCCCACGGCACTCAGATCCTGCAGCAAGAAGGTCAGGAGAACCAAAAGAAGGACCCTTAGTAGGGGGGTCTTAAAAGGTCCGCTCCAGAGGTGCGCTGCAATCATCGCCAATCCAGTAAAGGCCACCGCCTGGGCAAATCCGCTTCCGGCAAGTACCAGGGCGGGCATCGGTCCGCCAAAAACGTCGGGAACACCCCATCCGTCGAAGACAGCCGATGACGGGAAGTGAACGGTCAGCCACCCGTTGATTCCAACGATCACGCCAAACACACCCAGGGCGGCCACAGCAGCAGCGACGAGATCGATGGGCGAACTATCTCGCGCCGGGTGGGCAATGCCACCGAGAGATCCCTTGTAAAACGCATCCGCAATGGCAAACAGAAGCACATACAGGCCATAGATGAAGATGGCTACAATCACCATCTCGACAATGCCGTTTCCGATAAAGACATTCCACGGCACTTGTGTAGAGAAGAAATAGGTCAGCTCAAGACGATGGAACATGCCGGGCAACGTCAACAGGTGCAGGAAAGTGGGGACCAGCGCATACAACGCCACCCGCTTCCAGTCAACCATGCCCTTGCGTGTGCGCAGCAGCAGGAGAATGATGGCGTATCCTACCAGCAACGCCTGCAAAAGGAAGACAGCAACCCGTTTTGCAGTACGGAGTCCCGTATTGGCGGTCCTGTCGCGTTCCCACGATTCAGGAACTTTGTCATGGGGGGTGTTCATGATGGAGACGTACGATCCCTGCACGGATCCACTCCACCGCAGCCGGGCTTCTCCGAGGACCCGGGGGTCGTCCGGGGCGGCTTCGTATTCGAAAGAGTAATCAAGCCTCGAGGGTCTCTCTTGCTGACTCCGGTTTGCCAGGGTAAGCCGGGAAACATCAACACCTGCGCCGGCTAACGCGGATTCGATCAGTGTTCTTGCACTGTCCGCCGAGAGTGAATCGCTCGGCATTTCCTCGGGCAGCAGTGCTGACATTGATACGATTTTGCCCGTTCGCCCATGGACAAGGCCCGTGAATCGAAGCCTGTTTCCCCGTGTCCAGGCGCGAACGGTCCAGCGTCCAACACCCATCAGGGTATCGAATCGTTCGTTGAATGCCGCTAGGGTGGGCAGGTGTTTCAGCGCCCAGGCCTCTTCGCTTGCGGGTCCCGGGTTTCCGCTGCCGAGTGTCGCCCGGATAATCATCGTGTCGGGGTCAGCCCAGCCAGTGGCACGCAGGCTGTCTGAAAAGGTCTGTTCGGCAACGGCACCGCTTATATTGAATTTCAAGAAGTTACCTGGTTTTTCTTCAGGCTGTATTAAAAAAGCCAGGGCGATTACCGCGATTGGCAGAAGTCTCACCAGCGTGGAAAGGGGTGGACGCTGGGGACTCGTATCGAGGTGCAGTGCCACGGTTTCCGCCTTCGCCTCCGTGACAGACCCCGGCCCTGTTTGGCTTTCGGGTGACGCCGCAGGGGTCAGCTCCGCATTGGTCAGACCCGTTTCGGGAAGGAATGTACCGGTGCGCAGGTACGCCGCAAGTGTCAGCAGCAGCGGAATGGCCACGAGACCGGCGCCGACGGCGGCAGTAAGCACGAAGTACAGATTTCCGCTTCCCAAAAGAAGAAATGCGGTATAGAAGGCGTCCACGGTATAGTGCCAGATCAGAGCTGCCAGGATTCCAAACCGAAGGAAAATTACCCCTACGATGACGCCTGCCACCCCCACCTCAACGCCGCGAATCCAGAACGGTTGATTCGGGTACGTTGCGTGACCGAACCCCCAAATGAATGCCGGAATGACCACCGCAAGCCAGGTGTAGCGACCTTTGAACAGTTTCTGCAGGAAGGGAATGGAAAACATACGGCTCATGAACTCTTCGCTGACAGCGGGCAGGAATCCGATCATCAGTACCGCAAGCCAGGGCATGGCTGTGTTCAGCAGGTTGTCATAGGGCACGTCCGCCGGGCTCCACCCGCCGAATTTCTGGGCGATCAGGTAGAAAATCACCTGGTAAGCGAAGAAAAACGCGGTCATCGTAACGCCGAGCACAATGCTGATGAAGGCGCGTTTTGTCCGCAGGCCACGGAGTGTGAACATCCATGGGAGCGATGGGGCTTGCGGGTGGATTTCGCGATAGATGGATTCCGCACCCGCGGTCAACAGCGAAATCATCACTCCAACGCCCGCAGCCTGCAGCAGTCCCACCAGGATTTCCTGGATCAGGAATCCACTCCATGAGGTCGTTGTGTCGTAGTAGTAGAGGGAGTTCGGTAGACTGTTGAGATTGTTGGTGTACACCAGAGCTGCAGTGATGACGCCGAAGATCAGGGATGTTTTCCAGCGGATATCTTTTGACCGCAACTTCTGCACAAAAACGACAATGATCGCCAGAAATGTCAACACCATGAACAGGCCGTCCACCGAGCCGGCGAGTTGATTGTAGCTGCGAAGTTTTGAATAGCTCGCCTGCCACGCTTCGGGTACATGCAGGTATTCCCGGTGTCCACCGATCTGATCGCCGAGCAATGTGACCTCGTAACGGTACTCGGATCCTTCCACGGGGGAGAACCCGGTTTTGTACCAGGTAAATGTCCAGTCCGTTCGGTTTGGCCGTTTTTCCTGGGTGCCGTCCCGGAATGTGACAGAATCGGTGTTGATGCCAAGTGTTCCGCTTAGAAACGTGGTAGCGATCGTTTCAGCTTCATCATTCGAAAGGTTTGCCCCTTCGGCGTCTTCTTCGATAAGGTGATTCGCGGAAATCACCTTTCCGTCCGGCGAGACAAACACCCTCACCTCTTCCTTCTTTCCGGGAACAAACCAGCGATGCCGCCATGACCAGAGGCGGATGGGGTCGCCGAAATACCCCTGTGCCTTGGTCAGGCCGAGCTCTTTTTCAAGAAAAACCTTGGCGGTGTTGTCGTAGCTGAAAACCGCCGCGTGGTGAGCCCCTGCCGGGGTAGCAACGCCCAAAGCGTCGAGCCAGGCGAGCGAGATCTGCTCCGCCCCGGACCGTGTGACGTTGAAATCGATGGATGCTTCGGGCATTGCGTCATCAAACCAAGAGATGCCGATGAAAACGCTGGCGGCAAAGAGCACGACACAAACCGTAATCAACAGGCCGTCGCGACGGTTCAATCGAAGTGGGTCCATGATCCCTCCGGAAGGTGATAGGGAAACGTAGGCGATAGTCAAATGCCTGTCAACGTTGAAAACGGCTGATGAAATGATGAAAACTATGATTGTGGTGGAATGGGAGCAGTCTCCGATGTCTCCAGGAGCGAAGGTCCAAAAAGTCGCGGGGAGTTGCTCGGAAATGGGTGTTTTTCGAACTTGTGGACGGCGTGGAAATCTGCGCCGATTCTTTGGAACCCCCTTCACCAACATCCGGAGCCGGTGGTGAGGGGGGTCCTTTATCCCCCCCTCCCCAGCGGGTCTGAAGTGATCAGGGCGGTCGGCCGATAAAAGAAGAGGTGCACGAAAGCATGCAAATTGGCGTACTTTCGTATAATTGAGGATAGGGGAAGAATGGCTGTGCAAAGGCGGAAGAAGATCACGGATCTTGTTGAGGTGCGGGAAATCGTCACTCCGGTGAAGGATCCCGTGCGTTTTCACCTGAACCGGCACCAGCAGGTCGTACTGTTGGTCTCCGCCCTTCTCCTTTTGGTCATCGCACTCGTGCCTCCCTGGAAGAGTACGGCCGCCGATCAGTTCCTTGGATTTTACCTGATCGTTGGCCCCGATGCTCAACAGGCTCTTCATTCGGGCAGCGAAAATGTCACTGTCCACACCTCTTTGATGGCGTTGCTTATCGGCTCCGTAGTTCTCGGAACAACTCTGCTTCTGGGTGCTCTTGCTCTGACACGCGAGGATTGGGCTGCTCTGTTGACACGAATGGCGCAGGATTCCGGCGTTCGTCACGCTGCTGAAATTCCCGGATTTCTCGGAACGGTCCGTGATACTGTCGCCGATCGAGTGGAACGCCTGCTTGGCCGTGTTGATTTCAACATGGCGCTTGTACGCTCCGAGGATTCTGCAAAACCTGTGCGGGCGTCGAGCATGGAGCAGCATGTGCTACGCCGGATCAGCGACGAGCTGGCCCGCGGGTCGGTGGCAAAAGCCGAGGGACTGCTGCTGAGAGTACGAAACCATACCGTTGAGCGCTACGGTGAAGAGCACCCCTTTGTGGACGAGCTGGATTTCCGTCATGCAAACCTTCTGCGGGACAGAGGCGATCTGGTCCGTGCGGAAGAACTGTATCACCGCTGCATTGGGCGCCGTGAACGTCTTTACGGCCAGTGTGACCTGCGAGTGGCAACCGCCCTGCAGAGTTATGCCCGGTTGATGCTGTTGATGCGCCGCAGAGTTCTGGCGAAACGCCTCGAACAACTTGCTTCAGCCATTCGCGAGAAAGACCGTCGTCCGGCAATTGACGCAATTCCCGTCTTTGGCGACGGCCCGGTACCTTCTGACCATGTCCTCATTTTTTCGGATTTGACTGCAACTTCGGTAAATTCAATTCCTAAAAAGGACTCTCCTGTCTCCCGGGAAATTCCTGAACGGATGTAATGTGTTTTGGGACACATCTTTGTCACATTGTTTTGTGCGACATTTCAATGGTAAACGCTGACTTTTGCGCCGATCAACCCGAATTGACGCATCCACGTTTTACGCAATCCGTGATAACGAAAACTTGGAATGGACAGAGATGGAGGGGCTCTGCGCCTCTGCTCTGACCGTCGATAACTTCAGGCCTCTCAACTGTACAATGGGAGGCAAAAACTGAGAGGTGAGAAGATGAACAGGCAACGGTGGTGGTTTCTCCTGGGGATGATGGTTGCACTGCTGATGATGTTTACGGCTTGCGATCAGCTTCTGAACCCGGATGACAACAAAAATGGTGTCATCGGGCCGGTTGATCAGGCGCTCGTGGGAAATTGGGTGCTTTACAGCTCTTCAGATTCACCGGAGAACGGCGATTATTACGCGGGCATCATGGTTAACGGGGATGGAACCGGGACTCATTACTCGATCTACTTTGACAATGAAGGCGGAGATACGACCTGGGTGGAACCTTTCCTCTGGACAGCGGAAAACGGCGTGCTTACCGTTCAGATGAGCAACCCTCGGCCCGGCGAACCTGCGGAACAGACGGTGTCGTATACGGTGACGGAAAATGGAAACCGTTTTACGATCATCAACACAGGCAATACGGAAGTCTATATCAAGATGGCCTCTGATCGCGACGCCGCGCTTGTTGGAGACTGGATCGTCGTCAGCCCCACAGACGAGGCGGGCGCCCAGATTGCACTTTCCTCCGGCGGTACGGGCTCTTACACATCCGCGCACAACGCAGAAGTAACCAATTTCACCTGGGCGACCAACGGCGGTTACGTCGGCCTTCTCCTTTACAACAACATTGCCGGATTTGCTTCGTCGTACTCTGTCTCGGGCGACCAGGTGACCATGACCATGGGGGATGGCGGAACCATGGTTCTTCAGCGCGACACCGGCGGCGGAACAATCAACGAGGATCTTGTCGGAGCCTGGTTCCTCTATTCGATGGATACCGGTGACGCTTCATCCATGTCTTCGCGGCAGGGTATCCGCGTCTCGCGAATTCTGTCTGGAACCAGCGAGGTCGTCTACTCACGGGGAGGAACGTTGTTCCTCAACGATGATGGCACCGGCAGCTTCAAGATGTGGGAAGATGACGGCATGGGTAATAGGACCCTCCTCGAAGAGACGCTTGCCTGGGAAGAGGTTGTCCCGGGCCTGCTTCATGTCACCGTCACCGACTCTGCCGGCGTGCAGGACATGCAGATCGGCTACACTCTCGATGGAGATGATCTGACGATTCACGTGCCGGAGACGGATGGTGAATCTGCCATGGATCAGACTTTTATCAAGTTTACAGACAATCGTCCGGCACAATACCTGGGCACGTTTATCATGTCCGAACAGTACGTTGTCGAGGGTCCACAACCGGATTCCATGCCCTATTTGGAAATGACGCTGGTTCTGAATGCGGATGATGGGATCATGTATCAACGTCGCGAAGAGTGGGACGATGTAAACCAGCAAACACAGATGCAAGAATCCGCGGACCCCTTGGTCTGGAGCGTTTCAGGTGACAAGTTCCTCCAGGCTGACCCGACCACGATGATCGGCCAGGTTGTGCCGTTCAGCCTTGAAGAGCTTTCAGGCGGCAGTGCGATCCTTATCGGGTCAACCTGGGAGTCGTACTGGGACCAGGTGAACCAGACAGAAGTGATGTTTCAAGTAGCCACCAAATTCTACCGTTTCTCCGGCGAAAACGACTCCGATCTGGCGGGCCTGTTCGTTGCGTATGGTGCAATCAATTCGGATATGCAACAGGGTCCCGGACCCCAGATGAACTTGTCGTTCGATCCTTCATCCGGTGTTGGACGTTACCTTGGCATGGAATACGATGAACAGCAGCAGCAGGATGTGTTGAAGGACCAGGAGTTCGACTGGACCACTTCTAACGGCAAGATGATCGTCCTTCCGCACACCGATGGCTACCCCTTCGGCCAGGTGATGGACTATAGCGTAAGCGCGGGAAACCTCAGCCTGATGGATGCTGGTCCTGACGGCGAAACCGTCTTGCTGGTCAAGAAGACGGGCGGACTTGACGATGCGCTCTACGGTGCGTGGAGCATGGTTGGTTACACCGAGAATGGTACGCCGATGGATCCAGACCCCAACGGAGCGCTCGTGTTCAACGATGACGGTTCGGGTGCACACACGGGCACGAGTTCGGATGATGGTGTGACGGTCGTGACGGACAACTTCAGCTGGTCCGTCAACGGCGACCACGACAAGATTATCGTTGACCTCATCGAGACATTTCCCGATCCAGAGGTTGAGTTCTACATGGTCGTCGAATACTCGATCTCGGGCAACCTGTTCATCACGACCTACGAACACGATGAATACGATAACGTCAGCGAGCGTGTCGAGGAATACCAGAAGCAATAGGCTGTTCTGGTACGGAATTCAACGCCCGGGGACAAGGTTCCCGGGCGTTTTTATTGCATACCCAGTCGACAGGATCAGATCAGGTGGACAGGAGCGGAAGGAGGCATACAAAAACGAGCCCCGGCGAAGGCCGGAGCTCGTTTGCAAAAGACGGACAACTCAGAATACGGGGTTAGTGTTTTTCTCCGGTTGCGCCCGGAGGTGGACCTCCATGTCCACGCGATTCAGCAAGCGTTACCTGGGTTGTGTGCTCTTCGCCGTCGCGGATATAGACAACGTCGACAACGTCGCCGGGCATGTGTTTCTTCAGGGCGAACGTAAAATCATAGATGTTGTCAACAATCACATCTCCCATCTTCACCACGATGTCCATTGCCTGAAGACCCGCCGCCGCCGCTGGGGTTCCCTCGCGAACTCCTTGAAGTCTGAGTCCGCGCAAAGAATCTGGCTGGCTGAAATCGGGGATGATGCCGAAGGAGACCCGGATGCCACGACGTCCTTCGCCCTGCTGTGGCGCTGCACCCTTTACGTAACTAATCATTGTCTCGGACTTCGCAATCTCTTCCGTAAACGAAACGGCAAACTTCAGGACCCTGTCCATCCCCTCGGCGTTGATGAATTCGACGTCATCGCCTGGAGTGTGGTAGTCCGCATGGAGGGCGGTGAGGAGGTGGGCGACAGGGATGCCTTTTGCGTAAAAACTCGTCTGGTCAGAGGCGCCGTAGCCCCCGCCGGTAGGAGCCAGGTCCAGCCCGATGTTTTCGTTGGCTCTTTTCGCTGCGGCTTCAATGCCCTCCCCGCTGTGAACGCCGTATACGGTCAGTTTGTTGTCCTGCATCCGGCCGACCATGTCGAAATTCAACATGAAATGAACCCGGTTAAGGGGCGCGGGTGGGTTGTTCACAAAGTGATTAGAACCCACAAGTCCCACCTCTTCACCGGTGAAGGCGACCAGCCAGATTGTCGGTCCGAGGTGCGCTTTCGCGAGCAGACGTCCCGCCTCGATCAGCACCGCAACTCCCGACGCGTTGTCATCTGCGCCGTTGTGGACTTCGTGCACACCCGGGGTGTTAGTCCCGATCTGTCCATAGCCAAGATGGTCGTAATGGGCTCCCAGGACAATCACCTCATCGGAGCCGGGAATCAACGCTCCAACGTTGCATACAGGCACTTCGCCGCGCTCGAGGTTGATCACCATTGTCAGGGAATCCGTTCCAAGGGGCATACTGCGCGGCGCTTCGTTGAGGTCAATCGACCGCTGGGCGTTTTCCAGCTTCATGTCCGGGAAGAGTTTTACGAAGCCCGCACGTGTCACCTGAACAACGGGAATCCCGGCGTCGCGGTAGGGTTCGTCAGCACGAAGTTCGGGCAGCACATCCTCTGAATCGGCGTTGGTATACCGCCGCACAAGTAACATTCCTGCGGCTCCGTGGGTCTTTGCGTTGATCGCCTTGGTGCGCAGGGTGCTGTGGTCGGTAGTAAAGGTTCCGGCAAACTTGCTGGCCTCCCGTTCGGCGGCGGGTTCGCCGGTGAGGATCACCACGATTTTACCCCCAGTGTCCAGCTCTTCGTAGTCGTCATATCCATACTCGGAGGCGGTGATTCCGTATCCTGCGAAAAGCACGGGTGCGGAGACTGTCCCGGTTCCGGAAAAACCAAGCGGTGTGAAGTCCTGCCCGTATTCGAGAGTGCTTCCGCCCGAACCCGTGATGCTGCATCCCGGCAGGACATCAACGCCCCAAGACATTGTGAACGGTTGGAAGTAACCGTCTGAAAACAAAGGCGCTAAGCCGTCTTTATTGAACTGGTTGGCGATGTAATCCGCAGCTTCATCCAACCCTTTCGTACCGATTCCACGTCCCTCCCGATCATCGTCCGCCAAGTATTTGACGTGCTGAAGAAGTGTTTTTGCTTCACTCTTTGGTTTGGCAAGCCCCCGGCCTGGAAGTGCGAAGATCAGGGCGACAAAGAGGGTGACGAGAAGATGGAGGTTCAGAATGCTTCGTTTTGTTGCCGTATGCATGGGTTTCCCTCACAGTAACGTCGTGGATTGGAAGATAGACAATATTCACGGGCCAAGGCAGACACGAGAAGGTTTTGACCGGCAAGGAAAAGAGCAACGCTTGCCGGTTCGAGGGACTTATTGCGGAGAGGAAACGCGAACGACCGGATGGGTCATGGAGATCACAGGCAAGACTATGGAAACTGCCCTGATGAACGGAGGATAGACGTTTGTTCGACGGAGTGGGTTGAAGTAAATCTTCGATCGGGCTGAGGAAGGAAAGGTTGCGACATTCGGATTTTGGATCTCTCGGCAGGCAGAAAAGGCAGGAATGAGACAGGTTTGACCGGCGGAAACTTCAAAGAAAAACGACCGCCGAAAGGGGCAGCCATTTAACGAAAACGCTAAACAACATCAGCCTTGATTTCAAGCTGTGTGTTTTGTCTCTGGAGAGGTGGTATTTATGCTCTAATCTCTTTTACGCCAGAAGTTTTTCGTTTATGCGCATATAACGCATTTCGGGTTCGGTGTACTGTAACTGCTGTGAATCATCAAGCCGGTTGACGTGACAATTACTGCTATTGAATCTGGCGGAGGCACCACTCGGTGGCAAATTGCAGCCAGAACCAGTCGGACTCAGGGTCAGTCAGGTCCGAGCCCCAGCTTGTGCCATCAGCGTTGCTGTTTTCCTCAAATTCGGGATTCACGGCGAACAGCACGACACGTCCCAGGCCGCGTTCAAAGGCCACTGCTGCAGGAACCTCACTGATCAAATCAAACGATCCGATCACCGAAGCAGAGGGGTAGTCAACGAGCAGGGCAGGGCCCTCACGATAGGCGACCTGGAGGGAGGGAATCAACGCTGGGTTGAAGCGGTTGTCATGAAGGGTTACGGAGACCATTGCGTACCCGCTTGGCGGGGCGAGGGTGGTCAGGGGGCCGGTGGCGAGGCCGCTATAAAGCCCAACCGGGGTTTCCAGAATGGGCTGTCCTTGCCAGTCAATGCTGTCGGCTGCAATGTAGCTGCCGACTCCCAAACCGATGAAACCTCCTCCACGTTGCACGAGGTCTTCAATCTGGAACCGGCCCGTGGAGCCGAGCGCAGCAAGAATTTGGCGGGGATCTTCCCCGGTCATCACCAGCAGTCCATAGTCGTTTAGCGAGGCCTGAATATCATCCTCAGTAACAAAATTCACCAATTGGCTGTCGGCGACAAGGGCCGCTTTCGCGGCAATCGCACTATCGTGCCAGCTGCCAGTACCATCATACACCGCTACCCGGCTGGAAGGGATCGGCGAGGAATTGTTGTTGTTTCCGCAACCCCATAAAAATAAAACAGTTACCGTAATAAAAGGGGACAGGATGCGGACAGGAATTTTCACGGTTCATCTCCTGAGGTGATGACGGGAAGGTCTTCCGGCAACGCTTCGAGCAGCCTGTGAAGCACGGACCACCGTGTCTGCCAATCACTAGTTGGATCGAGGGCCAACCGCAACCCGAGGGGTCCTGTGCCGCGAAGTTCATAGTCAAAGCTGTAGGCGGCGGCGGTCAATTCCGCAATCCGTGTGTCGAAATCATCACCTCCCCAATCATTAGCGAAGTTGAGGAACGCGACCTCGGGGTGCAGGTCGATTTTCATCACACCCGCATGAGCTGCAAGCGCCTGTGCCATCACCAGCGCAATCAGGTTTTCGGCGACATCGGGCAGTGGACCGAAGCGGTCCCGCAGCTCCTCGCGGAGAGCGAGCACGTCGCTGGATTCCTGGGCACGAGAGAGCCTTCGGTACAGGTCAACCCGCTCTGCGGGTTCGTGGATGTAGTCCGGCGGCAGGACGGCATCCACCGGTGCGTCCACACGGACATCTCTTGCGTCACGGCGCTGCGACTTCAGCTCGGGCAGTGACACCTCTCCCTGTTCACTGATCCGCGCCACCGCCTCCTGAAGCATCTGGGTGTACAGTTCGAACCCGACGGCGTTGATGAATCCACTCTGTTGCGGTCCGAGCAGATTCCCTGCGCCGCGAATCTCAAGGTCTCGCATCGCGATTTGAAAACCGCTGCCGAGGCGGGTGTGTTCGGCGATGGTTTCGAGGCGGCGTCGGGCATCGGGTTGTAGTAGCATCCGCGGAGGAGTCAGCAGGTAAGCGTACGCCTGACGGTGACTCCGTCCGATGCGGCCGCGAAGCTGGTATAGCTGGGCGAGACCAAAACGATCAGCGCGATTGACAACCAACGTGTTCACGTTTGGAATGTCGAGCCCCGACTCGATGATCATCGTGGAAACCAGAACCTGGTGCTTTTCATGGAGAAAATCGTCCATCACGGTTTCTAGCTCATGCTCCTTCATCTGGCCGTGTGCAATGGCAAAGGTCGCGTTTGGGAGCAGACGTTCGAGCATCCGTTTCGTCGCCTGGATCGTCTGCACGCGGTTATGCACGAAGTACACCTGTCCACCTCTCGCAATCTCCCGCAGAATGCTTTCGCGGATGATGTGGGTGTCGAAGGGGACAATCTCCGTTTCGATCGGGAGGCGATCCATCGGCGGCGTCGAGATCATCGACATGTCACGCGCCCCGGACAACGCCATGTGAAGGGTGCGCGGTATCGGGGTGGCGGAGAGGGTCAGCACGTCCACGGTTGCCCGCAGCTTGCGAATCGCCTCTTTGTGCTTGACCCCGAAACGATGCTCTTCGTCGATGACCAGCAGGCCGAGGTTCTTGAACTGAATGTCTTTCGAAAGCAGGCGGTGGGTACCGATGACGATATCGACCTTCCCCGAGGTGATTCCCGCGACGATCTCCTTCTGCTCTTTACGTGAACGAAACCGGGAGAGCGCCTCCACGTGGACAGGGTAACGGCGGAGGCGCTCGCTGAAAGTGGCGAAATGCTGCTGGGCAAGAATCGTCGTCGGGACGAGCACCGCGACCTGCTTGCCGTCTTGGATTGCCTTGAATGCTCCGCGAATGGCTACTTCTGTTTTTCCAAAACCGACATCGCCGAGCAGCAGACGGTCCATTGCCATCGGGTTTTCCATGTCCTTCTTGATTTCCACCAGCGCCGCTTCCTGGTCGGGCGTGTCGATGAAATCGAACGCCGCTTCCATTTCACGTTGCCATGGGGTGTCCGGGGAAAAGGTGTACCCGCCTTCGACCTGGCGTTTTGCGTAGATCTTCAGAATGTCCTGAGCGATCTCTTCCACGGCGGACTGGGTTTTTCTTCGAGCTCGATCCCAATCCGCGCCGCCGATCTTCGACAGCTTCGGCACGCCGGCCTCCGTGCCCTGGTATTTCTGAAGCTTGCTGAACTGATCGAGACGAACATAGACCTTGACTCCGTCACGGAATTCGATCTGGAGGTTGTCCCGCTCAACACCGCCAACGCGGATTCGTTTTAGTCCGAGGTAGCGCCCGATGCCGAATTCGGTGTGGACGACAAAGTCGCCCTTCTTCAGTTCGTCGAGCAGGCGAGGGTCCACCCTGCGGGCTTTTCGACGGAATGATCCTGTCCGCTTGTGGCGGCCGAAAATCTCATGGTCGGTGAAAACGGCGAGTTTGTCGTTCTGCAGGGTGAAACCGGCGTGAAGAGGAAGCACCACAAGGCGGGGGAGAGCGGACTCGCCATCGTGCTCGACGAGCAGATCTTCCATCCGGTCTGCCTGCGACTCCTGGTCGACGAGCAGGAATGTTTCGAAGTGTTTGCCCTTGAGCGAAACGAGTGTGTTCACTACTCGTTTCAAATCCCCGAGGAAGGCTTCATGCGACTGTCCCCCAAAGACAACGGCCCCAGCCGCCGAAGATGCAGGGCCGCGATGGATCACCACGGGCGATTCGTCCAGCGCCTTCAGGACAGCCTCACTTCGGTGATACAGCTCGTCGGGACGCGGGGTGTAGAGGTCTTTCTCAAGGTCACGCATGCGCTCGAACTGATACTCGATCTCCTCCCTGTGGCGACTGAGTTCGGAATGCAGAGCATCGCGATCGTCGATGAAATGGATGGTGTTCTTAGGCAACAGCTCCCAGATACCCCGTGTGCCTTTTTCGCCCGCTTCCCCCGCATAGAATAAAACTTCAGTAATCTTATCGCCGGACCGTTGTGTCTGTGCGTCGTACCGGCGCATGTCGGTGATCTCGTCGCCCCAGAGTTCCAGGCGGACAGGGTCCTCCGCGGCGGGTGGAAACAGGTCAATCACCGAACCGCGTATCGAAAAGTGTCCCGGTTCTTCGGCACGTGACTCTCGTGACATTCCCGCTTCGGATAAGACGAGCGATAGCGTTTCACTGTCGATTTCGTCGCCGACGGCGAGACGGATCATCCGTTTTTTTTGAAGGGTGAGGTCCACATGCCGTTCCACGAGGGCGGATGGCGGGGCAATCAGTACGTCGACGTCCCCGGAAATCAGTTTTTCAAAAACAGCTGCACGTTCGTCGAAGCGGTGGTTCTGGTGAAGCGGGTCGTAGGGGATCGCCACCCGTGGCGGCAGGAGAACGACACGCTCAAAACCGAGCAACGAACGAAGATCGTCACGAACACGTTCCGCACTGCGGATGTCCGCTGCGGCGTAGAGAACCGGGCGTTTTGTCTGAACCACCAATGACGCCGCAACAAAGGCGGGGAGCGACCCGGGCGCCTGAACGAATTCGGCTTTTCCCGTGTCGACAAGCGTGCTGAGGACGCGATGGAACGGTCCGCTTGCGAACAGGCTTTCGGCGAGCTGTTTTGCGGCATTTGCGCGCGAAGGAAGCAGGTCTGGCGGCTTGGTCGTTTGTATTCCGTTATCCGTATACACGCAAAACCCTTTTAAGTAATGACAAAACCCGGCAAGGATTGAAACCCCCTGGCTCCTGCCGGTGCAAGGATGGGCATGCCTGCAAGGCGCCCGTCCTGAAAAACAGTTGTTTACAGCCGGTTATGACTGTCCAATAAACTGAAACACAATTTCCCGCCGCCGGGCCCGATTGTCCCAATCAACGAGAACGATTTGCTGCCACGTGCCGAGCAGCAGTCTCCCTTTTTGGAACGGAACGACCAGCGAAGGGCCAACCAGTGCCGCCCGAACATGGCTGTGGCCGTTTCCGTCATGCCATGTGTTGTCATGTTCGTATTCGGCATCCACGGGCGCGACGTGTTCCAGCGCGTTTGGAAAATCTTTCTTGAGCCCGGGCTCGAATTCAATGGTTGTCACCGAAGCCGTGGAGCCAGGAATAAAGATCGTCACCTGACCTTCCTGCAGTCCAGCGCTTGCCAAGAGCCGGCTCGCATCCGGAGTCAGATCAATCATTTGTCCTCCGCCCTGCGTGGCGAGGTCCAGGGTCTGGGTGACGACCTTCAGGGTGCCGCCCGACGTTCCGTGCGGTGGGGTGGGTGCTCCACGCCGAATGTTCATCCTATTTGCCTTCCAGTGGGATTTGGTGTGGGAGGCGGATGCCCTCGCGTTGTGCGGTTTCCAGTGCGAGTTCGTACCCCGCCTCCGCGTGTCTCATCACCCCGGAGCCCGGATCGTTGGTCAGCACCCGAAGCAGCCGTGCAGCGGCTTTCTCGCTGCCATCCGCGACAATCACCTGTCCGGCATGAAGGGCGTAGCCCATGCCGACTCCGCCGCCGTGGTGGAAACTCACCCAACTCGCGCCGGAAGCCGTATTCAAAAGCGCATTTAGGATCGGCCAGTCAGCAACAGCGTCGCTTCCGTCCTTCATCGCTTCCGTTTCACGGTTGGGGCTGGCGACGGATCCAGCATCCAGGTGGTCACGGCCAATAACGATGGGTGCGGAGACTTTTCCCGTGTGCACCAACTCGTTGAATTTCAATCCGGCCTTGGCACGGTCTCCCTGTCCAAGCCAGCAGATTCGGCTGGGCAGTCCCTGAAAGGCGACCTTTTCGTGGGCCATGTCAATCCAGCGGTGCAATGCGACATCTTCGGGAAACAACTCTTTGATTGTTTCGTCGGTGACATGGATGTCCTTGGGGTCGCCCGAGATGGCAACCCAGCGAAACGGTCCTTTGCCCACACAGAAAAGGTCGCGGATGTACGCCGGGACGAAGCCGGGATAGGCAAAAGCCTCCTTGAAGCCGTGATGATGCGCCTGGCCGCGAAGGTTGTTGCCGTAATCGAAGGCAACAGCACCTTTCTTCTGCATTTCGACAATCGCCCTGCAATGAACGACCATCGCATCCATCGAGCGGCGTTTATACTCTTCGGGATTGGATTCGCGGAGCTTCAGCGCCTCCTCGTAGGGCAGACCGTTTGGAACGTAACCGTACAGTTCATCGTGAGCGCTGGTCTGATCGGTGACGACGTCCGGGATGAATTCACGGTCGAGAAGATCAGGGAGGACATCCGCGGTGTTGCCAAGCAGGCCGATCGAAAGGGGTTTTCCGGCCTTGGCGGCGTCACGGGCGAGCGCGATGGCTTTCTCGACGCTGTCAGTCCAGGTGTCGAGGTATTTTGTTTCGAGACGCCGGTCGATCCGGTGCTTGTCCACTTCGATGATAATCGCTACGCCCTCGCTGAAGGTTACCGACAGGGGTTGGGCTCCGCCCATGCCGCCGAGGCCGCCGGTGAGGACGATTTTCCCCTTCAGACTGTTCTGGTTGAAATGCTTCCGGGCAAGCGCGGCAAAGGTCTCGTAGGTGCCCTGAAGGATTCCCTGGGTGCCGATGTAGATCCACGACCCGGCGGTCATCTGACCGTACATCATCAACCCCTTTTTATCCAGTTCGTCGAAGTGCTCCCATGTGGCCCAGCGCGGAACGAGGTTGCTGTTTGCGATCAGGACGCGCGGGGCTTCCTCGTGGGTGGTAAACACCCCAACAGGCCGTCCCGACTGTACGAGGAGGGTTTCGTCATTTTCCAGCCGGTCCAGTTCACGGATGATCAGATTCACATCTTCCCAGGTGCGGGCAGCCTTGCCCCGGCCGCCATAGACGATCAGTTGTTCCGGGAGCTCAGCATTGTCGGGTTCCAGGTTGTGCAGGAGCATGCGTTTGGCGGCTTCCTGAATCCAGCCCTTGCTGGTGCGTTCAGTTCCGCGTGGGGCGCGAACGGGATGTTGGTACTTCATGGGACTCCCCTATGGATTGCCCGGGGCTAAAGCTCCCCGGAACGAAACGGTTAAAGATGACACTCCTTTAAAGCAAGTCAGGCGAAGGAAACGAAAACTGGACAGGATCTCGCAGAAGATAGGCGCGAAGCGTCGGGGCGACAAGCGATACCGGGAGAAGCTTTTGCGGAACCTGCGATACCATCCGAAAAACGTCGAACAGGCGGCCCCTAAGGTAAATAGTAGACGTACACCTCGACTATCAGTTCGGGAACCAGTTCCGGGTCGGACAACGTTTCCTGGAAGGTGACCCAGCCTGGTGGCGACAATTCCAGTGAATAGTACCCGGACCGGTTTTCCGTGGCGAAGGTGAATGCAGGCACCAGGGTTTCGCCGATCGCCATGCTGGTGGTGTCGGAAGGATCCTCAACGCTGACGGTGATATGGAAACGGTCGTCTCTGTCGAAAAGCACCTGCACCGCCGGTTTGACCGAATGCCAGCCATAGCTCGATAAACCTTCCGTGGGCATCAGCATGGTTGTCACCGTGTCCGTCGGGTAAACACCGTTGCTGTGGTGGATTCCAATACGAAGAGGGCTGTCATAATGCATGGCTACATCGGGAATGCTGTCCAACCAGATCCTCACGGAATCGATTCTGCAATTCCTTTCAGGGCTGAACCGTGCAAACAGGAGTGTGTCCGCGGTCAGCAGAGGGTCAGGCTGCCTGCGCGTTGGCAGGGGGCGGAGTAGAAGACTGTCGAAGACGGCCGGAGTCAGAACGTTCGGACCGAGGGGTGGCAATCCCAGCACGTAAACAAGAACGGACGGAGTGTCCGAGTGATTACGCTCGGTGTCATAGGCGCGGACCATAACCGTGTGGAATCCGGCCTCAATCCCCATTTCAAACAGATCGTATGTCCAGACATAAGGGGGATCTGTCAGGAACGCCCACGTGGAATCGTTCAACTGGTCGCTGCCGTCCAGGAAGAAAGCCACCTCGTCGATTCCAACGTTGTCCTCAGCACGAACGGAAACACGCAAGGTATCCTGCAGGGTGTCACCGTAAGCGGGTTCGAGCAGCGTGATCGACGGCGGAACCGTATCGAAGGAGGCACCGTCCTGCCCCGCCGGTCCTTGGTTGCCACGGCAACCAATCACGAACGAGGCGATGGAAAGCAGAAAAAACGATGCCAGCCCGATTCTTGAACACGCCGTGAAGGCACCGCGTTTCTTCACTTTATGCGTATCGTTTCTGTTCATGCGTATACCAGTATTAGGCTTCATGGTTCATCCACCTGGCCGAGAATGACCGTCATCTGCGGGTAAAAGAAAGTTGTTGTGTCAAGCGACACGCTGCGATGCCAATGCTCCACTCCCTGCGCATCGCGAGACCCGATCCACAGTTCGCCCCATTCGGGCTGAGGGTGCTCCGCCACCCTCGTGGTCATTCGGAAATCGATCCCACGAGGGTCCCGGCTCAATGAATCGGGCGCTCCCAGCGCGATGAAATAATCTTGTGCCAGGAGCCACGCCGTGGAGTCGCCGCGCCAGGAAGAGAGATCCAACGCGAGCGGATGGTTCAGATCGAAAAAGTCCGGTTCAAAGGTAAACGTATCGAGGGCAACGCCCGGGGAGTCCGCAACGACCGGATGAAGCGTCAGGTAGAGCGGTCCCAGCGGAAGCGGATTCAAAGATTGGGTCAGGTTGATTTCGACGCTGTCGAGGGTGGCGTTAAAGGGAACGGGAAAACGAAAGGCCAGTGAATAAACGTCCAGAGCAACAATGTCTGTGGATTTGACATAGGTCGTGGTTTCCGGCACACGCAAGGTTGCCCCAGTTCCCCGCACACGCCACGCCTCGAGACGAAACGGTTGACCGGGAACGAGGTAGTTGATGAGCCGGAATCCACTCTGCCCCACATTGCCCTCACCATCGCTCGCCACGGCGCCCAACAAGACCGTGCCATAAGCAATTCCAGCGGCGTGCAAATCCACCGTACAGGAAGTTGCAGGAGGGTAGACAACCATGCTGTCATAGCCGAGATCCGAGGATCCGTTCACCAAAAACTCGAGGCGCACAACGTCGTCTCCACCATCAGGAAAATCGGCTTGAAGGGTGAGGGTGTCGGTGAAGACCCGTGCGTTCGCTATCGGCGAAATCAGCCGTACCTCGGGGGAGACGGTGTCCAAATACGGGGCGTCTTTGCCATCCGGCCCGGCAGGTCCCTGACAGGAGGTCCAGCCGAGAGAAAAGGAAACCAGGAGGGCTACTGATGCCGTCCGGCGTGACCGAAATGCAAACATCAAATGCCTCGCACGCCCTGGCGATGAGTGGCTTCCCGCACCTCGGCGATCGCCCTGTCGAGCCCGATCAGAAATGCCCGGGCGTAGAGACGGTGGTCGAGGAAAACCTCCTCGACCGTTCCCAGTCCGGCGAGCAATCCAGCATTTCGTGCGTCAAGGGATCCCTGGGCAAGAACTCGCAAACCAAGGCGGGATGCCCCCAGTGCGGCGGTCTCGAACTCCTCGAATGCTTCAATTGCCTCCGCTGGGGTTGATGCGCGCGCCAGACGGGTGGAGTTCAGCGTGACATAGTCGAATTCGAGGCGGCGGACCTCTTTTAACAGGGAAATGTTCGGTGCTACCAGGACGCTTGCCTCGACCCCAGAAGCGTGGAGTGTGCGGACGGATTCCCTCAATTCCGTAGCGTAAGCGGAAACATCGAGCCCCGCTCCGTCTTCAACCTCCACCGGTGGAACAAATGTCACCTGGTCCGGTTTGACTTCAAGTGCATGAAGAACAGCGCCTTCAAAAGATTCAACCTCGACGGTAAGGTGGGCGTCAATCGCAGAACGAACCGTTGCCACATCGCGAACGGTGACAAATCCATGTTCGTCGAGACGACAGGCGATCCCATCTACGCCTGCCAGATCCGCTGCAACGGCACCCCGCAGAAGATCCACGGCGTCTTCGCCGCCGATTCTACGCAGGGCAACCAGGGGATTCAGATGCAACGACAGCCTGATCATGGTTTTACCGTCCTTTCAAAAGCTTGCTCCCGTCCGCCACCTGTTCGCAGGGCCTTCGTCAGCGGGACGAAACGGACACCGCGCGCCAGCATCCCGGGAATCTCGCTATGCAACACCTCCCAGGTTTCCGGGCGGGGGTGGCCGATGACGACGATTGGACGGGAGTGCGCTCGGGCCAACTGCTCGGCCTTGGCCAACTCCGCCCTTATCGATGTGACACCCTTTTCGTGGTCCAGGAAAACATCCCTGCGGGCGGCAGGGACACCCTCCTGAAGCGCAACAGCATAAAGTACACTGGAGGCGTGGGTGATGCTATCCAAAATGAACCACCCGTTCGTCCTGCAGGTCCGTGCAACCAGGCTCATCGTTTCCAAATCCTGAGTTGCAGCCGAGCCCATGTGATTGTTCATGCCCTTCGCATAAGGCAAACGCAATGCAGAATTCAGCGCCTCTTCCACCTGCGTGCGCGAGGCTTTCGGGTAGATAACGGGTATTCCCAGCCCAACACCACCATGCAAAGGTTTCATCGGCACATGTGCGATGACCAGTTCGCCGTGGTCGTGCGCCGCCTTTGCAATACGATCGCTGTAGACAAGGCCGGGGATCACACCGAGTGTCAGTGGGATGTCCAACGTCAGCAGACCCCGCACAATGTCATTGTCCCAGCGGTTTCCGAGGTCATCAATAACCAGCGCAATGCGCGGGGCATCCGTTCTTTCAAGTGGCTCGGGTGGGACAATATGGGTGTCCGGATAGGGTTCCTCGACGATATCGGGTCCGTTTGAAGTTGGCAAATTGACAGGGATGGAGAAACGCACCGCTACCGTCACCACAAGGAGCAGGGTGGCGATAACAGAAAGTACCAGGGGAGGCCGGATTTCCGGGGCCGGGCGGCGAGATACGGGGCGCATCATTAGAAATCATCCCGCCAAAGCACCAACCGGAAACGGCCATCCTGTTCTGCCCTCGCCTGGAAACGTGCAAAACCGGAAACCGCGGCGATATCACCCGCTGTTAATGAAAAATTGACAGTGAATTCCACAGTTGTATCCGCCCGGGAAAAGCTGTCCAATTCCGCTGAAAGTGGCCCCCAGCGAAGGTCCAAACGGTCGACATAGCGCATCAGGCCGCCGGTCGTGCGCAATTCCGTGTCGCGGTACCATTGGTCATACCGGCCAAGATTCGGGTCGAAGAATTCAAAGACAAATTCGTCCGCGATCAAGTCTGCATACCGGAGGCTGTCCTTTAATGTGTAGCTGGTGCGAAAGTTTCGCATGAGGCCGCCCACCGTATTCTGCTCGTCCCAGATGTCGGAGGACAGGCCGGCTTCCTCGGGTGCAAATGGGTTCAAACAACCCGCTATCGTGATCAATGCGAAGAGCAGGAGAAGAGCGCCCAACGGAAACCGTGGCGTCTTTCTCACAGCGGAACAGGACCGTAAGGCCCCACTCAGCACTCTCCTGTCTCGCCGATCACCCATACAGCTCCACACTCAGGCCCGTTGTACAAAGCTAACACCCATCAGAAAATCAACCCCAGAAATCTGTCATTGGGGCTATAAGCAAACAATGCTATTTTGATTGACTTTGCTTCTTGTTTATCTGATGGTTGATCATATCTACCTATTTGCATTTATCAAATTATGGCAATTATAAACTCGCTCTCAGCTGGCTCATTGTCGGCACTTCTCCACTGACATCGTCCTTCCACCGTCGAATGCGCCATCCTCCATCTACGTCACGCACGACGACAAACAACGCGATTCCCTCGTACACAACGGGTAGGCCAGAGCGCACGGTATGTACTTCAAGCTGGTACCCCTGATAGGTGACTGTTGAGTCCGCTGCTTCTTGTTGCTGGATGGTTTCGAGGGTCAACGAGGCAAGCGAATCAGCGGGAATCAGGCTTAAAGAGAGCAGGGTTCGTATAAAGTTACTCTCTTGGTTAAATGACCACCCGGCAAAATAGGTGGCTCCAGCGGCGTATGCCTGGGGCGTGCATTCATAGCTGAAAGAGTCCGTAATTACGCTCAGGTAAAGGTTGGGATCGTGCAGTGAAATCGCCGCAGTTAGCTGAGTTAGAGCCTCATCGGAGGATAGCGCCAAGTCTGCGGAAGGGGTTGTATCTGCAGGCGAGGCGGGGTCGCGAGTCGTGAATAAACCACAGGAGATAAACAGGGTGGTTGCCAGAACAGTGATTATCAGTTTTGCAACAGTAGAAAACATTTTGAGTATAATGGTCGCCCGTGAATAAGAAACCCGGGGCATACGGGCACTGGCCCGAATTCGTCCCGGGAAAAGAGTTTTCAGAAATTGCCTCTTAAGGAAGTGGCTTCTCATCCGCTCCAGCTTTAATTAAAGGTTGCGTACGATCTCCTCGGCAACTTCAAGGCTGGTGTTGTTGCCCCCCATATCGTACGTGCGGGCCTTGCCATCCGCAATGGTTTTTGCAACGGCAGCATCAAGCTTTTTTGCCAGCTCTTTTTCGCTCAACCAATCCAGCATCAGCCCGGTTGTGATGATCATCGCCAAGGGATTCACCTTGTACTGACCGGCATATTTCGGAGCGCTGCCATGCGTCGGTTCAAACACCGCGTAGTTGTCGCCAATGTTCCCTGACGCGGCAAACCCAAGACCGCCAACAAGTTGCGCGGCCAGATCGCTGATAATGTCGCCGAACATGTTCTCGGCGACAAGGACATCGTAATCGAAGGGGTTTTTTAAAAGCCACATCGTCTGCGCGTCGATATTCGTTTCCCACAACTTGATGCCGGGATAGTTTTTTGCCACTTCGCGGGCGGTGCGGACCATCAGCCCCCCGGTCTCCCGCAGCACGTTGGGCTTATCCACGACAGTGACCGATTTACGCCCGTTTTTCTTTGCGTATTCAAACGCCTGGGTGACGATGTTGCGGCAGGCCGAACGGGTCATAATTCGGCAGGATATCGCCATGTCTTTCCCTGCAACCTTTTGAAAACGTTTGGCTTTCGGCTGGTACTTGGCCATCGTGTCGATCACCTCGCCGGGTACCGGATGAAATTCCACACCGACGTACAGTCCCTCCGTGTTTTCGCGAAAGATCACCAGGTCGATCCCCTCTTTGTAATTCAGGGGATTGCCCGGATAGGCCTTGCAGGGGCGCAGGTTTGTGTGGAGGTTGAACTCCTGGCGAAGACGGACGATCGGGCTGAAATAGACATAGCCTTTGTCGCGCAAAGCGGGGTCAAGCTCCTCCGCCGCCTCGTCGCGGGGCTTCGAGGTGATCGCGCCGAAAAGGGCACATTCCGTGCTCTTCAAAATCTCCAGCGTGCGATCGGGCAACGGGTTGCCCTCACTCTTCCAGAATTCCCAACCGATGTCACCGTGGATGTATTCCGCGTCGAATTTCAATGCGTCGAGAACGAGTCGAGCGCACTCCATCACGTCTTTTCCGACGCCGTCACCCGGCAGCCAGGCAATCCGATGCTTCGCCATGTACCCCTCGTGAAGTGAAAACAGAAACCATGTTTTCGGGATTGCGTCATTGACGCCGTCCCTCGTCGCGCTACGGGCCTACCAGGCGGCTCGCAGCGAAAACCGCTGGGTGTTGCCCAGGTCATCCACGAAGGGTGAATAGCCGAAATCGAGTCCCCAGTGGCGCCAGGTGAGCCCGAACCCCGCCGAGAGCGACTGTCCCTCGTAGCCGTTTCTCCATCCTGCACGCAAATCCATCGCGCCAAGGAGACGCAGCTCCGCGCCGATCCGTACGCTTGGGTCCAGATCGCTCACTTTCGCGATTTCGACAAGCAGCGCGAGTGGGGTTTCCATCTGCAGCGGCAAACGCAAACGGATCCCGGCGGAAACGGTTGTTGGCAGATCGCTGCTTGTCCCGCCCGACCCTTCGACGTTGCCAAGATGGCGGACTGCCGCGCCGAGGTCAAGGGCTCTGGAAACCGCATCAGGCCACAAAAGTCCGGCATCCAAAGACCAGCCGTTGGAATGGTAGGTGTAGATATCTTCGGAGAGATAGCGAATGCTGAACCCGGCGCGAATTTCCCTGTACAGAGGAGCAGAAACGGTGGCGCCCAGTGCGAAATCGCGGGCATCAAAATAGTCGATTGGCGTCGATGAGGGGCCGTCTCGAAATTCCAGGTTCGAAACGCCAACGTGATGCACGCTTACCCCCCACCCGACTTTTCCGGTAAGGAAGGTTGTCGCGATGTGCTGGGCGGTTGTGCCGTCCACCCACCAGTTGGCATGCATCAGCTCGATCCCCCCGCCGTCGGCGCCGGCACCGGCGGGATTCCACCACGCTCCGGAGGGGCCGTCCGGCGAAGCGACAACTGCCTCGGCCAGCGCGGCGGCGCGTGCTCCGGGGCCGACCTCCAGCCACGTTGATCCGGGTCTCGCGAACGCATCACTCGCGGCGAGGAGAAGCGTAATGAAAACGGCAAGACGTTGCATGATTGGCATCCAATTCAGTGCATCAATTGAAATCTCCAGGAGATGACCTGGGTCGCTTCCGGAGAAATGGTCTCCGAAACATACGCGTAATCGAGTCTGGTAACGCCGAGGTCATGAAGCTTCAGCTCGAGCCCAAGACCGAAGGTCGGCCGGTCACGGTCGAGTCCTGCACGCAGCATCACCCCGGGAAGAGTGTTGGAGGAAAACCCCATCAAGCCGCCGGATGAACTGTTTGATTGAATCAATGTCAGTTCCACGCCGGATTTCAACTGCGCAAGATTCTTCAGATCCGTCTCGACATCGGAGTAGATCGCGACCCCCTCGACAGGTTTCCAGGCTGCGCCGAAACGGTATCGGTTGGGATAGTTGTCGTTCTTCGTGGTTCCCTGGCTCCAGTATCCCGTCGTGTTCCAGGTGTTCTTCGCACCAAGTCCGAACGCTGCCACACCCAGTGTCAACGTCTCCAACCTTGCAGGCATCATGCGGTCGTGGAATGGCCGGATCTGTACGCCGGCATCTGCGATGAACGTCGTCGAGGTCAATGATCCGCTTTCGAGCAGGTCGGGCACCAGCGCGTAGAGCACGCCTGCGCTGACCCCCACGCTGACCGCATGATGGATGCGCAACCCGAATGCGAGCGAAAATCGGTTCTCATACCAGCCAAAGGACCCAATCAGGTTGCCGTCATAGTCGCGGGAATCGATGTTGTCGGTACCGGCGTGCGTCCAGTTCAAAGAAACGGCGGCGGGGCGTTCCTGGATTCGCTGATAACGTTCGCGCAGAGCGTCAAGAACAGCCATGCGATCAACGAGGTGATTCTGCTTGGCGATCTCGGTGGTTTCACGAACCAGCGGTGCCAGCGAACCGGCGTCGACCGGACCCTCTTCCAGAACAAGCGTCAGGGGTTGGGTAGGCGTTTCGTTTGTTCCCGCCAATGTCAGCGCGGCGTCAGCGAGCGTTTCAAGGTAGTCGTCCGGGCGGATTGTCCGAATTCCCCGCGCCCGTGTTTCGTTTGGGTATACCAGCCGTTTCATCCCGCCGGCTTTGTCCTCGACGAGTACAACCGGCCGAACGGGGCCGCCCCACAGGGCAATGCTTTTCACCTGGTAAAGGGCGCCGATGTGCACAAGTTTCCGGTCAAGGGAAAGCTTGTGCCAGGAAAACCAGATCTCGTTTCCGGGAGCGAACGGTAAGCCCGCCGGATTGTAATTTGCCTGTTCGGCACCGAAGGCACGCGCCACCCCGGCGTCACCCGTGGCGAGCGCCGCTGGACCGGCTCCCATGCGCAGGAACGCCCCGGCGGAACCCGCATAGCCTTCCGCATGAAGGGCGCCGGGAATCAGGAGCAGGACAGCGATCAGAGATGCCGCGATCCGGGCGGAACTGGATGTCGTCATGTTGCGGTCTCCCTAATCCAATACCATGATTTTGTTCCAGCTCTCGCGGTTGTCCGTGATAACACGGAAGAAGTAGACACCGTTGGCAATCGTTTTTCCTCCAGGTCCGCGCCCATCCCAAACGGCATCGTGATCACCCGCCGGAAGCCACTCGTCTTTCAGCGGGCGAATCAACAGTTCGAGAGCAAAATCGTAAATTTCAACAGTCACCTGCCCAGCACGTGGAAGGTTGTACCGCATCCGGACGACGCCGTGACGCGAAGGCGAGAAGGGGTTCGGATAGGCATAGGTCTGTGGTTCTCCCGCTCCACCAACCGGGGCGGCCTTTCGCAGCAGACGCCACGAGTTGCCGTCATCGCTGCTCCCCGCCAAACCCTCCACTCCTCCCATCCACAGGTAGGTGTCATCCAGGGCGACCGCGTAGATCTCCGACAGGTAGGTGCGGTCATGGGTCACGGGATCGTAAACCGGACCAAAGAGGCCCCATGACTTTCCCGCGTCCGCCGTTTTATAAAGGCCGTTGTTGGTCGCGACATAAACGGCGCTGTCATGAACGGCAATGTTGTGTGTGGTGATCGGCGCTCCGGGGGTCCCCAGCACACGCCGCCAGGTCAACCCGAGATCCTCGCTCATGCTGACCCCGGAGTATTCGCCGGAGACATCCGTTGACCGGGTGATCGTCCAGACTCGGAATTTTCCGTTTGCCAGTGGCTGCAGCGTGATACCCGTTACCCAGTTGCCGCTGATCGTGTTCGTGTCGGATGCGGAGAAGGAAAACCGTTGCCAGGTGTCGCCACCGTCAAGAGAGCGATTGACGCCCGAGGAGGTTCCCACCCAGAGCGTGCTGTCGTTGGCGGTGACGCTGACGGCCAGGTGGTTGCGGTAAGCGGCTGCGTCAAAGGGAAGGTTGTCCGGAGGGCGAACGATCCACTCGGGCGACACCGCGGTCATGTCGTAATATCGGAGACCTCCGCCAAAGCTCGCGATCCAGACACGCGAACCCTGGATGGCAATGTCAAAGGTGACGTTCAGGATGGCGGTGGTCGTCGGTTCATAGGAGGCCACTGTGTCCGCGTCGACTGGTTGCGGAAACCAGGTCCACGTTGCCCCACGATCCAGGCTGTACCCGACTCCTCCACCCACCTGATATGATTCCCCCTCGATGGTTGAGTCGAACGCCGTGGAGGCCCAGACAACATCGCCGAAGCCGAAAACGCTTCCAACGGCCAACCCGGCAGTGCTGCCTCGTCCGACTCCCTCCGCACTTGTGGCGTGGAACCAGGACCCTGACGCTGGATTGGTTGATGTGATGGACGGGATGTAGCGGCCAATCCCGTCTCCGGAACCGACCCAGAGAGCGCTGAGACCGATTTTCAGGTCAACGATGATGTTCGATGGGGGTTGTGTGGGTCCGGTTCCCGCTTCAGTCTGGCGAGGAGTCAGTTTCCAGTTGTCGGGAGAACCGGCGACAGCACGGTTCGATCCGGCAAATGCAGCCATCATGGGGAGCGTCAGCGTCAACCATGCGATCAGTAAGCGGTGCGGTGAATTCATGGTGTATGCTCCATCACGATGGGGACCTCAACCGGATCACTGATGTTTCCTGCGCGGTCCTTGCCGTAAAAACGGAATATCCATGTTCCCGTGTTGACGTTTCCGCTGGAAACGGAAATGCCCGTTGTCCAGATTCCGTCACCCGCAACCTCGTCGGGCAGAATCCCGTTATCAGCAAAGATGAAATCCGGCTCTTCGGAAACGACGCCATGGGGATCTTCCACGGTGTAGTAGACCAGGCTCAGGTCCCCCGGGCCCTGTGAATCGCTGACCCGAACCGAGAGCGTGTACGTGTTATCGTCAGCGCCGACGGAGGGGATGAAAACGGAATCCGGAGCCACCGCGTCGGAAAGAACCGGAGCGGTGTTTTCGATCCAGACAGTAGTATCGAGTGGAAGAGAGGTCTCGCCAAAGCGGTCCGTCGCCATAAACCTGAATAACACGTCCCCTGTGGCAATGCCGGAATTGAATGAGCTGTCCGTCCGGAGTGTCCACAGGTTGTTTCCGCTGTCTGTCAGGATCAGGTTGCGCAGCACAACGTCGTTGCGCAACACCTGCAGGTTGACGTCGGTAACAATATCGCCACCGGCGGCGTCAGGATCTGTGGCGAGCAGTGACCAGAGTTGGGTGTCAAAACCCGAATAAAGGGAATCGGGAAGCGAGCTGCCTTCTCCATCAAGGATGGGTGGGCGGTTGACTGCGACGGTAACGTGTGCGTTTAACGTCACGGCTTCCAATTGGGAGGCGACGGCGTTGTAAGTGGTGTCTCCGGAGTCAGCGCCTGCTGCTACGAACTCGAAGTCGAATTCCCCTTCAGTTGCCGCAAAGCCGCTGTTCAGCCGCACCGTGTAGAGGAAGTCATGGGCGACGAGATCACCGGACGACGGCGCAAGGAAGGAGTCGGTGGCGGAGGGGGTCAACGCGCTGCCATCATCGAGCAGTTGGATGTCGATGGGATCGCCCGCCGAAGGAACAATTCGAACCCACACCGCGGGTGACGGCACTTCGCCAACCAGAACGGCATCCCGCATGGACTCGTCAATGTCGAGACGCACCGAGAGATTACGGAACGTGTCGGATCCATAGACCCAAAGGCTCGGGGCTTCCACAAGGCTTATCTGGATGCCCTCCAGCGAGTCATGGCGCACCGGATCGACTTCTCCGGTGTTGTCGCATCCGGAGATCAGAGAAAGCGAGATCAACATGCCGAACGCAAGCAGGCGACGAAGTACGCCGTCGATACGCATGCGGTCTCCTTGTAGGGACTGTTGTGAGGCCCGCGAATTCACGGGACGTTCAGAATGGTCGCAAGAAGGAGGGAGGAACCTCGCCAATTGATGGTCGTTTGCGGCACCACGCGATGCCAACGGAAAATAGGCGATAATCGGTGTCCCGTTCAACCCTTGGCATAACGAAGACGAACAGCCATCCACCCGTCCTCATCCAGCGTTTTGTCCACCGCAAACCCCCGTAGAGTGCATTCCTTGAGCAGAATGGGACCCTCTTCGTCAAGGCGGACACCTGTCAGCACTGCCCAACCACCGGGGCGGAGCATCGAAAGCCAGTTGTCGAGTCCGCGGAGGATTGGTGTCAGGAAGATGTTGGCGAGGAGAAGATCTGCCTTCAGGTGAGCGGTGAAGGTGGTCGCATCGCCGCGGATGACATGAATATGTTTTCCGACGCCATGCAGGTCCGCATTCTCGCTGGTTTCTTTGACAGACTCTTCCTCGTGGTCGACCGCGACGGCTTCTCCTGCTCCCCGCAGGAGTGCGCCGATGGCGAGAATGCCGTTTCCGCAACCCATGTCGAGCACCACTCCGCCTTCAGGAACAATCGACTCGAGGAGTTCCAAAGCCATGCGTGTTGTCGGGTGCTCCCCCGTGCCGAACGCCATGCGCGGTTCAAGGCGAAGGACGATGTCACCCGCCTTCGTCTCTGCTTCAATATCTGGTGGGACAACAACAAACCGCTCCCCGACGCGAACGGCTCCCAATCGGGCACGCCACCGCGCGACCCAATCGACATGTTCCACCTCCTCAAGCGACAGCGTCTGTGAATCGAGAAGGCCTTCGTGGACGAGGTTGTCGGCAAATCGCTGGAGTAGGATGAGAATTTCGAGGGGGTCGTGCTTCGGATCGAGAAACACGTGGAGCAGGCTCCCCTCCAGGACGGCGCCTTCGGTCAGTTCATCGTCGAGAAACCCGGAGATGATTTCCAGCGTGGCATTGTCGCCGGTGAAAGTTACAGATGTCCAGGGCCGGGCTTTTTCGGCCGGCATGTTTTCTCCCGGTAGAACCTTTTGGTGGAAGCGATTCGTGGCCTCGTCAGACCATGGGCTCTTCTTCGGGCGGAGCAGGTCCGGCCTCGGCTTCGACGGAACCTTCGAGCGGTTTGGTCGGGTCGTGGGCAACGACACGGTCGAAGAGTGTGCCAATATGGTAGAAAATGCGTCGTTGACTCTGGGCGCGACGCTGGGATTCGCTCATCTCTTCGTCTTTCTGCGGACGGGTTCGCCGGTCAATGTCTTCAAGGACGTTGACCCCTGATTCCGTCGTAACGTTGACCAGTTTGAAACGGCCATCTCCCGCATAGCAGAACGAGATCATCCCCTTCGATTCCCAGGTCACGTAAAGGTGCTCGATGTTGAGAAGATTGACGACAGCGATCTTTTCGCTCTCTTTCAACTTTTCGATCTCGATCTTCAGGTTGGTGCCAAGCCCCACATCGGATTTCGTGAGGTTGACATTGATCGACTGGTTGGTCGAGTAGTTGCGAATAGCGATGCAAAAGCCGTTGTCGACCGGTCGTGAAGAGGCGCTGAGCTGGCGGGTCGCCAGGGAGATCATATCACGGATCGAGAGACCGGGGATCTGCCCTTCTGTTTTCAGTCCGGCATTCGCTTCAGATGGCATACTGATACTCCTTGTTGACGTTCAGTAACAATCCCCCTACCCGGCTCGATAGCTGGCGTTCATGATTGCCTCGGTGATTATTGCGTAAAGGTCTTCGATACGAAACGGTTTATTGAGAAACCCGTCCGGTGGGTGCGCCTCGGTTTCGATCAGTTGTTTGTAATGCTGATATCCCGTCATCAGAATCACCGTCCGGCGCGGAGCCACCTCATTTGATCTGTTTTAATAACATAAGACCATTTTTCTTCAGCATGTAAGTATCTGAGATAATCAGATGCGGATCGTTCTTCTGGAAGAGATCCCATGCCTCCTCGCCGTCAGCAGCAAGAATGATATCAAACTTATAGGTTTTCAACGCCTCGGACAGTATTTCGCGCACATCGTACTCATCATCCACAATCAGTGCGGTTGGTCGCTGTTTTCGCTTTCAGGCGGATTCATCGTATAATCAAGACTGTTTTTTCAACTTTATTCTTCTGCTTCATAACGAAAATAGGGCGTCTAATGGTTCTGTACAACGTTGATTTCACGGTGTTGGCAGACACGCGGGGTCAGTTGAAACGTCCGTCGGTCGCCACAGGATGAAACTGGGGTGCCTATATTGGGGTCCTGACAGACGTGGAGGACAGGGCTTTGGTTTCAGCAATAATGGGTCCACGCATGACGAGATTATTGACTGCACTGACGCTTTTCTCCGTTTTTGTCGTGGGTTGCGCGAGCCAAAGTGGAGCGCTTCGGCCCGAGAGGACATCGGTGGGCAATACCCGGGCCATCGCCGCTCTGGCGGAACGGGCGATCATCGATTCCCTGGAATCACAGGGAGCCACGGTGGCGATCGCTATCTCCAACATGAACGGCAAAAACCTTTTCCTTCACGATGCCAGCCGCCTGATGGTGCCCGTTTCCGTCCAGAAACTGGGGCTCACCGCGGACGTTCTGCTTCGGCTTCCCCCGGACTACCGATGGGAGACCCGGATCCTTGCCAGCGGACCCATCGAGGATGGCGTACTCAAGGGCGACCTGATCCTTCTGGGTGGCTGGGACCCCTCGCTCTCCGGTGATTTTCCCTACTCGGACTGGCCTTGGAGACGGTTTGATGAGGCCGCAAAACATCTTTCGGAACAAGGGATACAGCGAATCGAAGGGAACCTTGTTGGAGTTGGCGACCTGTTCACCCCCGGAGGGTGGGAAGCGGGCGACCTGATTTACCGGTACGCCCCAGTGATAAGCCAGTTGATGTGGAATGATGGGGTGGTCACCTCGTGGGCGGGGATGCTTGGCGATACGTTAACGTTCGGGCTTTGGCCGGATAAAAGGATGTGGAGCGAAGACTTCACTGCTGGACGTGTACGACCCCTCGAATTACCTGCAGAGAGCTCGTGGTCTCCGAATCCGGAAACTCCCCCGGAATGGCTCGGCGACCCGCTCTGGCCAGGAATGAACAAAGCGGGTTACCTGGCTGTGCCCGACCCGCGTATCCTCGCTGTGGATGCGTTCAGGATCAGCCTGAGAAAAGCGGGTATCGAGGGTGGCGACAGCACCCGTGTCATTAAAGCGGAGGGATTCAGCGTCGAGAGTTTCCGGGAGATCCTCTCACTGCGGAGCGCTCCCCTCGACAGTGTGTTGAAATCGATGCTGGCTGTCTCGAGTAACGGCTGGGCGGAACAGATCGCGGCAACGGCCAACTCCGTGATACGTGGTGTACGCCCCGCAGAACCGCTCTGGCCCGAAGCGCTCGATTCGCTGGAAGTAGACCCTCGCGGCCTGCGGGCTGTGGATGCCTGCGGTATGGCGCGAGCGAACAATCTGACCGCCATGACCCTGCTCGATCTGCTGATCGAAGCGAAAAACCGCTGGGGAGATCGATGGACAGGGTTGTTTGTAAAGCCTGGAGAACTTTACAGTACACTTGAGGACAGGCTGGAGGATGTAAAAGATCTCGTTATTGCCAAGACCGGCAGCGTATCACGAAACCGCAGTCTGGCGGGCTACATTCTGCAGAACGGCGAACCGAAGCTGGCTTTTGTTGTCATGGTTAACAACAGTCCCATTCAACCGAACCCATTCATCGACGCATTTATCGCCGAGCTGGCGCTTCGTTGCAACGGGAAGGAGTGACCAATGTTGTTGGGCAATCTCTTAGGGCGTAAAATCAGGCCACGGTCGTTCAACTACACGCCTCTTTATTACGATCCGAAAAAGGATTCCGATCGAAAGGAGAGAATCAGTTTCGACAAATCCCCCTGGCGTACACCCTCGCATCGGAGAGACATCCAAAGCCCATGGATCCTGTTGGCGATCACGTTGATTATCGCAGTCCTGATTATTTCGTTAAAATACGGTTTTTCAGATCGTTGGGGCGGGGCAAAGGTAACCCTGACAGCCGACGATGCCGTACCGACAGATACTACCGAGGTAATGATTGAAGTCCCCCGCTGACACGCCCCCCATCCAGCCCTCCGGTGGCACGGCGCTGCTGCTTCCGCGCAAAACGATTCATGTGCTCCCCGAGGGAGTAGCGAACCGTATCGCGGCGGGAGAGGTCGTGGAACGTCCGGCGTCCGTGGTCAAGGAATTAATTGAAAACGCCTTGGACGCGGAAGCGGCCCGGATAACCGTAGCGGTCAAGCAGGCGGGACTGGATGAAATCATCGTGTCTGATGACGGCTTTGGGATGGATGCTGAGGACATGGAGTTGGCGTTTCGCCGCCATGCGACGTCGAAAATTTACAGCGCCGAGGATCTTGACCACATTCTCCACCTCGGGTTTCGCGGGGAGGCCCTGCCCTCCATTGCAAGCGTTGCCCGTATTGACGTTGTGTCACGTCGGGAGGATCGGGATTCGGGCTATCGTTATCGTGTCGAAGGGGGAAAATCGCGTGCGCCGGAACCCGCGCCCCGTGAACGGGGGACGACGGTGAAGGTTCGCTCGCTGTTCTTCAACGTCCCGGCGAGACGAAAGTTTTTACGCACACCCGCCACCGAGTACGGACGTGTGGTTTCTGTATTCCGTCAGTACGCACTCGCCTATCCGGAATTGACCTGGGAACTGCTGCGTGACGAAAAAAACGTGTGGTTGCTGCAGCCAACTGACCTGAAGGGTAGGATCGCCCAGCTCTTTGGAGATGATGCCGCGGGACAGGTGCACCCAGTGGAAAGCCGCAGCGGAGACATCTTTGTCGGCGGGGTGGTCGGTGGCGTTGACCTGTTCAAACGAACACGTGGCGATCAATATCTCTTTATCAACCGCCGCCCCTTCCAGAACTCATCCCTTCACCACGCCGTGGTCAACGGATACGGCCCGCTGATCGAACCGGGAAGGGTTCCCTTTTACATGCTGAATCTTCGCCTTGCCCCCGAGGAGTTCGACGTCAACGTTCACCCGGCAAAACACGAAATCCGCTTTCGCGACGAGAGCCTCGCATACCGGTCCGTGCTCGTCGCGGTGCGGGGTGCACTGGGGATTTCCGCCTCGAGCGGTGGAAGTCCGGTGACGGCGCGGTTTGGGTTCGGGGATGTCGCACAGCGTACGCAGGACGGCCTTCGTGACCTGCAGCTCCTTTTCGGTCGTCACCCTCAAATACAGAATGCTGGGGTCGGCAGTCAGCCCGGCGAAGGGGGAAGGAGCGTCCATGAGCAGGTGGTTCCGCCACCTCCGGAGGTCGGAGAACGTCTTTATCAGCGCGGAAAATCGCTTCACGAGGCTGAAGCTGCCGAGAGCGGAATCCGTGTTCAGGAACCGGGAGCAGGTACCGGAGAAGCGAGTGCCCCGACCTACGCTCTTGATTCACACACGAGGATGATCCTGCCCCACGAAGCGGAGCAGGGAGGCTCGATCCAGGCGGCGACTCCCGGCGGAGAGAGGATCAACGTCTGGCAGGTGCACCGCACCTATATTTTCAGCCAGACAAAGAGTGGACTGGTGATCATCGACCAGCATGTCGCCCACGAGCGAATCTTATTCGAGAAAGCGCTCGCAGCGATGCAGGAAAAACCCTGGGCGGGGCAGGTGCTGCTTTTTCCCGTGACCGTCAAGCTTGATCCCGCTGATTCCGCTCTGCTCGAGGAAATCGCGCCGGGGCTGTTGCGGATGGGGTTCCAGGTGGAACCCTTCGGCGGCACGGACTGGGTGATTCGCGCGGTTCCCTCGAGGGTGAAAGTGAAGGGCGAGGAGAGGCTTCTGCGGGCGATCATCGCGGATTACCGCCAGGAACATCAGATCCGTGTCCATCCTGAGGAGAGTCTTGCGGCGTCCTTCGCGTGCAAAGCGGCAATCAAGGCGGGGGATGTCCTCAGCCTCGAGGAGATGAACGCCCTCATCGACGAGCTGTTCACAACACAGTATCCCTTCGTCTGTCCCCACGGCCGTCCGGTTGTCGTCAACTTTACACTATCCGAGATCCACCGGCTCTTCGGACGGGAGTGAACCATGCATGCGCCTGACACCCCCAGCCAGCCTCCGGTCATCCTGATCGTCGGCCCGACCGCGTCGGGCAAATCTTCGGCCTCGCTTGCGCTGGCGCATCTCCTTGGGGGGGAAATCGTCTCTGCGGACAGCCGACAGGTGTATCGCTACATGGACATCGGCACAGCAAAACCCCTTCCCTCGGAGCGCGAGGAGGTGCCACACTGGGGGCTCGATGTCGTTGATCCGGACGAACGGTACAGTGCGGGACGCTACGCCGAAGAGGCGAGGGGGTGGATTTCGGAGATCCGGAAACGTGGGCGAGCGGTCATTGTCGTTGGGGGGAGCGGTCTCTATCTCGAGGCGCTCGTTGAGGGGTTCTTTTCAGGGGCTGACACTAAAGATGATGACCTGCGCATGGAGCTGGAAAAACGTGCGGACCAGGAGGGATTGGACATTTTGTACAAAGAGCTAATAACGTTAGATCCCGTATATGCAGAAAAAACAAGAAAGAATGACAGACAGCGAATTCTTCGTGCCTTGGAGGTAAGCCTGGTTGCAGAAGAACCGTTCAGTTCTCTGCACGAACGGAAACGAAGCGCCGCAGGCTTCAAGACACTCTGGTTTGGTCTTGAGCACAACCGAAAATCCCTCTACGAACGGATCGACTGCCGTGTTGGGGAGATGCTGAATCGTGGCCTGGTGCGCGAGGTGCGTGGCCTGCTGGATCGGGGATACCGCGACGCCAACGCTCTGAAAAGCGTCGGTTATAAGGAAGTCATCGATTGGTACGAGAGCCGATTGCCGTCTCTGGAGGAGGTCCGCGAAGCGATAGAGAAAAACACACGCCGGTACGCCAAACGCCAGCTTACATGGTTCCGCCGTTATCCCCAGTTATCGTGGCTGGACGGCTCCGCTTCGTCGGAAAGCCTCGCAAAAGATATCCAGCTCGAATATGAATCGTCGTTCTGAAACACCTCCTTCAAAGTCCTGTTTTTAAAGCTTCAGGTGGGTAGAATCCCCCACTTGTCGGGAGGCGTTTGCCAGGGAAATCCGAAAAGACGGGCATTGGCCTCGGGAAATTGCAGGCCGGGAAGTTCACCGGGATGGATCCAGCGAAAATCCGCAACACCCAGCTTGAGCGGTTCTCCTGTGGTATACCGGGCGTGCATCCCGATCAGCGTGACACGAAGTGTGGGGTAATCATGAACCACCCTGCCAAATTCGGGTCCGGCTTCGACAAGAATCCCCAACTCCTCCTCAATCTCGCGCACCAGAGCCTGCGGCGGGGTTTCGCCGGGTTCAATCTTCCCCCCCGGAAGTTCCCACTCCCCGGCGTGCGCTCCGCCAGCCGGGCGCTGCGAGACGAGCAGACAGCCATCCTGGCGCCAGATCAGTCCAGCCGCCACGGAAACGCTCGGTGTCATATCCAGGGAGGGGTTCATGTCGACCTCAGGGTTCACCGTTGCGCGCCAGAGTACCGCCTTCAGCCGGCAGAGTGCAAGGCGAGCGGAGCGGCTTGCAGGAGCAGAGTGACGACGCCAGGGAGAGGACTTGCGGGGGTGACTCCTGCGCCCGTAACATGAACACATGTTCACTCTTCTTCAGGTGGCCGAAAATGGCTCCGGTTGCATCCATGACTCTGGAAAACTCGTCAACACGGATGCACCGATTAGCTCTCAGTGGGTCTGGTTGCGAATGCAGTCCGGCGAGTTGCGCAGGTTCTTTCTGATCCCCTTGTGGGACGGTCAACCGGCAGGAGAGCACTCTTCCCGAACCTCTGTCGAGGTTCGGGAAAAAGGTGGTAAACCGTGAGAATAAAAACGGAAGCCCGCCGTCTGGCGGGCTTTTATCAGTTCTTTATATCTCTACCCGAACTTCCGACTATAGGCGAAAATCAGGAATCGCCAAGTTTATTCCACTCGGCGTCTTCGATCCACTGTTGAGGGTGCTGAACGAAGTCGATGATGTTCTCGAGAATGAAATAATGACGCTTTTCCTCGTCCGCTATTTTCAGCATCAGAGCTTTCTCCGCTTCGTTGTCAGTCTCCTCGGCTTTGTCGCGGTAGAACATCTCTGACTGTTTCTCCAAATCCTGCGCTTTGCGATAGAATTGGGGTTGGGAAGCATCAAACTGGAACGGCACTTCCTTCTTCTCCGAGAGTCCCTGGAAAATGTTTTTCACGTCAGCGAGGAGTGTGCTCTCAGGAAGTTCCGCGGTCGTTCCATCTTTCAGCTTCATGAAAATGTTGTAATGTTTCACCTCTTCATCGGCGAGAAAGGTCAGGATGGTTGTCAGGCCGCTGTTATTGGCTTCAGCGGCGAGCTTCCTGTAGTATGCTTCGCCGTCCTGTTCCATCTTCATGGCGAAGTCGAATACATCCATGATTGCATCTCCTGTTATGCACGTGAAGTGTATGGCGGAGAACGAACAACCTTCCGCAATACTGCCCGCCTTTCGGATTGGCTTCAAAATTGAACTATCGAATCTACCCCTGCTCAGCGGTGGAGTCAAGCGGCCTTTTGAAGGGATTCGCGGGATTGTGGCTTGTACCGTTGAAATCGAAGGAGATAGGGTGGGGTGGGGGGCGTGACAGCGCACTTTTCACGGGCGAAATACGGAAGAAAAGACCCCGGACGCCAGCATTGATGCGCGTGTCCGGGGCTTGCCCCATAAATGAAATCCGGAGAGAGGTGCATCTGCACCCGGAACCGTTACGGGCGGAGTTCAATTTTTCCTCTCCGGTAGACCGAATACACCTTCGACTGCCCGTTAGAATTCCAATAAAAACAAGGCAATGGATATGCCAGATTTTGACAGCAGAGATTTAACATGTTAAAGCAATTGAATTTACAATTATTAATAGACCGCCCTTCCACCCGTTTATCCTGGGTGACGAGTTTCAAAGAAAAACACCTCCCGGTCATCCGGAAGGTGTTGTGTGTCAACGTGGTACGATTTTCACTATTTGACAGGCATTGCAGGCTCGACGGTGTCTGCCGGCGCAGCCGTTTCGGCGGGGATTGCTCCGGTGCCGGTGACAATCTGTCCGGAGGAATAATCAAAGGTACTGCCACCCATGCTGTGGGGGATGCTGTACACAGCCAACACAACGATCGCGGCAACCACCGACCACCAGCGTCCCCGTTTTTCGCCGTCCGGTCCCCGCAGCATGATCAGCGCGACCACCCAGGCGATCACAGCGGTCAAGGTCTTGTTGTCCGTAAGGTCCTCGCCGAAGGGCCATCCTGTCCAGTAGGCATTAAAGGCGAATTTCTGTACGAGCGGCCCGAGGATGAAGCCTCCGACGACGAGAATGATCAGGGTGGCAAGCGCTAGTGGACGCACTTTCTCCCTGAACAGTGCGGCGAGCGCGGCGCGCACGGAGAAGATCATCACCAGCACCATCGCAAAAATGTGAGGGAGCAGGACGCCCAGGGGTACGGCCCCCTTGAACCGAATGGTCACAGTTTTTCCCGGTGCGGGAAGGTCAACGGTCTCTTCCCTCCGGTTCAATGTGACATGGTATACCAGCTTGCCCGCGGCGGGTTGATGGGGCAGTGTGGCGACCAGCTCGTCTCCATCGCGTGCCATTGCGATCGCGGTAAAGGGTTCATCGATACTCAGGCGCTTGAAAAACAGGATACCCGTGACCACGGTGTCCTCAATAGCCAGGCGGACAGTGTGGTCGAGGCTCCCGTTTTCGTCGGGAGCCAACTCGTGAGAGCGGAGCAGTTGATAGCTGTAGCTCTCGCCGTCGATAATTGCCTTGCCGTGGTAAGGGTAGGTGGGTCCGGTCGTTCGCTGATAGACCATCATCAGGCTGGCGAGCAGGACCGAAAGAATCCAAATCAGTACAGGTTTTAAAATCTTCATCACTTCTCCCACGAGATTCTCATGTGCGGCTAAAGTGGTCCTGCTCACACTGCCCGGTCAAGGGGACTTCAGCAAAACGTGACACTCAAACGGGGATGATGGGTGGCTGTGAATGGCTTTACTTGCCAATCATCGAAACCGTATACTTGTGGGTTGCTTCCGAAAGGGCCTCGCGATCACCGTTCGCGCCCGATGAAACCAACCGCAGCAGAGAGCACAGCTGACATGCGATTGTCAAAAGCATTTATTCCAACCCTGAAAGAGGTCCCGGCTGATGCCGTGGTGATCAGCCACAAGCTGATGCTGCGGGCAGGCATGGTGCGCAGCCTGATGGCGGGTGTTTACAGCTACCTCCCCTTTGGCCAGCGCGCTGCGTTGAAGGCGACGAACATCATCCGTGAAGAGATGGACCGGATTGGCGGTCAGGAGCTGTTGATGCCGGCCCTGAATCCTGCCGAGATCTGGCAGGAAACAAAACGTTACGAGGATTTCGGTCCCGAGTTGTTCCGTTTGAAGGACCGGAAGAATCGCGAACTGGTGCTTGCTCCGACCCACGAAGAGATCATCTGTTCGATAGCACGCGGGGAGGTTCGCAGTTACAAACAGCTGCCTCAGATCTGGTACCAGATTCAGACGAAATTCCGTGACGAACCCCGTCCCCGCTCGGGCGAACTCCGCACCCGCCAATTCGTTATGAAAGACGCTTACAGCCTCGACGTGGACCAGGCGGGGCTTGACGTGAGTTATCAGAAGCATGACGAAGCCTACCGCAGGATCTTCCGCCGTGCGGGGCTCGACTTTTTTGTCGTTGGAGCGTCCAGCGGGTTGATGGGTGGAACCGGCAGCGAAGAGTTCATGGTTGCGTCGGACGCTGGCGAGGACACCTGCGCGGTGTGTGACGATTGCGACTACGCGGCGAATGTCGAGGTGGCGACGAGCGGTGTTATCGAGGCGTCGTCCAGCGAAAAGATCCAACCTCTGACAAAGGTTTACACTCCCGAGCAACGCACCGTGGAAGAGGTGGCGGCAATTCTGAAACTGACACCTGGACAGTTCATCAAGTCGCTTATTTTCATGGGAGACCGGGGACTGGCCATGGTGCTCGTCCGCGGTGACGATGAGGTCAACGAATCAAAGTTGCTGCGACTGCTTGGGGCGTCAATGCGTCCTGCCCATCCAGACGAGGTGAAGGATGCCATCGGCGCCGAAATCGGTTTCCTCGGTCCTGTGGGGCTGGAAGGAAAGCTGCCCATATACGCGGACCTGCATCTGCGTAAGGCGCGTAACATGGCCACCGGCGCAAACGAGAACCATTACCACATCACCGGTGTCCAGGTGGACGAGTCGTTCAAGCCGGACGAGTACCATGACCTGCGGATTGTGCGCGAGGGTGAACCCTGCCCCAATTGTGGATCACCCCTGCATGTGTTCAAGGCGATCGAGCTCGGACACATCTTCAAGCTCGGCACGAAATACAGTTCCGCGATGGGGACGACCGTGTTGAACGCGGATGGCAAGGATGTACCGGTCGTCATGGGTTCCTATGGAATCGGTGTTGGACGAATGATTGCTTCCGTCATCGAAAGCCATGCCGATCGTAGCGGAATCGTCTGGCCGATTTCGCTGGCACCCTATGAGGTGGTGGTCATCGCGCTCAACGTGAACGATCAGAAAACGTTGTCCACGGCGGAAAATCTTTTTGAGAACCTGAAAAAAGACGGGTACGACGCCGCTTTGGACGACAGAGACGAACGGCCCGGTTTCAAGTTTAAAGATGCTGATTTGCTCGGTTTTCCTTTCCAGGTGGTGGTCAGCGAGCGTAACCTTGACGAGGGGAAACTCGAGATCAAGAACCGTCGCAACGGAGAAAAGCAGGTTGTGCCGGAGAAAGATGCACTCGCGACGCTGAAACGGTGGTATGATGAAGCCTGGGCTGAAGTAAGCCCCGAGCCAAAGGCGTAGAAATCCACGCGGAGGATGAGGAGTTCCATCCAGCACCGCGGCGACGAGGACCCAAACGGCCCATGAAAAGAATTCGAGAAAAGGTAAAAGAGTTTACCATCGCCAGAGAGGTGATTGCGCAGGGCCTGAATCCCTACTTCCGGCCCATCGAAAGCGAGCAGGGACCCACGGTCTTGATGAATGGCAAAGAAGTTGTGATGATGGGATCCAACAATTATCTGGGATTGACAAATCACCCCGAGGTGAAAGCGGCCGCGATAGAGGCCATCCGACGGTACGGAACCGGATGCGCGGGGTCACGTTTTCTGAACGGTACTCTCGCGGTCCACATCAAGTGTGAAGAGGTGCTCGCCGAATTCATGGGGTCCGAAGCGGCGCTCGTTTTTTCCACCGGCTTCATGACAAACCAGGGAGTGATCAGCCACCTGGTTCCCCGTGAAGGCATGCTGGTTCTTGACAGGATGGTGCATGCAAGCATTATCGACGCAAGCCGGTTGACCTTCGGCAAGACGATCAAGTTTGCCCACAATGACATGGAAGACCTGGAAAAGAAACTGAAGACGATCAAGGACAAGTCGAAACTGATCGTCGTAGATGGTGTCTTTTCCATGGAAGGTGATATCGCTCCGTTGCCGGACATTGTTCGCCTTGCGGATAAATATGACGCGGACGTTATTGTGGACGACGCCCACGCGGTGGGTGTGCTCGGGCCGGGTGGACAGGGAACCGCCGCCCATTTTTCGCTGAAGGGTCGTATCCTCGGCACCATCGGCACATTCAGCAAATCCTTTGCGTCGATCGGCGGATTCTTCGCCGCGGACGAGGATGTCGTTCATTACCTGAAATTCAACAGTCGCGCGTTGATCTTCAGCGCCAGCCCTCCGCCTGCGAACATGGCGGCTGTCATCAAGGCGGTCGAGATCATCAAGCGGGAACCGGAACGGATCGAACGTCTCTGGTATCTGACCAACTACCTGAGGAAGATGCTTTTCGATGCGGGCTTTGACATCGGCAAACCCGAAACCCCGATCATTCCGGTGTATGTTGGCGAGGATATGACATCCTTCCGGGCCTGCATCATGCTTCAGGAAGAGGGGGTGTTCGTCAACCCCGTGATCAGCCCGGCGGTTCCGCCCGGGCGCGCCCTGATCAGGCTTTCACTGATGTCGTCCCTGGAAGAAAAACACCTTGATTTTGCAGTGGATAAACTGGTGAAAGTGGGCAAGACCCTTGGATTCCTCAGACGCACCGCGAAGGAAGAGGCGCCCACGGAGAAGGGATAGGAAATCCAGGTGATGTCAGCGAGCGGGAATTGTGCGGCTTTGCAGCCGTGAAGAAATAGATTAACCATCTTTCGGCCGGGTATGGAACTCCCGGCCTTTGCAATGGGGTGCAGAGAGGAGGCCGGTATGGCGGAAAAGGTAGTGATCGCTGATGCAACCTCAGGGAAGGCTTTCAAGGATTTTATCGAAGCAGCCTACATTATTGAAGGCAAGTATCCGCACTGGGTGCCCCCACTGCGAGTACAGATCAAGGAACTCTTCGACGAGAAAAAGAATCCTTTCTTCGAGAACGGCGAGATGCGGCGCTATGTCGCCTACCGTGGCGGCAAGCCGGTGGGTCGCATTGCTGCCATCAGGAACGATCGGCACAACGAGGTCCACCAGGAGAACACGGGCCATTTCGGGCACTTCGAATGCATTGACGATAATGACGTGGCTACTGCGCTTTTCGACGCCGCCGAAGCTCAATGCCGTGAATGGGGTTTCGACAAGGTCGTCGGCCCGTTCAACCCCCACATCAACGAGGAGATGGGGATTCTCCTGAACTATTATGATGAAATCCCCTTTGTCATGATGACTTACAACCCTCCCTATTACCCGACTCTGATCGAACACCGGGGCTACGCCAAGGTTATGGATGTATTTTCCTATGAGGTTACCCAGGATCAAATGACCGAAAAGTTGCGGCGGGGGGCGGAAGCGATCCGTAAACGGACGAAACTCCGTTTTCGCAAATTTGAAAAGAAAAACTTCTGGCGTGACGCAATGAAAGTCTGGGAAGTCCACAGCAAAGCCTGGGAAAAGAACTGGAGTGCCATCCCGTTCACCGAGGGGGAGTTTCGCCATCTTGCCAACAACCTGAAATCCGTGGCCGATTTCGATCAGATCTTCCTTGCCGAAGAGCCTGATACGGACCGTCTTGTGGGGTTTTCCCTCGCACTTCCGAACATCAACGAAGCCATCGTTAAAGTCCGTGATGGCAGGCTGTTCCCCTTCGGGTTGCTCAAAATCCTCTGGTACACCCGGCCGAAGGCGATCAAATCGGCGAGAATTGTCGTAATGGGCGTCCTCGAGGAGTACCGAAATCGTGGCGTCGATTCGGTGTTCTATTACGATCATTTTGTAGAGGGGGCCAAGAAAGGCATTGAGCGCGGAGAAATGAGCTGGATCCTTGAAACGAACACCATGATGAATCGCGCTGCCGAAATGATGGGAGGCAAGCGTAAAAAGGTTTACCGGATGTATGAGAAAACGCTTTAGGAAAAACGTACAGCGAAGAAGTGGGAAAGGCCCGTAACGTAACTATTTGAATTAAAAGCGAATAAAACCACCTGAAACGATACAAACAGGATGTTTTGTACAATTTGTTATCGCAGGCGAGGGTATGGCGGAGACGGTTCTGATCACAGGCGCCAACGGTTTTGTTGGTAGTCATATCGTTGATGCACTGCTCCGTGAGGGATATGAAGTGCGTGCGGCGGTGCGTGCGACATCCGACCTGACATGGCTGCAGGAAAAGTCAGTTGTGAAGGTCGAAGCACCCCTGAACGACGCGGAAGCCCTGAGGAAGGCGGCGGACGGCGTCGATTACGTGCTTCACAACGCCGGCGTGACCAGCCAGCCTCATCGCTCCCTCTATTACCTGCACAACACCGAAGGGACAAAAACGCTGTTCAACGCGGTGGTCGAGGTGGCGCCAAAACTGTCACGGTTCCTCTACGTCTCGAGCCAGGCCGCCGGTGGATCAACGCTAGGTTCACGGCCACGTATTGAAAACGACATTCCCGCACCGAAAACGGATTATGGCCGCAGCAAACTCCTCGCGGAAGAGTGGCTCCTACGGAACAGGAACAGACTCCCGGTGACTATCATCCGCCCGCCTTCGGTGTACGGACCGCGAGACAAAGCTTTTCTTCCCCTGTTCAAGATGATTGAAAGAGGGGTGGCTCCACTGATCGGACGCGGTAGTGAACTCAATCTGATTCATGTACAGGATCTTGCGCGGCAGGTGCTCATGCAGATGACCCACCCGAAGGCGGTTGGGGAGATTTTCCATGCCGCACCGTTCCCGCCGGTCACCCACGCGCAGCTCAACGAGGTGATTGCACAGGTGCTGGGAACAAAAGCGCGATCCATTGAACTGCCGACTGCTTTGCTCCGGTATGGCTATCCGCTGCTCTACCCGTTGCTCGAGACGATCGGTCAGGCTCCTTTCCGGTCTGACAAACTTCCCGACGTGCTGGCTCCACGCTGGATCATCTCGGGAGAAAAGGCGAAAGAGCGCCTTGGGTTCGAGGGCAAGATTCCGCTCCACGCGGGAATGGGTCAGACCGTCGAATGGTATCGCTGGAAGAAGTGGTTGACCACTCGCCGCGACAGGATGAAGAAAAATGGAAACGGGGAGGTTCTACAGCGGCAGACCAGCCAGGGACTCAAGCGGTATGATCCTTCCTGTGACCTCTGCGGACTGGTGTTCGATGAGGAAATCAAGACGACAAAATATTACGAAGATGACCAGATCGTGATCGTTGATTGTCTCATCTGCCAGGTGCCCATGGCGGTGTTGAAGGAACATCGGGCGACTTTCACCGAGGACGAAAAAACAAGGCTGGAAAAGACGTTTTTTGACCTTTTCGGAAAGGAAGGAAAGCCCGACTGGGAGCAGCGAAGGATCCCGGAACACGCCCATGTTCATTATCGGAGTCACGGGATGCACCTGCCGTGGCAACGTCGCCCTGACCCCAACTAACGGATCGGCGGAACCTGTTCACCTCGCCATCGAATCGCCGCCCGTTTTCGCAAGACGCTTATCACCACCAGCAGGGAGGCGAGCACTCCCGCAGACGCTGCGGCCGGAAAAGCTGCCGGATAACCGAACCGTTCCGCGAGCACTCCGAAGAGATAGGCCGTGGTCATTGTCGAAACGTCCATCATTCCCGTCAGCATCGCGATAATGGATCCACCGGAACCCACCGGGGCAAGGCCATAGGCGAGGGCGTTGACCGCCGGAAAGGCGAGTCCGTGCGCAATCCCTGCAAGCAGACCTGCGAGGACCACAACGCCCGTGCTGTGAGCGAGGAACAGGGTGAACATGGCTGTCGCGTAAACAAGGAAAGAGGGAATCAAGACACGCCGCAATCCGAACCGGTCGCCCCATTTTCGGCCGAGCAGACGTATCCCCATTCCACCTACAGCATACCCGGTGAAGTAAAGTCCAAATCGCGCGATCTCACGCTCCCTCGCCATCGGTCCGAGAAACGCCGGGGGTGTCGAATAACAGGCGGAGAGGAGAAAGGCGAGTGCGAAAACCAACCACAGCGGACGAGCGCCCAGGAGTTTCAAGGCGCTGCCGATCGCGGGTGGTTTCACTTCGCTGTCACGGGGAAAGGGTTTGAACATCAGGACGATGGTGGCGCCGACCAGGGCAAAGGAGGTAACCATCAGGAAAAAGGGGCCGAGTCCGTAAAGATCAAAAACCTGCTCACCGAGCATGGGTCCTATCAGGTTCGCCATCAGTCCGGAAAAACCGTACATCGCAATCGCTTCATTCCTCCTGCCCTTCGGGGCGCTCTCGGCGGCCGAGGTAAAGAATGCGGAAAAGTGGGCTCCATAGCCGAAGCCGTGCAGCAGGCGGAGCGCCCACACGGCGGGCACCAGCCCTTGGCCAAGAAGCCCCCAATAACCAAGCGAAGGGAGAGCCATACCCAGACTGCCCAGGAGAAAAACAGGCTTTGTGCCCCATCGATCGATCATCCATCCGATCAGTGGGCGACCCGTAACGGCGGCAAGGCTGGCCGCCGCCATAAAAGCTCCCACCGTCTCCGCCGTACCGCCCGAATGTTTCACATACAGGGGGTAGATGGCGTTGTTTGTGAAATTCAACGCCATGAAAAAATTATAGCTGAAGAGCAGAAAGAATGATTTTGTGTAGAGTTTCTGCGGCATCATCGAAATCTCACCTGATGAGCACTCCGGCTTTTTGTTGAGGGAATGAAAGGAAGAAAAATATATGTAATTGAATTACATAGGAGAGCAAAAGACTCCTGCGATTTGGAAGTCACCCGCACTCTCTGTTGATCTCATCAGACAAGGCCCTCCATCTTGGAGCCATCTGATAAAAACAAGCGATCCACCGTCGAACGGAGACAGATTCATTGACTGCCTGACTGTCAGCCCGTTCGGCGTTACGGAGGAGATGGCTCATGGACATGAGCGTTTACTGGGACAAGCTTCGACCGGACCAGGGGGTTTTTCCGCTTAGCGAGCTGGCCAGACGCAGTTATGAGTCTTTTGGCGACATTCCAGTTATGCGTACATGGAATGGCAAGGACGGTTATAACGAAATCACGTACGGAACCCTGGTAGAGAACGTGGAAGCGGTAGCAAGATGGCTGATCGACCGCGGCGTCAAGTCGGGCGACAGGATCGCCGTGCTTGGTGAAAACCGGCCCGAATGGGCAATGGCCTACCTGGGCATCCAGGCGTCCGGGGCGATAGCGGTTCCCTGCGACAGCCTGATGCCGACTTCCGGAATCCGGCATATCCTGTCCGATTCAGAGTCACGGATTCTTTTCGTTTCGGGAAAATTTGCGGAGATGGTTGAGGAGATGGCATCCATTAAAACTCTTGAGGATGTTATCTGTTTCGATATCAAGCCGCCCTGTGACAAGATTCCCTTCGATGAAGTGCTCGATCTTGGCAGGAAGAGCACGACGGAGTTTCCAAAGCGTGAACTCGATGAAATGGCGGCGATTCTGTACACATCGGGAACTACGGGCCATAGCAAGGGAGTGATGCTTTCGCAGATCAACATTGCCTCCAATGTGGCTGCAGCCAGCCGGATCCTCGAAATCGGCCCGGGGGACACATTCCTTTCCGTGCTTCCGATACACCACAGCTTTGAGGCGACGGCGGGCTTTCTGCTGCCCATCTATTGTGGAGCCAGCATCACGTATGCGCGCTCGCTGAAGTCGGCGGAGATCGTCGAGGATATCAGGAATACAAAGGTGACGATGATGGTTGGGGTTCCGTTGCTCTTTGAAAAAATGATGCAGGGAATCCAGCGCAAGTTGAAACAATCCGGCAAGGACAAGCTGGTGAACGCCATGATGGGTGTGGTCAAAGCGGGTGAGGTCTTTGGGTTGAAACTTGGCAAACCGTTGTTCAAGAGCCTGCGAGAAAAGGCGGGCTTGAGCACTGTGCGCATTTTTGCGTCCGGCGGCGGTCCGCTTGATCCGCCAGTGGCCTATTTTTTCAACCGGCTCGGTCTTCTGCTGTTCCAGGGATACGGGCTGACGGAAACGAGTCCCGTCACTCATGTGAACCTGCTGTTCAAAATTCGCCACGAGTGCGTGGGGCCGCCGGTCCCGGATGTCGAGTGCAAACTGATCGATATGAATGATCAGGGGGTCGGCGAAGTCTGTGTTAAAGGGCCGAACATATTCATGGGATACTATCGCAACGAGAAGGCGACGAAAGAGGTCTTTACTGAGGACGGGTGGTTCAAGACAGGCGACCTGGGGATCATTCACCCGGACGGTTTCCTGCAGATTACGGGCCGTGCGAAAAACATGCTTGTGACGTACGGCGGTAAAAATGTCTATCCGGAGGAAATCGAGTTCCACCTCAATCGCAATCCCTTCATTCTGGAATCGCTGGTTCTCGGCATTCCACGCGAGAAAGGCATGGGTGATGAAGTCGCGGCGATGATCTATCCGGATTATGAACAGCTTGACCTGTACTTCGAGGAAAAGGGAATCAAGCCCTCGGAGGAGGATGTGTTCAAATTCCTCAAAGAGCAGGTTAAGGAGGCTCAGAAAGAATTGGCCGACTACAAGCGGATTAAAACCTTCCGGATCGTGGAGGAGGAATTCCAGAAAACATCAACGAAGAAGATTAAGCGCTTCCTTTACAGCGGCGAAATGGTGAAGCTCAACGCGGAGAAAACCTGATGAAAACAAAGGATAAGCCAACGTCCCTGGTTCTGGTTGCTGCGGTAATCGTGCTGATGTCAGCCTTCACAATGGTTGTGGCGGGTGACTTTGTGCCGGTTGGCCGGATGGATGTTAACAAAGCGCAACAGATTGCAGATTCGACTGACGATCCCCTGGTAGCC
>JAZDLX010000191.1:0-18150 GCA_043801585.1 bacterium | reverse complement strand
AGCAACTCCGACGGTGTCACCATCGACAAGCTCTCCAGCCCCTATTACAGCAAACGGTACGTGGGAGCGCGGCGGATACGGTGATTTTTCAATTAAAACACACTAGAGATCATTAGTGGTAGTATAACTATTGATTCACTTAATATCATTTATAAAGGTAGATAATATATCGCCTGGTTTTATATTTTTGTTCTTGTGTCCAAGATCTTTTCTTATATTCTTTAATAAAATACCATAATTCGCTATAACCTCTAAATGCATATTTTCTCCGGCTTCGTTAAGCTTTAAAAGTATTTTTCTCCAAGAGACATATGATGAAAGTACATCATCAGATGACCAGATAATCAATTTCTGTGTTATTGCTGACATTTTAGTTATCATATCTTTCTCATCAATTTTAGTTCCATGAGTTTTCTCGTGAAAGAGAATATCAAACAAGAAATCTATTAATTCTTCGTATACAGGAATTTTCTTTTCCCTAATTGCATTTTTTACATTATTTTTGTATTCGTAATATCTTGTAAGTACTATTGTTAATGTAGATGCTAGTATTGTGCCAAAGACTGTAATAAGGACACCTGATAATGTAGGATCAAGGCTTCTTAAAAGTTTAATGAAAGCTTGGGTTAGGCTATAGAATCCGTATCCTAAACCTCCTAATACTATGAATCCAAGAGCCATATTAAGGAAATCTTTCACTTTCTTCATAAGATCTCCAAAAGTAGTGAACAATTAGTTCAATGCGGAAAATATATCAAGAAATGCAAAAAGTAAATAGTTTTCTCTGATGTTCTGTTAGTTTCCTGGCTAAGTGGACACGGGTGGCCCGGGTGGCTTGACCCCCCGGGTTTCCATTGAGCACTCCAGGCAAATCAGAAAATTAAATGTTCCGTCGGTTCGGTAGCGACGTGGGGAACCGACGGGATGGAAGTGGCAGGTCTCCGCTGTGCTAATGACCTGCCACAACAGTGAATTGATTCCCGCCGTCGTGGGGATGACCGTTTATATAGGCCGGGGTCTCAGAATCTGGATTGTGTCATTGCGAGCGAAGCGAAGCAATCTCGCAGTTTATATAGGTCGGGACTACTGAATCCGACGGGTGGCCCGACCCTTCAGGGCCGGGTTTCTGTGGTTTGAGATACCCGGGGCAGAGCCCCGGGCCACCCTGCCTCCAATTTTATACTGCGTTCGAGAACTCCCATTGGAGATCACAGCGCCTGCCTGACGGCAGGTTGGTGATGACACCTTTTGTCACCCCCGCGAAGGCGGGCTCCACAAGATCGGAGCGTTGTGGCAGGTCACCGCTTCGCTGACGACCTGCCACAACAATAATCCACGAAGAATTAGAATAAACCCTGTTTGCGAGCAAACAGGGGCACGCTGCTTCGGTTGCGAGCAAACAGGGGCACATTGTAGAATCTCAGCTCGCCGGAACCACTCGCGTTTGATGCCCTTCTTTTCCTAACTTTTGCCACTCAGGTATCATGCATTGAGGGGTGTTTGTCCCATGTCCGACCGCGACGGGTGGCCCGACTCTTCAGGGTCGGGTTTCTGTGGTTTGAGATACCCGGGGCAGAGCCCCGGGTCACCCTGCCGCCCTGCCTCCAATTTTATACTGCGTTCGAGAACTCCCATTGGAGATCACCGCGCCTGCCTGACGGCAGGCTGGTGATGACACCTTTTGTCACTCTCGCGACGGGTGGCCCGGGTGGACCTGTCCGCCTACCGGCGGATTGACCACCCGGGTTTCCCTCGTTCCGTCGGTTCCTTAGTCCGCCAACTGGCGGACGGAGGACCGACGGGAAGATGTGGCAGGTCACCGCTTCGCTAAGGACCTGCCACAACAATAATCCACGAAGAATTAGAATAAACCCTGTTTGCAAGCAAACAGGGGCACGCTGCTTCGGTTGCGAGCAAACAGGGGTACATTGTAGAATCTCAGCTCGCCGGAACCACTCGCGTTTGATGCCCTTCTTTTCCTACCTTTTGCCACTCAGGTATCATGCATTGAGGGGTGTTTGTCCCATGTCCGACCGCGAACGTTACCGACAACTGGTCGAAACCATCCGCCACCACAACCGCCTCTATTACGAGCAGACGGCGCCGGAGATCTCCGACCAGGACTACGACGCCCTCTACCGTGAACTGATCGAACTGGAAGACAAACATCCCAACTGGGTGACTCCCGACAGCCCGACACGGCAGGTCGGCGGAGCGCCTTCGGAGAAATTCGCGACGGTCGAGCACCGTGTTCCGATGATGTCCCTTGCGAACACCTACTCCGAACAGGAGGTGCGTGAATTCCACGAGCGGATGCTGCGCGAAGTGGGGGACGCGAAAAGGGTATGTTACACCTGCGAACCGAAAATTGACGGTGTCGCGGTTACGCTTCGCTATGAGGGGGGAAGGCTGACCCTTGGCGCGACGCGTGGTGACGGGCGCACTGGCGAAAACATCACCGACAATCTTTTGACTCTGAAAGACATCCCACGAACGATCAGTAATCTTGTCAACGCCGACCGGAACTTCGAGGTCCGTGGCGAGGCGTACATGACGCTTTCCGGTTTTCACAAGCTGGCGGAAGCGCGCCAGGAAGCGGGCGAAAAACCCTTTGCCAATCCGCGTAACGCCACCGCTGGTTCTTTGAAACTGCTCGACCGTTCGGAAGTCACCCACCGTCCATTGCGCTTTTTCGCTTACGAGTTGATCGCGGACGACTGGGCGGGAGCGGCTCAGGAGGAGCATCTGCATGCCTTGTCGGAGATGGGTTTCCCCACCTTCGACGAATGGATCTCAGCCGCCGACGCAGACGAGATCCAGGCCTTCTGGGAGAAACTCGGCGAGAAGCGCGACTCTCTCGATTTCGAGGTTGACGGCGTCGTGGTCAAGCTGTCCGACCTGGCGCTCCGTGAGGAACTGGGCAGCACCGCGAAAAGCCCGCGTTGGGCGATTGCTTACAAGTTCAAGGCTCGCCGTGCGGTGACGACCCTGCTTGAGATCACCCACCAGGTGGGACGCACTGGAGCGGTGACACCCGTTGCGGAACTTGAACCGGTCTACCTGGCGGGCTCCACGATTCGCCGATCGACCCTCCACAACGCCGATGAAATCAACCGCCTTGGCCTCGGTCCCGGGATGAAGGTGATCCTCGAAAAAGCCGGAGATGTGATTCCCAAAGTGATTGGACGTGCGGAAGGCGAGCCGGAAGGGCATTATGACCCGCCGGTGGACTGTCCGGTTTGCGGCGAACCGTTGGTTCGCCCTGAAAGTGAGGTGGTGCAGCGCTGCGTCAATATCTCCTGCCCGGCGATGCTCCGCGGACGGTTGATCCATTACGGCAGCCGGGGGGCGATGGACATCGAGGGGCTTGGCGAAAAAACGGTCGATCTGCTGATGGACGCCGGACTGGTCCATCACCCCGGCGATTTGTACTCATTAACGCTGGTAAAAGTACAAAAATTGCCTGGTTTTGCGGAGCTTTCCGCGAAAAATCTTCTGGAATCGATCGAAAAGAGCAAAAAACAGCCTTTCGAACGCCTTATCTTTGCGCTTGGCATTCGCATGGTCGGCGCGGGGGTCGCACGTGTTCTGGCGAGGAGGTTCGGGAACCTCGACGTCCTGATCGACTCCGCCCGCGCGCATCAGCGTCTGGAAGAAATCGAAGAGGTTGGCCCGAAAATCGCCGCGTCAGTACACGAATTCTTCGGCCTCGACCGCAATCTGAAATTTGTGGAGACTCTTCGCGCCGCCGGGGTTTCTTTTGGGTCACAGGGAGTAGCCGAAAAACCTCCTCAAGTACTTGAAAATAAGACAATAGTGCTGACCGGTTCGTTGGAGAGCCTGACACGGGACGAGGCTGGCGAAGCGCTTCGCGCACTGGGAGCCAAGGTCTCGGGAAGTGTATCCAAGAGCACGGATCTGGTGATCGCCGGTCCTGGCGCCGGTTCCAAGCTTGTGAAAGCAAAGGAATTAAACGTGCCGGTGATCGACGAAGCCGAGATGTTGCATCGACTCGAGCGGTGGCGCGCCGGCGACCCTGCCGGTTTTTAGCGGTTAGCCTGCAAGTTAATTTCTTGAAATTGTGTTACGTAGTACCGAGTTCCGAGGCGTTGATTCGGTTGCGGCGCAGGGGAGAACCCTGTATCTTATCCGCCTGCTTTCAGAAGGGCCTTTCACAATTTGGGCATGGAGAACCACCGATGGCGAGCACCGCCGATTTTCGCAACAGCATGGTCATCCGGTACAGCAATGACCTCTATCAAATTGTCGAGTTCCAGCACGTGAAGCCCGGCAAGGGTGGCGCGTTTGTGCGCACGAAACTGAAGAACGTGATCACGGGCCGCGTGATCGACAACACCTTCCGCAGCGGCGAGAAAATAGAAGAGGTGCGTCTTGAGGCGCGCCAGATGCAGTATCTCTACCAGGAAGGCAACGAGCGCGTGTTCATGGACCAGGAGACCTATGAGCAGGTTCATATGAACGAGTCGATGCTCGGCAAGGACGTGGTGAAGTACCTCAAGGACGGTGTGGATTACAAGGTTCTTTACAGCGAGGGCACTCCTCTGCTCGTCGAAACGCCATTCTTCCTCGAACTGGAAATCGTCGAGGCGGAACCCGGCGAGAAGGGCGACCGTGTCAGTGCGGCGACCAAGCCGGCGACACTCGAGACGGGCGCGGTTGTTCAGGTGCCGTTGTTCGTCAACGTCGGCGACGTGATCAAGGTGGACACACGCTCCGGCGAGTACCTCGAGCGTGTCCGCTCCTGAGAAGGGAAACATTGGCGCATGGCAGACAAACCGGAAGAGAACAAGGAACGATTGCCAAAGGGGCGGAGGAAGGGGGAGTCCATGAAGTTCACCGAAGTCCGCAAGATGGTGAGACTGGTCGAATCGAGCGGCATTCACGAGCTTGAGTTCGAAAAGGACGGCACCCGTATCCGTATTCGAAAGGCGGACCCGGCCCCCGCGGCGGCTACCTACACGGTCGCGGCTCCCGCACCTGCTGCACCTTTCGCTGCACCGGCAAGTGCCCCGGTTCCGGCAGCTACGTCGCCCGCTGCGGAAGCCCCAGCGAAAAAATATTTCGAAATCAAATCGCCGATGGTTGGCACCTTCTACCGCGCTCCTGCGCCGGACGCTGAACCTTACGTGCAGGTGGGAGATCTGGTGAAGACCGGTCAAACCCTCTGCATTATTGAGGCGATGAAACTGATGAACGAAATCGAGACGGACATGACCGGTATTGTCAAGGAGATCCTCCTGGATAATGCAGATCCGGTGGAGTTCGGCCAGGTGATGTTCCGCATCGACCCCCAGGGATAAAACGTGTTCTCAAAAATCCTGATTGCGAACCGGGGGGAGATCGCCTTGCGCGTCATCCGGGCATGCAAGGAGATGGGTATCCAGACTGTTGCCGTCTATTCGGAGGCGGACGCCGAATCGCTGCACGTTCGCTTTGCCGACCAGGCTGTCTGCATCGGTCCACCCGCCAGCAGCAAAAGCTACCTCGATTATCGCCGTATCATCGCTGCCGCCGAAATCACAGGCGCCGAGGCGATTCACCCGGGCTACGGTTTTCTCGCCGAAAACGCCGAGTTCGCGGAGGTCTGCGAGGACAACGGCATCACCTTTATCGGTCCCAGTCCGGATGCCATCAGGCGCATGGGCGACAAGGCGCTCGCAAAGAAAACAATGCGTGACGCCGGGGTCCCGGTGACACCGGGCAGCGATGGTGGGATCGCAGACCTGAACGAAGCGCGAAGGATTGCCAAGGACATCGGCTACCCGATCATCCTCAAGGCCAGCGCGGGTGGCGGTGGACGGGGGATGAGAGTCGTTCGAAGCCCGGAAGCGCTCGAATCCAATTATGAGCTCGCTCGTGCGGAAGCTGAACAGGCTTTCAACAACCCGGAACTTTACCTCGAACGCTTCATCATCAACCCCCGCCACATCGAAATCCAGGTGATGGGCGATCGCCACGGTCATGCGATCCATTTCGGCGAGCGGGACTGCTCGGTCCAACGGCGTCACCAGAAACTGATCGAGGAGGCGCCAAGTCCCGCACTGACACCGGAATTGCGCGAAATATTCGGGAGTGCGGCGGTCAAAGGCGCATTGGCAGTCAAGTACGTTGGCGCGGGGACGATGGAATTTCTCCTCTCAGCGGATAGCAGTTTCTACTTCATGGAGATGAACACGCGCATCCAGGTTGAGCACCCGGTGACCGAGGAGGTTACGGGAACCGATCTCGTCCGTGAACAGATCCAAGTCTGTGCCGGTGAACCTCTCTCCTGGAAGCAGGAGGACATTCATATCAAGGGACATGCGATCGAATTCCGGATCAACGCGGAAGACCACAATCGCAATTTCCTGCCCACCGCCGGGACGATCACCGCGCTGCACAAACCGGGTGGCATCGGGGTCCGTGTAGATACGCACATTTACGACGGTTACCGGATTCCTCCGCACTACGATTCGCTGATTGCGAAGCTAATCGTGAAGGGGGATGACCGTGAACGGGCGCTCGCCCGTGCCCGAAGAGCGCTCGAGGAGTTTATCGTGGAGGGCATCCCGACGACCATACCTTTCCATCTGGAGATGCTGAACGTCGAACAATTCCGGAAAGGGGAGGTTTCCACCTCTTTCCTTGACGAATGGATGGCCGCCCGGAGCGGCATGTAAGGGGGAGTATCCCATGGCCAATGTTCTACAGGGTTTGAAGTACACCGAAGACCATGAGTGGGTCAAGGTGGATGGTGAAACCGCAACGTTCGGTGTTACCGATTTCGCTCAAGGTGAATTGGGCGATGTCGTTTTCCTTGAACTGCCCACCGTCGGCGACAAGGTCAAACAGGGCGACACATTCGGCTCGATTGAAGCCGTGAAGACCGTCGCGGACCTCTATGCGCCGCTTTCGGGAGAGGTGATTGAAGTCAATGAAGCGTTGGAAAACGAACCGGAAACTGTGAACAAGGATCCGTACGGCGGTGGATGGCTGATCAAGGTGACACTTACGGATGCCACGGAAGTTGACAGCCTGATGGATGCCGCAGCGTACGAGCAGCACATTTCCTGAGGACGCACTGCAATGGCGTATGTGCCGCATACCGAGGCGCAGGTCGGCGAGATGCTTCGCGCCATCGGGGTAGAGAAATTTGACGACCTGATCAAGGCGATCCCCCCCGACGTTCGTCTCGAAACCGGGCTGGATCTCCCGGACGGACTTTCCGAATTCGACGTGGCACACCGGATGAAAGAACTGGGCGAAAAAAACCGCCCAGCTGTCGAGGCGATCAATTTCCTCGGCGGTGGCAGCTATGACCATTTTATCCCGGCCGGTGTGGAGGCGATGCTGGCCCGCAGCGAATGGTACACCGCCTACACACCCTACCAACCGGAAGTTTCCCAGGGTTCACTCCAGGCGATCTACGAGTACCAGTCGGTGATCTGCGACATCACGGGGATGGATGTTGCGAACGCCAGTCTTTACGACGGTCCGACCGCGACGGTGGAGGGCATCCTCCTCGCCCTCCGCAGCGCGAAGAAACGTGAAAAGGTCGTCCTTAGCGAAGGGCTGCACCCCCACTCGATGAAAGTCGTCGAGACCTACGCCCGGACAAACGGCATCGAAATCGTGACGGTTGCTCTCGGTGCGGACGGGCGCACGGATGCCGGTGAACTTGCGAAAGCGCTCGACGACAATGCCGCGGTCTTCACCTTCTCCCAGCCCAATTTTCTCGGTGTTCTTGAAGATGCGAAAGCGTTGACCAGCGCCGCCCACACGGCGGGTGCGCTGGCGCATGTCAGCGTTTATCCCGTGAGCCTGGGAATGGTCGCCCCGCCTGGAGAATATGGCGCGGACATCGTATCCGGCGAGGGGCAATGCCTCGGAAACCGAATGGGCTTTGGTGGACCCTACCTCGGTATCTTCGCGGTCAAACAGGAGTTGATCCGCCAGATGCCGGGCCGTCTCTCCGGACAGACCGTGGATGTGGACGGCAAGCGCGGTTTCGTGCTCACCCTGCAGACCCGCGAACAGCACATCCGGCGTGGCAAGGCGACGAGCAACATTTGCACGAATCAGGGATTGAACGCTCTTGCGGCGCTTGTCCACCTGGCGTTGATTGGGAAGGAAGGGTTCATGCAGGTGGCGAACCTCTGCTACCACAAGGCGCACTACCTGCACGACCGGATTGCGATGGAGACGAAATTCAAACCGGTCCATTCGGCGCCCTTTTTCAACGAATTCGTCATTGCAAGCCCGATTCCATCAGGCGAGGCCATCGACAAACTGGCAGAACTGGGAATCCTGGGCGGGATTCGATTGGGGCGGTTCTTCCCGAAGGATGAGACCGGAATTCTCGTCGCCGTGACTGAGAAACGGACGCGTGCGGAACTGGACGCCTATGTCCGGACGTTGAAGACCATCGCGTAACTTGATTGTGCCTGTGAAAATTATGAAGGGACACTTTACTTTTAGTTTCTCAGCAAACGTGAATGCCAATCCAAATGTCACATCAAGAAATTAAAAGTAAAGTGTCCCCTTATAATTTGCCGTCATTGCCCGTTGTGGCAGGTCGTGAAAGCCGAACCGTTGGGCGTAGACAGGTCAGTCGGGTAACACCTTCCCTAGGTATTACCGTTACATCAACGCGCACAACGAGGTTCCATGTTCCTCGATAGCGGCTGGTTGGAATAGCTCAGGGAGTCAGGACGAGAGTCGCTTCTTCGCGAGGCAGGGGGAGCAGAGGGGACGCCCGTTTCGTATGTTGGAACCGTGCCCCGCCACCCCAAAGGATGGTCGAGTGCTGCACTGATATTTCTGGCTGAAAATAAGGAGGTTGATCCCCATGCCAACACTTTCGTTTACAGTCGTAGTCATTATCGGTCTGATCATCCTTGCTTCCGCGATCAAGATCGTCAAGGAGTATGACCGTCTCGTCGTTTTTCGACTTGGCCGTCTTGCGGGAGTAAGAGGACCCGGAATCGTGATCATCATCCCGATCGTTGACCAGGTGATGCGGATCAGCACCCGAATCCAGGTGTTCGATGTCCAGCCGCAGGATCTGCTGACCAAGGACAACGTCTCCGTTCAGGTGAACGCCGTGGTCTATTTCCGGGTGATGGACCCCGCCCGCGCCGTTGTTCAGGCGGAGAACTTCTACCAGGCCACCGTCCAGATCGCTCAGACGACACTGCGTGCTGTCGTTGGTGAAATCAGTCTGCAAATGTTGCTCGATGACCTCGCGGGAGTAAACACCCGTCTGGCGGAAATCATCGACGAACACACCGATGCCTGGGGTGTGAAGGTTTCCAATGTTGAGATCAAGCATGTTGACCTGACCCAGGAACTGAAGCGGGTGATGGCTTACGAAGCGGAAGCCGATCGTGTCCGTCGCGGGAAGATCGTTGCGGCCGAGGGCGAATTCCAGGCGGCTCAGAAACTGACCGAAGCTGCGGCGCTGATGGCAACCCAGCCGATGGCCCTGACCCTGCGTTACCTCCAGACCCTCGTCGAGGTCGCCGCCGAGAACAACAGCACGACACTGTTCCCCGTGCCCATTGACCTGTTCGAAGCGTTCAAGGGAAAAATGGCTGAGAAAACACCGGCTCGGCGCCGGAAGTAGACCTGTCACAGCGAACAGAACGAATTGAATGAGCGAAGGATCGGCGCAGGCCGATCCTTCGTTGTTGTTGAAAATAGGTGAATCGGGGTCTTCGATGTGTGGCCCGGCTGCTCATCAGCTGGGCCTCTTCACTTGGTTGTGGCGGATCTTTAACGAAGCGGAGACCCACCACTTCCCAATGAAACCCGGGTGGTCCAGCCACCCGGGCCACCCATCCGCAAAAGTCTTGTAGGCCGGGGTCCTCGAACCCGGCGTTTTGTCATGCTGAATGCCGGCCCTTCGGCATGAAGCATCTCTCGTTGCGAGCAGCTGATCCTTGTGAGTCCTCACGTCGAGAGATCCTTCCCCCGCTATCGCGGTGTCAGGATGACACTTTTTTCATCGCCAGACGTGCAGGCCGGATTCTCCGAACCCGGCGTTTTGTCATGCTGAATGCCGACCCTTCGGCATGAAGCATCTCTCGTTGCGAGCAGCTGATCCTTGTGAGTCCTCACACCGAGAGACCCCTCCCCCGTTGACGCGGTTTCAGGATGACACATTTTGTATCGATTGGATGGTTGTGCAGCCCGAAATGCCTGTCCGGCTGTAACTTTTAGGTGGAATCACGAGCATACACGTATCGCAAACCGTGCGGTGGGGCCGCTTCCACCGTATCTTGCCGCCGTGAACAATTCTTCGCAAAAGAAGCCGGGCGGTTCCCTCCGCATCGCCCACCTGATCGCCAGCAGGGGCGTTTCCAGCCGCCGTGAGGCGGAGCGGATGATCGTGAACGGCCGCGTCCGCCTGAATGGCAAGATTCACATCGATCCGGCGATCAACGTCGATCCGGCGGTTGACGAGGTGCTCGTTGACAACCAGCCCTTGCCGGAGGCGAAAGGACACCTTTACATCGCTCTGCACAAGCCGACGGGATTTCTTTCCACCTTCAGCAAGAGCAAGGAGAAGGGGGAAACCCTCGAGAAACTGCTTCCCCACGAGCGGCGACTGTTCACGGCGGGTCGTCTCGACCGCGATTCCACAGGCCTGCTGCTGCTGACAACCGACGGTGACTGGGCCAATCACGTGATGCACCCCCGCCATGAAAAGCAGAAAGAGTACCTCGTTCGCTTCAAGGGAGAACGCTCGACCCCCGCAGCAAAGAAGATCAGCGGAGCCACATTCCACGAGGATGGACGCGATTTCGGGATGGTATCGGCGGTTCCGGAGGGGTCCTACGTGCGCATTGTCCTCAAGGAGGGACGCAATCGCCACATCCGGCGGGTTGCGGAATCGGTTGGACTCGTCGTCCGCGAACTGATCCGGGTGCGCATCGGTCCAGTGCACCTGGGCAACCTCAAACCGGGCCATTGGCGCAAGCTCTCTTCCCAGGAAATCCGCCAGTTAGGGACAGTCGAGCAGTAACAAAGAAGAAGTGGCAAGTATTTTTTCCACTCGCGTTTTGGAAAATCGAAGACAAACTAATGAACATGGCATTAACCATTCCTTTTCCAGGCTTCCTTTTCCATCATCAGAATCCCCTTGCATAGCTGAGTCCGGACCACACATCACTTCAACGGGGCATTTCTCCGGAGCTGCGATGCTGTTGGCTTATATTTCCACGGACTCCGATTGACTGGGAGACGCCATGACTGTTTTGATCGTGTTGGGTGCGGCGGTTTTTTACGTGGTCGCCTATTTCACCTATGGCCGCTGGCTCGCCCGTAAGGTTTTCCGCATCGACCCCGCGAGGGTGACTCCCGCCAACGAACTTCGTGACGACAACGATTACCTGCCGACGCGCCGGGGCATCCTCTTCGGCCACCATTACACCTCCATCGCGGGAACAGGCCCGATCGTCGGTCCGGCAATTGCGGTCATCTGGGGGTGGTTGCCGGCGCTGCTCTGGGTGCTTTTCGGCAGTGTCCTGATGGGCGCGGTGCACGACTTCGGCGCGCTCGTCGTCTCGACCCGAAACCAGGGCCGGAGCATTGCGGATGTTGCCGCCGGTATCATTGGACGGCGTGCGATGCTGATGCTGATGATCCTCGTCTTCATCGCGTTGATGATTATGCTTGCGGTGTTCGTCCTTGTTATCGCCAATATCTTCGAGCTTTATCCGCAGGCGGTGTTCCCCGTCTGGATGCAAATCCCGATTGCCGTCGGGCTTGGATTTCTTTTCTACCGCCGGCACGCCAAACCGCTGCTGTGGACAATCGCCGCGGTTTTTCTGATGTACCTGACCGTCGTGGCGGGTGCGTGGCTCCCGCTGCAAATGCCCGCACTGCTTGGCATTTCCCCTTTGATGATCTGGCTGATCCTGCTTTTCGTTTACGCTTTTGTTGCATCCATTCTGCCGGTGTGGACCTTGCTGCAACCTCGCGACTACATCAACGGCTACCAGTTGATGGTGGCGATGGCGCTGCTGACGCTGGGGGTGTTCATTGCCCGCCCGGAGCTGGTCGCCGATGCTGTCCAGCCTGCACCCGCCGGGGCTCCGCCGCTGCTGCCGATTCTGTTCATCACGGTTGCCTGCGGAGCGATCAGCGGCTTTCACAGCCTCGTCGCCTCAGGTACCTCCTCCAAGCAACTGGCGAACGAACGGGACGCCCAGTTCATCGGCTACGGTTCGATGCTCCTTGAAGGGTTCCTGGCGGTGCTGGTGCTGGTCGCCGTGGGCGCCGGGATCGGGCTCGGATACCAGGTGATTGGGGAAGGCGGAGGGATTCACGTTCTCGCCGGACGTGAGGCGTTTCTTCACCATTACGCAAGCTGGGGTGCGGCTCAGGGGCTGGGGGCAAAAGTGGGCGCCTTCGTGCAAGGATCGGCCAACCTGCTCGGCGCACTGGGGATTCCCGCCAATGTGGCGATTGCTCTGATGGGCATGTTTGTCGTCTCCTTCGCCGGGACGAGTCTCGACACCGCAATGCGTCTGCAACGGTATATCGTCAGCGAACTTGCCGCCGAGTACCGGATCCCGGTTTTCCACGGACGGTGGTCGGCAACCCTGCTCGCGACGGGGAGTGCGGCGCTGCTCGCGCTGGTCCCCATGCGCGATCCCTCGGGAGTGCTTGTATTCGGAAAAGGTGGGTTGCTGCTGTGGCCCCTGTTCGGCGCCTCCAACCAGCTCGTTGCCGCGCTCGCCCTGATCGTGGTCACACTCTACCTCGAACTTCGACGTGCACCTTACCTGGTGACGGCGATTCCGGCTGTGTTGATGGTCATCATTACCGTCTGGGCTCTGGCGCTGAACCTGGACGACTACCTCGTGACAGGTCGCATCCATCTGTTTATCATCGGTGCCGTATTGTTACTGATCGAAATCCTGATGATCGTCGAGGGGGTGAAGAGGTTTCGAACCATTCGACAGGAGCAGGTTTCGGGGATCGTAGCCGACTCGCAGTAATGTCCACGGCACCGAGTCCTTCGGATCTTGAAGTAGGCTCATGACATGTTGTGTTTTTTCTGCCGAAACGTGGCACGCTTAGTTAGGAAACCTTAACTTTTGTCGTGGCCGGTGACATTTGGCAAACACATCATGAAAGGATGAGCATGGAAGCGACAGGGCCTGTGGTCAATGGTTGGGCCGTCCTCATTGCGGGCGTGCTGAATTTGGTACTCGGTTTTTTCTGGTACGGTCTCCTGTTTGGCAAAGCTTATGCGAAAATGCTGGGCAATGTTGACGAGGCGACCAAGGGCGTGATGATCCGTGCCTTTGTCATCCAATTCATTGCCTCAGTGATTTTCGCGTATGTGTTGGCTCATAATCTCGCGGCGTGGAAGGACGCCTACGGCATGGCTGGAGCGGCAGCCGGTGCAGAAGGCTCGTTCTGGCAGTGGTTTGGGATGATCGCCACCTACGGCGTTATCAGCGTGATCTACGAACGTAGGCCCTGGAAATTCTATTTCATCAACGTCGGCTTCTATCTCGTCTAGATGATCCTCGCAGGCGTTATCCTTGCTGTGTGGGTTTGACGGAATCGATCGTTGAATAAATACGCCGGGGCGGAGATGTCCGGCGTTTTTCTCGCCTGTCCGTGTCCAACCCATGGAGATTTTGGCTACTTTCAAATACCGCCTCCCCCGGAAGCGTTCAAAGGAAGCAAACACTGCAACACTGCCTTTATACCGCAAACTGTCCGGGAGGTACCATGGAAAGATCGAGAATTTTCCCCATCGTCACGCTCCCTGTCTTTCTCCTCCTGCTGACGTACGGTTGCGGACAAACCACCTACAATGCGCGTGACATCGTCGCCGCGAGAGCGGACCTCGACACACTCTACCTCAATTGGTGCCATGACTGGTGCGATCATGATCTCGACGGTTACCTGGCGGTGATCGACAAGGATGCCGTATTTCTCGGATGGCCGACGGAGCAGTTGCTTGCCGGAAAACCGTTGATCGAACAAGCCGTTCGTCAACAATTTCAGCGAACTGAGAAAGCGGATATGAATCCCTCGTTCAATCGCGACCACTGGCTATTGCATGTGACACCGATAGTCGCCTGGGCCGAGGCCAGCATCACCATCAGTTTTGACACACCTGCCGGGGTACACAACCAGCATTATCTCGAGTCGATGGTTTTTGAAAGGCGCAGTGACGGCTGGAAGGTGGTTCAGTATCAACGGTCGGCGGTGACCCAGAAATCTCGCCCTTGATCGGAAGGATTGCGGTTCACTTTCCTGTTGCGCACAACTGCGCTACCTTGGCAGGTATGGACGACACCCCCGTGGAATCTTCCGATTTCGTCGAACTGCCCATTGACGGCGTGCTCGATCTCCATACGTTTCATCCCCGCGAAGTCAAGGAACTCGTCCCAGACTACCTCGCTGAATGCCGTGCGCAGGGCATCCTCTCGGTGCGGATCATCCACGGCAAGGGAACTGGCGCCCTGCGTGAAACCGTGCACTCGATTCTCAGCCGTATCGACTATGTCCGCGAGTTTAGACTTGCGACGGGCGACAGTAGCGGTTGGGGGGCGACGGTCGTGGAACTGGAACCCTTCAAATAGTCCGTGAGTTTTCAGCGATTTTTTCGTTGTGACAGGTTGTGAATCAGTCGGCGGACTGATGGAGTCTGCCATATTCCCGTCAGGTCACCGCAGTCCGCCATGCGGCGGAAGGGCGTTAAGGACCTGACGGAACATAGGACGGTGGCCCGGCAAGACCCATCCGCCTGCCGGAGGTTTGATGGCCGGGTTTATTCCGTTTGCCCATACACCTGCGCGGGGGCGAGGTGGTCCGGAAACTGCTGACGCAGCATCTGCCGGGCGAGATAACAGAGGTGGCAGGCATCCACGTACTCCCCCTTCAGCGGAAGATCGAAGGCACGCACCAGCGCGGCGGGACCGCCACGGAGCAGGGGTCCGATCACCGGTTGTGAGTCGGGGTCGTACTCCTTCAGGATCACATCGAGCGGCGCCTCATTGAGATTGCCGATGACGACTCCCTGGCAGGTGTACAGGTTGCCGTAGGGGTCCAGGTGCACACGTCCAAGATCGACAAAGTCCTCATCGGGGCACTCGTCGAAGGAATCCCACGGTTGTCGTGGCAGCCGGTCATCAATCAGCTTTTCAGCGGCTCGTCCCCGGAGACGCACACCGCCGCCAAGAATCGGTTTCCCGCGAACGTGGTTCTTCATCTCCTTCGGGTCGAATTCGATGCAGAGAGTGTCAACGTTCATCCCGAGCTGTCTTGCCGCTGTCAGAACATGCGCCGCTGGGCTGTCCGCATCACCGTCCGGATTGTGGAAATCGTCGTCGCTCAGCGACAGCGACACATTGGACTTCGCCAGCGGCCGCAACCACTCCACGGCGTCCTCTACGCTGATGCCGTAATATCCGTTGGAGACGACGGAAACGTTCAATCCGAGTTTCCGTGCGTGACGGACTCCGGCAAGCAGGATGGGATAGAAGAGGAACGGCTCCCCTCCCTCGAACGCAACGCCGGTGACCGTGTCGATCCCCGCCGCCTGGGTGATCGCGTCGCACACCTGCGCCATCGTCATCGTCCCTGACGCCTCGGGAGAGGAGTGGACGAAGCAATGGTCGCACTCGTAGGTGCAGGTGTAGGAAAGAAGCAGATGCAGTTCGCTCAAATGCATGGTAAAAGATACGCCGATGATACGGTACGAGTCAGCATGGAGGGGTGAATTGAGAAGGTTGTGATAGGAATTGATCCGCCGGTGGATCGAGGACATGCGTGATTGAAATAGCCTTCGATGGCAGGCGAACGTGGAGACCACGGGAAGCAGGTGAAGCATTTCTTTCAAAGGATGAGCCAGGCTCCCATGCTGCCCTCGTCCATGGAGGAGACCCTTTTCCGGCCTAAATGCCGGGAAGACAAGAACGAAGGAAAAACACCGGAGTTTCCCTGGAGTTCACAGCCGATTGCTTGCGAAAATGAAACAGTGTTAGCTTGTAATGAAATATCACAAACACCGGGGGGGGCAATGAAAACTCGCATCCTGTTGCTTCTGCCATTTCTGTTGGCCACACCTGTTCACGCACAGTTTCTGGCAGACATTCAAGAGCCGGTGGAAACCGACTTCGGAACGTATACGCCCTATGCTGTTGATGTCACACCGAGCATCGCGCCTTATGACGTCGCTCTTGACCTGAGCGATGTCGCGAACATCGAAGATTTCACCTTCACCGATTCACAACTCGCGCTGATGGTTGCCAACCATTTTGCCGTCATCCCCGAGCGAGCCGACCTCTACACCGGTCTCCGACAGAGCCCAGAGATGACAGGGTACCGCGAGCTCTACGACATCTACGGCGAAGCCTGTGAGATGAGTATCCCGCAGTTCGTCACCACGGATGCGGTGCTTCACACCTTCCACAAGCTCTACGACCGGGCGTTGATGTCTGCGGAAGAGGAGTACTTCATCGGATTTCTCGAGTCCATGGATCAGACCCTTTTCCAGCGCGCTTATGACATGTACGAAGCAGAATCTGATCCCTTCGCCAAGAACGTCTACCGAGTACTCGCCGCGTATTTTGCGGTGCCGATGTCGATCCTCGATGATGATTTTATCGTCCCGGAACCGCTTGCATCAGTGGTGGAAGATGAGCTGGATCTGATCGAGGCGCATGGTGGATACGCCCTGTCACCCCTTTTTGCCGCCTATAACGAGGATTACAGCCAGTACAAGCCGCGCGGCCATTACACGAAAACAGACGAACTGGGCCGCTACTTCAAGGCGATGATGTGGCATGGCCGACAGACCTTTACCCTTTACAACGCAGGTTATGTGAGTAGTGAACCGAGACCGGATCTGGCGGGGGCAGCGCTGCTGCTCGTTCACATGATGCAGAACGACCCGACCCTGGGCAAACTTTGGACCCACTGGAACAACATCTACATCCCCACGGTCTTTTTCGTCGGCAAGGCGGATGACCTGCTGCCACGGGATTTCATCGACTTTGCGGAATTGTATTTCGACGCGGACATCGGCACTCTGTCCACGGACCAGTTCCTTGACGAAACGACGCTGCTCGATTTCATCGACCAGGCGGACGACTATTTCCCTGATCCCGAGATCACCACGAACACTCCCAAGGGGATGCGGTTCATGGGTCAGCGTTTCATTCCCGATTCCTACTTCCTCGACCAGCTTGTCTTTCCGTTTGTGCCATTACGCATGATGCCGAAGTCGCTGGATGTGCTCGCGGTGATGCACAGCGGCGAGGCGTACAACCTGCTCGATCAGATGGACGAGACGGACTATGAGAACTACATCGAGCAACTCACCGATCTGAAAACCCTCGCGGCGGAATATCCGGATGAGCAGTGGGCGGAGAACCTTTACTGGAACTGGCTCTACTGCCTGATGCCACTGCTTGTCGAACACGGCGAGGGATATCCACCGTACATGCAGAATCTCGCCTGGTTGCGAAAGGACATCAACACCGCCCTCGGCTCCTGGGCGGAGCTACGTCACGACACCATCCTTTACGCCAAGCAGAGTACCACGGAATACACATCCGTTCCTCCTGTGAATGACTTGGTCAAGGGGTACGTCGAGCCCAATCCATGGGTTTTCGCGCGGTTGGCCTCACTCTCGAAGCTGATGCGTGAGGGATTGGGCGGACTCGGCATCCTCACCGGCGACATGGGGGCACGGCTGACCGCTCTCGAGGGACTGCTGGTGGACCTGAAGACAATCGCTGAGAAGGAGCTGAACGGCGAGACGATCACCGACTACGAGTATTATACCATCGCGAACTTCGGCAATGTGATCGGGGAACTGATCGATTTCACCGAGGGGATGGAATTCGGTTGGGGGTGGGAAGGTCCCGACCTCGCTTCGCATGATGAGATGCCGGTGGTCGCGGATGTACATACCGACTCCAACTCGAACAACTGCCTTGAGGAGGGTGTAGGTTATCCGTTCCGCATCGCGGTGATCTGCCCGGTGGAGGGAGTGCCGACGATCTGTGTCGGCGGTGTCTTCTCCTATTATGAATTCGAACAACCGATCGCCAACCGCCTCACCGATGAAGAGTGGGTCGTTATGCTCACCTCGGAAACCCCGCCCCAGCTGCC
>JAZDLX010000185.1:0-2139 GCA_043801585.1 bacterium | reverse complement strand
CATCATGATGCCGACGCGAGACGGCAGGGATCTCTACGTCGCCGTTGTCCGCGGCGGCAGTGGGGAATGCCTCGGTACGCAGGCGCCGATCGAGCAGGGAATCGCCGGCTGGGTGGCGCGCAACCGCGAGCCCGTCGTCCTCCGGGGGGAGGTGAACGATCCGCGCATGGCGCCGATCAGACCGCGCACCGACATCCACACCGCCGTCTCCATGCCGCTGCTCTCGGGAGGCAACCTCTTAGGGGTGCTGAATGTCAACATCACGAAAAGCCACCGCCAATTCACCCTGGGACAGTTGAAAGCGCTGAGCATCCTGGTAAGCATCGTCGCCCCCGTCCTGGAAAACACGTGGCTCAATATCAAGATCCGCAAGGCTGAGGAGAAGTACCGTTCCATCTTCGAAAACGCAATCGAGGGAATCTACCAGCGATCGCCGGACGGGCGGCTCATCTCTGCCAATCCCTCTTTCGCCCGCATCTTCGGTTACAACTCTCCGGAAGACCTCATGGCGAACATAACTGACTTTGCCCGTCAGGTCTATGTCGACCCCGACCGTAGCGCCGAATTCGCCCGCCTGATGGAGACCAAGGGAGAGGTTAGAAACTTTGAATACCTGGCGCGCCGGAAAGACGGCTCTCAGGCATGGATCTCGGTCAACGAGTACGCCGTTCGCGATGAAAAAGGCGTTTTGCTCTATTGCGAAGGAACGGTCGAAGATGTCACCGAGCGTAAGCTCTCCGAAGCAAGGCTTAACCTAACCAAGGAGATCCTCGAAACGCTGAACCGCCCGAATGACATCCAGAAACTGATCAATGACATCCTTCACCTGTTGAAAGAAAACACGGGCTTCGAGGCGATTGGCGTCCGCCTCAAAGAGGGCGAAGACTATCCCTACTTCGTGTCCAAAGGCTTCTCCGCGCATTTCCTGGAAGCGGAAAATTATCTTTGCGCGCGCGACGCCGCCGGTGAAATCATCCGGGATTCCGAGGGGAATCCTTATCTTGAGGGCAAGTGCGGGAACGTCCTGTGCGAACGGACGGATCCTTCCCTGCCCTTTTTCACGGAGGGTGGGAGCTTCTGGACGAACAGCACAACGAAACGTCTGGCCGAGATATCCACGGAGGAGCCTGAGGTCCGCATAAGAAACCGTTGCAACCGCGAGGGGTATGAGTCCTTGGCGCTGATTCCCTTGCGGTCGGGCAGTGAAATCATCGGGCTTCTGCAGATGAGCGATTCGCGGCAGAATCTATTTACGCTTGATATGATCCATTTTCTCGAGAGGATCGGCACCAGCATCGGGATCGCTGTCACCCGCCAGCAGTCCGTGGAGACGCTTCGGAAAAGCGAGGACAAATACCGCCTGCACTTCGAGAACGTAACGGACGTGATCTTTTCGATCGACCAGGAGCTGAAACTGCTCTTCATCTCGCCTTCGGTCGAAAAGGTCCTGGGATACAGGCCGGAGGAACTGACCGGCAAACAGATTGACGAGCTTAACGTCCTCCAGACAAATTGCCTGGAAGATGCCTATTCCGATATCCGTCACGTGTTGGCGGACAACAGCATCCTGGCAAAGGTGTACGAGTTTACAGCCCGGGACGGAACGCGGAGATTCTGCGAGATAAGTACCGCCCCTATGATGCAGGACGGCAAGGTCGCGGCAGCGGTCTTTGTCGCGCGGGACATCACCGAACGGAAGCAGGCGGAGGAATGGCTGCTCCGGGAGCGCAGCATGATTGACCGCATCATGAAGACCAGCCCGGCCGGTATCACGGTGGTCAATCGTGACGGGAAAATCGTCTTTGCCAACAAACGGGCACAGGAAATACTGAATCTTACCAGAGATGAAGTTACCGATCTCACCTATGAGTCTCCCGAGTGGCGGATAACGGACTTCGATGGAGCGCCCATTTCCACCGCAAACCTGCCTTTCCTGCAGGTGATCTCCTCCGGCAATCCCGTCTATGGGATACGGCATGTCATGATCTCACCAGACGAGCAACAAGTTTATCTCTCCATCAACGGCGCCCCGATCTTCGACGAACAGGGCAATATCAACGAGGTGGTGTTCACCATCGATGACATCACAAAGCAGCGCCGTGCCGAAGAAAAACTCAGCGAGACGATCGAAAAGCTGCA
>JAZDLX010000180.1:0-10183 GCA_043801585.1 bacterium | reverse complement strand
TTGTTCTTTGCGAGGTCGTGCATCAACTCGACAAGGTTTACCTCGAGCACGAGGTGCATGCCGCCCTGCAGGTCCAGTCCGAGTTTTATCGCACCATCGGAAGCGCTGGCGACCTGGGGATAAATATCATCCCGCAGGGTTCGCACAACGTCCAGCGCCTGGTTGCGAGCCGTATCGGAAAGGCTGCTGTCGGAGCGGATTTCATGGTTCAGGTCAACGTCGAAGCGGAAGATCTCCTGCTTCAGATTGGCCTGTGACGTGCCGGTTAATGAGGCCAGTTCTGCCAAATCTGCGTTGACCGTTCCGTTCAGCAAGATCGTGCGATACGTCGGGTACAGATAGACGATCGCGATAATGATCAACGCCAGAATCAGGACAGTTCGAAAAAGTTTGGATCGTCGCATGAGGTCGGCGAAGGTTCGCCCGCCAGGGGAGACGGGTCGTTGAAAATGTCGTTGCAACACCACCCACGGTGCCGCGTTCCGTAAAAAACGGCCCCCGGAGGAGCCGGTTCATTCATAAGCCCCTGAATATACACGGGGACCTCCGGTGAGTCAACCGATTCCCTCGTTCTTGAAAGTCATCCGAAACCCTGAACCATGGTTTCAGAAGAGAGTTTTCGGATGCCTCGCCGAAGTCACTGCCCCACAGGCACTACCGAGATCGCGTCAAGCGAAAACAGCGGAATCAGCACCAGGTTGCGCTTCCCGTCGTAGCCAATGTCGGCCGGGGATTCGACGTCAGTTACCAGTGCTGTCGCGGTGCCTTCTCCATCGACAGCGTAAACCGTCTTCGTTTCCCAGCTCGAGATCAGCAAACGACCGTCCTTGGCTTGTTCGATTCCGTCGAGGGAGCCCCCCGGAAGTTCGGCCTCCGTCGATATGGTTCCGTCCATGCCGATCTTCAACAGCGATTTTCCCCCGAAGGTGATACAGAGAAGAGTTCCGTCCACCATGGCGAGACCGTTTGGACGCATCAGCTCCTTGCCCTTCGCAACTGTCTCGACGCTCCAGTCAGCGAGAACGTGATAGACGGCGTCAGTCCCCGAGGCGGAAAAATCGGGGTTCAGGCCGCTGTCGGAGACATACACGCCCCCTTGGCCGTCCGCAACCACATCGTTCAGGAAGGTGCTGCCGGGGATCTTGACTGCCCCTACCGGTTCACCCGATTGCTTGTCGAAGAGACGTAAAGCGTTGATGTCGGAGACGTAGAGGACCTCTCCGGCAACCGCCATGCCTTTGGGGGCGGACAGGGTGACGTTTTCGTCGGCGCCGTCGATCCACTTCAGCTCGGAGATCGATCCGTCCGGGTTGACACGGCTGATGAATCCGTTGTCGTCCATGTCTGTCGGGCTGCCGTTGATGTTGGAAACGAGGTAGAGGTCTGCGTCGGAGTCGTAAAAGACCGATTCAGGTGTCTTGAATCCCGTGCTGTCAAGGTGGAATCCCTTCGCCTCGACCACGCTCGAATCGTTATGGCGGTTCCCGATCGACAGGATAACGATGATGATGACAACCACAGCGACCAGGATTAGAAGGATACGGTTCATGGTTCCTCCCAGATCATATATGTGGATGAATCCTTTACGGTTCTGGTGAGAGAGTACACACCCCGCACGTGAAAAACGTGTGGAAACAACTTTTGCCCAATGCCTCCGGGAGGGAGCAGCAAAGTCCAATAACGGCAAGTTGAATGTTCAGCATGGTGGCCAAGCCTGCGATTGTCTCCGCCGGTTTATTCGCATTCTTTCATGCAAAGCCTTCGGCGATCGGTAGCCTGGGTTCAGCGACCCTGGATACGTTCGACCCTGTGGACAGGAATACCCTCACCGCCGTAAGTGGTCGGCTACACTTCTTGCTGATCCCGGGCGAGCCAAAAGTGACAGTTGCCGTTGACGGCCGTTTCTAGAAAATAATCAGCGAATTCAAGTCTGAAGTGCAACAGCCCGAGTGATCAGTCCCTCGCAAACGGTCACTTCGCCGGGTGTTCGCAAGGCGAGGGTTTTCGTACTCTGGAGATTTTCGGCAAGCCAGGTTCAGCCCGCATGTCTGCCACTGTATTTGTTGCACTTGCCTTGCGGGAAGACAACCCTTCAACTCCCTGAGAGTCCTTTTATCCGGGTAATATTGATTTCGCAATTTTACCCGGGTAATTTAGCCGTGTCGCGGAATAATACGTATGATGCGGAAGATCAATCACGAGGAAACGATGGACGAAATCACTCATAGTTACACCCTTTTCGCGGGCCATCGGCAGCTCGCTCATGGCGCGCTGAACGCTGTTGTGCTGCGAGCGAGAAAGGCGATGGAAGAGGGAAAGCAGGAAAGGTTTGCGCTGTATGACGATGCCACGGGCAGGCGGCTGGATGTCGATCTGCACGGCAGCGAGGAAGACGTGATCGCGCGTCTGGCCGAGCACCCGCAGGTCCCCAAAGAGGTTTCCTCGACCCTGCAGAAAAGCGGACCTGGGCGCCCCAGACTGGGTGTGGTGTCACGGGAGGTGTCGCTGCTCCCACGCCACTGGGAGTGGCTCTCCACCCAGCGCGGTGGGGCATCGGCGACCATCCGGCGGCTGGTGGACGAGGCCCGGCGGAATGAGAACGGGCGTGACATCATCCGCCGGACTCAGGAAGCGGTTGACCGTTTTCTCTGGGACATGGCGGGGGACTTCCCCCATTTCGAGGAGGTGACACGCGCCCTCTATGCACGCGATCTGCCACGTCTCACCACGCTGATCGAGGAATGGCCCGACGATGTACGTGACTATGTGCTCGGGCGCGTTGCGGGACTGGCTAATGCCGAGTGACCGGAATGTCCGCTCACGTAAAACCTGTCAGACTGGAATGATTTGCCGGGTTTATCCTCTTCCAAAACCTCGTGCTATCCATCTCGGCGATCACCTCCCGGGTGGGTGGCCCGATCAGTCAGTTGACCGATCGGGTTTCACTCCCATTTCTTGTCATTGTGAGGAGTCCGCCAGCTGGCGGACGACGAAGCAATCTCGGTTGCCTTTCGCGTTTTCCACATCACCCGGCATCACCATGCCCCGCAAGTAAACCTGGGTGGTCCGATCCCGAGTCACGGGGAGATGCCGGTAGAGGCGGAGAGCGGGAGTCGAGTCCCACCTTCGTATATTCCGATCCTGTTTTTGTCGCATCTGATGCGGAGATCGTAAAATGTCTGAAAAGCTGTTGTACGAGCTGTCCCAGCCGGGAAGGCGTGGCGTGCGCCTGCCGAAGCTGGACATCCCCGAAGCCGACCCGCTTCCGGTGGAAATAACCCGCCAGCATGATGCTCCGCTGCCGGAAGTGTCCGAGAACGAGGTGATCCGCCATTTCGTCCGCCTTTCGGCGCTGAACCACCACGTGGACAAGGATTTCTATCCCCTCGGCTCCTGCACGATGAAATACAATCCCAAGATCAACGAAGTGGTGGCGGCGGATCCGCTGTTCGCGGACCTGCACCCCTTCGTGCCGATGAAACTGGCGCAGGGTGCGCTCGAGGTGATGTTCGAGCTGGGCGAGGCGTTGAAGAAGATCACCGGGTTCGACGCTGTCACCCTGCAACCTCCAGCGGGAGCATCGGGTGAACTCACCGGGTTGATGATGATGGTTGCGGCACACAAGGACAAGGGGCAGACCCAGCGCAACCGTGTCATCATCCCCGACTCCTCCCACGGCACCAACCCCGCGACAATCCATTTCGCCGGTTGTGAGGTGGTCGAGATCAAGTCGCGCGAGGATGGCACCCTCGACCCGGACGCCGTGCGCGAGGTAGCGGACGACCGGCTCGTCGGCCTGATGGTGACCAACCCGAACACCCTCGGCATCTTCGAGAGCAACATCCGCGAGGTGGCTCAGATCGTGCACGCGGCGGGTGGCTACATGTACATGGACGGCGCAAACCTCAACGCCCTGATGGGGATCACCACCCCCGTAGCGTTGGGCTTCGACGTCATGCACATCAACCTGCACAAGACTTTCAGCACCCCCCACGGCGGCGGCGGTCCCGGCGCCGGGCCGGTCTGCTGCGTCAAGGGGCTGGAACCGTTCCTCCCGACACCCGTCGTCGAAAAGATCGGTGATGAATTCGTGATGAACTGGGCGCGGCCGAAAAGCATCGGCAAGATGCATGGTTTTTACGGCAACTTCCTCGTGCTGGTGCGTGCGCTGACCTACATCCTTGCCAATGGCGGCGACGGCCTCGCCGAGATCTCGCGGATGGCGATCCTCAACGCCAATTATCTGCGGGTCAAGCTGCAGCCGGAGTTTCACCTGCCGCACTCCGACCGTTGCCTGCACGAGGTGGTGTTCAGCGCCGATAACCAGGCCGCGAAGGGCGTTCGTGCGCTGGACATCGCCAAACGGCTGCTCGATTTCGGAATGCACGCCCCGACGGTCTATTTCCCGCTGATCGTCCACGAGGCGATGATGATCGAGCCGACGGAAACCGAGACGATGGAGACCCTCGACAGGTTCGTCGAGGTGATGAAGCAGATCGCCTACGAGGCGGAAACCGACCCCGACCTGCTGCACGAAGCGCCTGTGACCACCCCCGTCCGCCGTCTGGACGAGGCTCTCGCCAGCCGCCAGCCGAATGTGAGATATAAATAAACTTCGAAAGGCACACATGCCTGTTTGTCCCTTAAAATCTGCACATACTAGAATGAAGGAAATGCTTTACCATTTAAACAAAGCATTTCAGGAGAGTAAATCAGTGACAGAGTTTACAATACATTATAATGCATTTTTAAATAGTGTTAGTTCATTTAGAAATGTAGTTTATCATCAAGTAAAACATCTAAATGACTATAAAAAGCTTAAAAAAGAATGGTTTGATGAAAATATCAGTTATATAGGTATATTATCGCATGCTAGAAATAAGATTGTTCATGATGAAGATATTCAATACTCAAGTATATATGATATAAAGATATATTATGGATATAAATTGATAGATAGTCTTAATGTAAAAGGAAAGCCCGTATTTGATTTTGATTACCTCGTCTCATTAATTAAAACTTGCGGGTTAAGTGAAAATACTGACTCGTCGTATGTGAGAATTACTCCAAGATGGGTAAGCGATCAGTATGGTGGTATTGATTTGATTGAATACGCGCAAGATGCCTATGAACACATGTCTAAGGTTCTGAAATCAGCACATGAAGCTCTTGATTATGTAGGAAAATGTTCAGAATTAGAATATGATCGTTTTAATAATCAGCCGATGGATATAAGAACACCCGCTTGTTTTACTGACTACAGAAATAGAGACGTATGGATAGTAATCCCGACAGGTAAAAAGTATAATCTAAGTCAGGATTTTACGGATTTTGGAGATTTCTCCAAAGAGGCATTAGAACGTTACGGTGAAAATAAGATTTACAAGAAAGGTGTTCCTGAAGTATTTGAGGAGGAAGTACGAGGATATGTAGAAATAGCAAAAAAAATTTTCGATAAAGATCAGTATCATATAACATTGGCCATGTTATTATCAGAAGAGTCTGTTCAAGTTGTTGAGTTAAAACTGGAGAATGAAGATATCAAAAGAATTATGTTTATTAAATTAGCAGATTATGTTAGAAGAATAAAATCAGAAAGAGTGATTATAATAGGTGAAGGAACACTGAAAAGATACGAATATACTGATGATATAAAGGGAAAAGAGATTGTGTATGATATTCTTATGGTAATTGGAGCAAATAATAAAGGGGAAACGTATATTATGATAAATGAAATTGATAAGAAATATGGGAAAAGAGTTGTTGGGAGAGAATTAAAAATGGAGTCTATGGAAATGCCCCATTTGTACCATGTCTTGGATGCATTGACAGGTAAGGATTAAGTTGGGTGGCCCGGGTTGTGCCGTCAGTTTGGCATTACCCGGGTTTCAAACAACAGGGCCATTGACTTAAACTCATAGATCCTTCCGCCGTCGGCGTCAGGATGACTTAGGAGATGGCGTCAGGATGACGATTGGATCCCCCGGTCAAGTCGGGGGATGACATAGAACAAACCGAAAAGTTCAAATTTGACTGATTCCATTCCCTTTGTCATTTCCGCGAAGGCTGGGTGGCCCGGGGCTCTGCCCCGGGTTTCTCATATCAGGAAAACAAGTAGACCCTGTTGGACCTGTCCGCCCACCGGCTGATTGTCCAATAGGGCTATCTGCTAAAACACATAGATCCTTCTCCCGACCATTCGGGATCAGGATAACAGAGGAAGTGGCGTCGGGATGACTGATTGGCAGAAAAATGTACCAGGTACAATGATGACGAGGATTCTATGGCGACGTGGCCGGTGATGGGAAAAGAGTACCTGGTACATTTTTCTGCGATCTGTCCGGCGTGCACTGGATCCCCCGACGGGTGGCCCGGGTGGCTTGACCACCCGGGTTTCATTGTGTTGTACAAATCAAGCGGTGAAGCCCATAAACAGACGGGCTGGGTGGGCCGGGGCTCTGCCCCGGGTTTCTCATATCAGGAAAACAAGTAGACCCTGTTGGACAGGTCCAACAGGGGCAAGTACTGCAACTCATAGATCCTTCTCCCGACCATTCGGGATCAGGATGACAGAGGAAGTGGCGTCAGGATGACTGATTGGCAGAAAAATGTACCAGGTACAACGATAGCCAGGATTCCCTGGCAACGTGGGCGGTGACGGGAAAAGAGTACCTGGTACATTTTTCTACGATCTGCCCGGCGTGTACTGGATCCCCCGGTCCAGCCGGGGGATGACATAGAACAAAACGACCAGTTCAAATTTGACTGATTCCATTCCCTTTGTCATTCCCGCGCAGGCGGGAACCGAAGCGTAGCGTAATTCGGCGCAGCCAATCCACGTTTCTTTTTACGCATAAAATGGACCCCCGCTTTCCGCCAATGGGCGGACAAGTCGCGGGGGTGACAAGTGTTGAGTGGTCCGTGACTACCATGCTCCGTGAATAACGTTTTCAGTCCGTGTTAACACTCTATCTCTGGCCCCTCCAGTCGGCTCCGGCGGTTTCTTTCCAACGATTACGTATCTCGGCGAACTCGCCAGCCGTTAAAGGCCCCTTCTCCCATTCCATAGCGTTTTGCTGCCAGCGGCCGGGTGTTTTGCTTCCCACGATGGCGGCGTGAACGCCCTCCACAGACAGGGTGAAACGGAACGCGGTGGACACCGTATGTTCTGGGGGGTCCGCGAGAAACGGATAGCGAAGGAGGTTCAACCGGCGGCGGTATTCGTCTCCATACCCGCTGACATAGTGTTCATCTTCTCCAAGCCAGGCGACATTGGCGAGGGGGCGTTTGGCGATTACGCCCATCTTGCGCTCGCGGCAGAGGGGGAGAGTGAGTTCGAGCGGTTCCTGGTCGGCTATGGAAATGGAGGTCTGCAGTGAATCGAGACGTCCTGTTGACACCGCGTAGCGTGCGGCGTCCGCATCTCCGGAGTACCCGATGAACCGCGTCAATCCCTCCTCCTTGAAGGATTCAAGAGTGTCGATCACCTCACCACGCTGAAGCACCGAGAGCGAGGCGCTCCAGATCTGAAGCAGGTCCACATAGTCGGTCCCGAGTCGCCGCAGGGATCGTTCGATGTCCCGGCGCATGGCTCGCGGTGACCAGTTCGGTCCCACCTTGGTGAAAATCAGGCATCGATCGCGGCGGCCCTGGATCGCTCGTCCGATCTTTTCCTCGCTGTCGGCGTAACCGGCAGCAGTGTCGATGACATTCCCGCCGCCGTCAAGCATGCCTCCGATCAGTCTGTCCACCGTCTTCTGTGCGACTGACGGATCATGGCCGATTTCCGCGCCTCCGAGACCGAGGGGATGAACTGACATGCCGGTCGCGCCAAAGATCCTCGATTCCATGGTTTTCTCCATCACCCGGAAAATGTACCAGGTACTTTATTTCCGCTCAGGATCGTTGTTCGACCCCGCAGGCGAAAAGGCACCTGGTACATTTTCCCGTTTCACAGCAGCGCTCTTCCCACGAAGGAAGAAAGCCGGGTCCAATAAAAGTCTCCTGATGCCAGCACGGGGAGGGCGACTTTTTGTACTTTTGCCACCATGAACCAGGTACCCGTAATACGGCCCACAATAATCCCCGACCCCTCGTCCATTTCACCCCCGGAACTGGCACGTCTCGGACTGGCCCGTTTCGTCGCGCTCGATTTCGAGACCACCGGACTCGATCCGAAGGTGAATCGGATTATCGAACTGGGCGCGGTGCGTTTCGAGGGGGGACAGCCGGTCGCACGTTACAGCGAACTGGCGGCTGTGGATGAACCCCTCGACCCGTTCATCACGCGGCTGACCGGGATCCGTGACCAGGATCTCACTGACCGGCCCCGCATAGAAGCTTTATTGTCTAACTTTCTTGAGTTTCTTGGATCGGACCCAATCGTCGGCCAAAATGTCCAGTTCGACCTCGGTTTTCTCGAAGCTGAACGGAAGCGCATCTCGAAAGCGCACCGTCCCGAATGGAATCCAGGCCCAGTTCATGACACTGTTCCCATCGCGCGGGCGTTCCTGCCGACGCTTGCTTCCTACGGTCTTGGGGCGCTGGCACGTCAATTCAACGTTTCACTCGATCGGGCGCACCGTGCCGTTCACGATGCGGAGGCGACCGGGTTTGTCCTGATCGAGTTGCTCAAACGAGCTCGACGCACGCCATTCGGTGAACTCAACGAGATGAATCTGATTCTCGGAGGCGCGGCGTTCACCCTCGGCGAACTGATCGACGGGCTCAGCTCCATCGGTTCGGGCGAGGCGGGCGTGGACGCACTAGGCGTTCTCCGTGACAACCGCATCGGCGTATGGGACGGCGAGAACAACCTTGCGCCCCAACCCATCGAGGATGAGGAATCCTTCCTCGCTGACTTTCTTGCGGATGACGGTCCCCTGTCAAAACAGGTTCCGGGATTCCAGAGGCGCGTGGGGCAGGTGCGGATGGCGCAGGAGACCTATGTCGTGCTCAAAGCGGGAGGGTCGCTGATGGCCGAGGCGGGGACGGGCACTGGCAAAAGTTTCGCCTACCTGCTTCCCGCGCTGCTCCATGCCCGGATTCAGGGCGGCCGGGTGGTGGTCAGCACCCAGACCCGCCACCTGCAGAATCAACTCTTCGAGAAGGATCTGCCCGCTCTCGATGCCGCGCTCGGTGGAGGTGTCCGGGCTGTACTGCTCAAGGGGCGGGGCAACTACATCTGCAAGCGCCGCTACGAAGCCCTCGTCGCAGACCCCGACAGGCTCGAACCTGCGGAGCGTGAGGCGCTGCTGCCGCTTGTCCGGTGGTTGAACCGCACACGAACCGGCGACATCGGGGAGGTGACCGGTTTTCGTACGGGCATGGTTCGCGGCCTCTGGCAGAAAATCTCGGCGGACAGCGGCTACTGTTCCGGAAGAGTGTGCCGTGCGACGCCCGGCTGTTTCCTCCATCGCATCCGCACCTCCGCCCAGCGCGCTCATGTTGTTCTGGTCAACCACGCCCTGCTTTTTTCCGATCTCTCGAGTGAGGGAGGGGTTCTCGGCGAGTACGACAAGGTGATTTTTGACGAGGCGCACCACATCGAACGCATCGCCGCCGACCACCTCGGGATTTCCTGGAGCGCACCTGTTGAGCGGCTGCTTCTTCATTCCCTGTACGATCCCAAACAAAAGAAGGGCACACTTGCAGGTCTGCGCGCCTATTCGGCGCTGTTGCGCTCGGAGCTCGAACGGAAAAGCGCCGATGCAGACCCTCTCGACGAAGCCATGGATTTCGTCGGCGAAGCGATCCGCACCGGGGATGAGGTCGGTGAGGAACTCGATGTCTTTGCGACCAAAGGCGAGGAAGAAAATGGGGGCTACGCCCGCCGCCGCCGGTATCTCTCAGGCGAGGAGCTGCTCGCAGATTTCATCGACCTCGTTCACGCTCATCGCCGCGTTCTTGAAAAATTGCAGAAAACGCTCGACGGCATTGCCCGTGAATTCGAGGAGGCGGATGTTGGTCTCGTCGAGGGCGACGATGTTCTCGGTGAATTCCGCCGCCAGCGCGGGGAAGTCACGGCGCTCCGTGAGAGCTTCAACCGATTGACGGGACCGGGTGAAGAGAACACGGTTTTCTGGTACGAAGCCTCCCTGAACAATCGCCAGGGCGTGCGGCTCCAGGGCGCGCCGCTGGATATCGGCAGTGTGCTGCGTGAAAAGCTCTATCCGAAATTGAC
>JAZDLX010000167.1:0-2302 GCA_043801585.1 bacterium | reverse complement strand
ATGGAAAGCATTCATGGCTCACGCCTCCGCCGGGGCCGGTTTGCCCTCGCCCCAGACGCGGGCGAGGGTGGACTGGATCTTCTTCTCGAAGCGGGCGATCAGTTCGCGGTTGGCGGCGACCAGGGCCTGCTCGGCTTCGATTTCGGCGACGATAGCTTGCTGGGTGGCGAGGGGCGGGAGCGGGATTAATGCCGAGTTGAGTTTGGTGAGAGTAAGCCTCGTAATCGCAACACCCGAGATCATGGAAAGCATGCTTTGCCTGCCCCTTTCTGAATTCAGGAAGAAGGCAAGGTAGCGGTTGCTTAACATTTCAGGCTTCCCACGCATCACCGCCACGCTCGAAAGCAGAGAGAACTCCTCGGTAAGCGTGTTAATGGCGGCTAAGCCAGTATTAGCGCCGTCTTTGATGTAGAGAACGTCTCCCGTTCTGACGGGGCATCGAGAGTAAATGGCCCTGTGATCATCCTCCGAAATGTAGCTGACGTTTGAAAGCTCGAGGTAGTTCTCACGGACATTTTTGGACGTGATGTATAACCTGTCTCCGGTTTCGGTGTTTGAAGGAGAAAAATGTGTTCCGTCCATGATCGTTTCACACGCCTTACCCAACTCCACCATCGGCCAGTCGGGGTGGATGGGGATGTGGGGGCGGTAGTTATCGAGGACGGCGCGGGCGCCGTTGATTATTTTCTGGTAGCCCTCGATCTCCGCCACGATCTCCTTCTGCGCCTCCAGCGGCGGCAAGGGGATTTCGAAGTCAATCAGCATGCCGAGTTTGATGTAAGGCATCGTGTTTCCAAGCTTGAGTTTGGAAACAGTCTCCTTGAGCCGGTCATTTAGCAAAAAATACAGATACCGCCCTTCGACGCCAATCCAATCGGATAGCACATAGGTTCGCTGATATGCTTCAAATTTACCCGAATAATATTGGACTGAGCCGACATCACCGTTGCCTGCAATGAGAATGGCTTCCGTATCGAAGGAGTATTCATCGCTGTAGGTGTGTTTCCGAGCGCATGTAAAAAATGGATATCTTCCGTTCTCGTTGCCACTGTTCACATCCTTCTTGCCGGTCCTAATAACGCAAAGATCGCCAAGCTTCCTGAATGCGTAATCTGAGAATCGAGCACGGGAAGTTTCACCATACCGCTCCCCGCTGAGGTTGTAGTCCCCATTCGCCGCGATCTTCTCCTTCTCCACGATTAGACCGAGCGTGGGCTGGAAGTCGGCTACCGATTCCCCCGCCCGCAGGCGGCGCAGGTAGTCGCTGATATCGGCATGAGCTTGCGGCAGGTCGTTCTTGTCAATCTCGCGCCGCTGGGCGCCGAGGCCGAAGCCGTCGTTCTCTATCTTGAAGAAGGCGATGGTGTTGGTCTTCCTGGCCAGCGTCTTGTCGAGGATCAGGATCGAGGTCTTGACGCCGGAATAGGGATTGAACACACCCGCTGGCAGCGAGACGACGGCGACGAGGTATTCCTCCACCAGCATCTTGCGCAGTTGTTTGTAGGCGGTCTGGCTCTGGAAGATGATCCCCTCGGGCACGATGATGCCGGCGCGGCCGCTGGGCGTGAGGTGCTCGGCCATATAGTCCACGAACAGCACCTCGCTACGCTTGGACTGCACCGAGAAGCGGTTGTGCGGCTTGATGCCGCCCTTCGGCGACATGAAGGGCGGATTGGCGAGGATCACATCGGCGTACTCGTTCCATTTTTCCTGGCTGGTGAGGGTGTCATACTCGGCAATATGTGGGTCGGCGAAGCCGTGCAGGTATAGATTCACCAGCGACAGGCGCACCATGTCGGGCGAGATGTCGTAGCCCTTGAAGTTCTGCGCGAGGCGGCCCTTTTCGTCCGGCGTCAGTAAGTCGCCGTAGGCGACTCCCTCACCCTCCGCTGCGCTCCTCCCTCTCCCACTGGGAGAGGGCCGGGGTGAGGGGTTTGAGGAGTTGTTCCTCAAAATATGCTTGTAGGACGAGATCAGAAATCCCGCGGTGCCACAGGCCGGGTCAAGCACGGTCTCGGTCTTCTTCGGGTCGATGATTTCGACCATGAAATCAATGATGTGGCGTGGGGTGCGGAACTGCCCGGCGTCGCCCTGGGAGCCGAGCACAGATAGCAGGTACTCGAAGGCGTCGCCGAGACGTTCGCTGTGGTCGTAGGTGAACTCGTCGATGACTTTGAGGAACGCTCGCAGGGTCTCCGGGTCGCGGTAAGGCAAATAGGCGTTCTTGAAGATGTCGCGGAAGAGCAGCGGGATGCCTGGGTTCTCCGGCATCTTGGCAATGGCTTCGGCGTAGAGGTTCAAG
>JAZDLX010000153.1:0-16053 GCA_043801585.1 bacterium | reverse complement strand
AGCAGGATGTCGCCCTTGGCCATGACGGTGGCATGGCGGAGAACGTTCTCCAGTTCGCGGACGTTGCCGGGGAAATTGAACTGTTTCAGTTTTTTCAACGCGTCGGGATCGATGCGGCGGATATTGCTCCCCTGCTCCATGTTGATCTTGTCGATCAGGTATTCGGCGAGGCGGGGGATGTCGTCCAGCCGTTCACGAAGGGGCGGAACGTCAATGGTGACAACGGCGAGGCGGTAGTAGAGATCCTCACGGAAATCGCCCTGTCGAACCATCTGATCGAGTCGGTGGTGCGTGGCGGCGATGACACGTGCATCGAAGGTGATACGCCGGTTGCCGCCGACACGTGAAAATTCCCGTTCCTGCAGCACTCTGAGCAGCTTCGCCTGCATCTGCAGCGGCATGTCGCCGATTTCATCGAGGAAGATGGTGCCGTCTCCGGCGAGTTCCAGTTTTCCCACCGTCGAAGCGATCGCACCGGTGAATGCCCCTTTTTCATGCCCGAACAGTTCGGACTCGATCAGCCCCTCGGGGATCGCCGAACAGTTGATCGCGATGAAGGGTTTCTCCTTCTTGTCGCTGTTGTAATGGATTGCTTTCGCAATCAGTTCCTTGCCGGTGCCGGATTCCCCGGTGATCAGCACACTCACCCGGCTGGTCGTCACCTGGCCGATGGTCTTGAAAATCTCCTGCATCGCCGGGGTACTGCCGACGAGATTATTTATCCGGTATTGCGCGCTGATTTCCTGGATCATCCCGGAGAGGTGGCGTTCCTTGTGCACCGTCTCCAGCGCACGGTCGATCACCAGCTCCAGCTCGTCGGGATCGATGGGCTTGCGCACATATTCAAACGCCCCGAGTTGCATCGCCCGAATCGTAGTTTCCATGTCCTCGTAGGCGGTGATCATGATGACGGGCAGGTCGGAACGGATTTTCTTCACCCGCTCGAGGAGGGAGATGCCATCCAGATTGGGCATTCGGATGTCGGAAATCACAAGGTCAGGCTCCATCTCTTCAAGAAGTTTCAACCCTTCGTTTCCGTCATGCGCAACGCGCCAGTCGTACCGCTCCTCGCCCACGTTCAGCACAATCGATTCGGTGAGCTTCACATCATCGTCAATCAACAGAATGATCGGCATTTGCGATTGCTCCCTCTCAGGTAGGTACGACTCTTAACGCGGACGGATCGTCGAGATGAGCTGGCGGTTGCGGGGGCAGTCGAATGGAAAACGTGGTTCCCACCTCCATCTCCGTGATAAAGTCGAGTTCTCCGCCGTGTTCCTGGACAAATTTCAGTGCGTTCGCCAGACCAAGACCTGTTCCATCTGCTTTTGTGGTGAAGAAAGGATTGAAAATGTCACGACGCAACTCTTTCGCGATTCCCGGACCTTGATCTGTCACCGCGATCTCGACCCCGGTTCCATAGGCTTCGGCGTAAACCGTGATCGTGCCGCCGTGTCCCATCGCCTGGGCGGCGTTGATCAGCAGGTTGATCAGGGCGCGGATCAGGCGGTTTTCATCCGCTCGAATCGTCGGCAGTGACGGCTGTATCTGGGTAACGACGTCGATACCCCGGGACTCCATTTCCTGGCGAGTCATCTCCAGGGCGGTGGTCACGATGTGTTTCGCTTTGACGGGCGCGACTTCCAGCTTTGTCCGCCGCGCGAATTGCATGATCTCGCTGATGATGTTGTCCAACCGGATGATCTCATCGAGGCAGATCTGGACACGTTTCTTGTCCTTCTCCTCAAGTTTGCCCCTTCGTTTCAGCCCCTGCAGGTTCATTCGCATGCTTGTCAGAGGATTACGGATTTCATGAGCGATTCCGCTCGCGAGCTGGCCGATGCTGATAAGCTTGTCGCTCTCGAACAACCGCTGATTCGTTTCGTTGATGTGCCGGATCATCATCACCTGATCCGCGCCGGACGAGATCACGGGGGCGATTTCCCCGAACAACTCGAGGTCGTCGGCTGTATACCCTTTACGTCGGCCTGTGGGACCAAGAAGGAGAAGCCCCACGAGACGATCACGGTGCGTCAACACTTCAGTGTGCTCCGCGGTCATCGGAGTCAAAACCTCTTCTTCCTCTGACTGAGCATCAGGCTCATCCTCCCGAACCCGCGCAATCACTCGTTGCATCCTGTCTCCCGTCCTGCGCAGGTGTGTGACCTCAAGTGCAAAAGGCTGATCGTAATAAAACGTGAGCTGCACGTCATCCACGAGAAATTCACGTTGTACAATGGCCAGAACGCGCTGGGCGAGTTCGCTGACTTCACGGCATTGCGCGATTTCATCCGACAAACGCGGGATCAATCGGCGAATCGAGGTGTGGCGGCGAATCAGGCGCGACTGCACAACATCCTGAATCACGATCGAAGCGACCAGAAAAACAGATCCAAGAAAAACGACTGCCAGAACTCGAAGAGCGGGAATAGAAACCTGTGGGGCGAGCAAAGCAATGAGTCCGGAAAAGAGGAGATGGTACAGCACGACACTCGCTGCTGCCAGAACCAGGTAAATCACCAACCTGATCAGCAGCTGCCTTTTGGGTGCACGGCTGGATGCAATCAAATCCATTTACCGGATCCTTCGAAATGCCGTTCAACCGGTCTGTAAAAATACTTCACATCAAATCCAACCTCGCTATTCCAATCCATTCGCTTTCGCAGTGAAGGGTGAATCGGGGAATGAACGATTCATTATCTCGAGATCGGAAGCATACCCGTTCAAGTTTCCGAGCTCACGCTGGATCATAGCGTCCAGGAACAGAACCGGCGGCGATGAATCCAAATGTAAGGCTCTGGTGAGCATTTGGGTAATCTCACCTGCAGCGGATTCGCCATTCGCCTGAAATAACGACCAGGCGCGGATCGCGATCAGGCGAGCCTCCCAACCGGAGATCGGATCCAGCTCCATGGCACGCTTGTAAAAATCGAGAACACGTTGGAATTCTCCCCTGAGCAGGGCCTCATCCCCACGCTGTGCGGCGTTCGCTGCCTGAATCCTGTCGCTGCGGATTTTTGCGAGACGTTGCCGCCGCGCGAGCAGCAGATCCGGCGGAATGGTTTCCGGTGGTTCAACACTTAGCAGACGCTCCGCTTTGCGCAGATTTCCGCGGTCGATCGATGACTGAATCAGCAATTCCCCCAGATAGACATCCCTCGCCAGAATCCTTTCCTCATCCACTCCCCAGATCTCCAGCGCCTGATCATGCAACCCCAACCGCCATGCGGCGTTTCCCACGAAGATGCGGGCATCGACGTCTTCCGGATGCTGATCAAGCCAGATGATGCCCTCGCGAAGGATGCCTTCATCTTCCTTCCCAGTCTGCAGATCCCGAAAATTCACGGGCACATGTGCGCAGGAGACGATCAGCATTGCGGAGATGAACAGCACCTTTGAGCGCAGAGGCAAGCGCATCATTGAATCCTCGCGGTAACAATTCCACTACGTAGCGAGGAAGGCAACCGGCGAATGGCCACTTCCGCAAGAATTCCGACAAGAACACCGCTGGTTAATGCGGCGATCAGGCTCGGTCCCGTGAGAACAAAGATCCCCCAATGGTGGACAATCAGGAGTGCAGCGAGGGTGAACTGGGTCAGCATGTGTGCAAATGCGCCGACGACCGAAACGCCAATGGGAGTTATCACGGAATTTCCAATGAATTTCACCGCCGCCATCACGATGACGGCAATCACCGCCCCTCCCATCGAGAGCGCCAGCGCGGGACTCGCCCACGTGCCAAAGAGGAATCCGACAACGAGAGAGCGAAGGACGTTGACAAGCATCGCCTCGCGCCAGCCGATGCTGTAAAGGACAATCAATGCCACGCCATTCGCCAAACCAAGTCGAACCCAGGGAAGCGGCGTCGGGATGAAACGTTCAACCCCTGCGACCGTTGCCCCCAGCGCAGTGTAGAGTGCGATCCGACTGATCCGTTTCATCATGTTGACGGATTGAGCGGGAGTTTTCGAAAGGTTACCCGACGACACCATCCACCCCCTCTCCACCTCCACCCTCGACACGGATCGCTACCCGGTTCGGCACGCAGAGAATCATCTGGCCGCGCATCCGTGCCTCCCCCATGCGGATACAGATGTGGTTTGGGCAGGGGGAGGATAAAATACGCACGCCGCCATTGCCCGTTTCGATCACCGTCGGTCCGAGTGGTCCTTCCACCTGAAAGCTGCCTGGCGAATCGAGATCGAGCACCTGGACGGTTTGTCCGTCGACAGTCACCACCGCTCGTCTCCCCGGAGTCTTGCCCGCCGTGAAAAGAGTGATGGCAACCGCCGCCAACAGCAGAAACGAAGTGATGATGATATCGGCCGGTTTGATCCACGGACTCATCGGGAAGGTCTCCTCGCCACGGTCAGGGTCACCGACGCCCCCATCCAACTCTCCTGCCGGATGAGATCGAACCTCGCGGAATCCAGCTCATGGTTCAGCCGATCGAGAGTCCAGAAACTTCCGGCGGTTTCCGCGAGGTAATGGTATGCCGCGTTATCACCCGAAACGATCCGGCCAACCCACGGCAGGATCTTTTCGAGATACCATTGAACGAAACCCTTAAGGCCCCATCCACCCTCATTTTGAACAGGATGAAATTCGAGGATGAAAACCTTTCCACCCGGTCTAAGAACCCGGGCCATCTCACCCACCCCGGCAACCGGATCGGCAAAATTACGCAATCCATAGGCGATTGTGATCCCGTGAACGGATTGATCCGGCAGGGGTAACTTCTCCCCAACTCCGAGAATCAACAACTCGTTACGTAACGTTTTCCGTTTTCGGGCCAGGCGTAACAGCTCTCGGGACGGATCGAGACCGATCCAGCGGCTGCCGGGTTGCCGCCGGAGTCCCTCCACCATCAGCGGCCCGCTCCCCGTGGCGATGTCCAGCCACGTTTCGCCGCTTCCGGGTTCAGCGATGTGCATCAGTTTTCGCGCCCAGCGAAGGTGCTGTCCAGCGCTCAGGAAGGCATTCAACAGGTCGTAGGTCGGCGCAATACGATCGAACATAGCGGCGATACGCCTGGTTTTCCCCGCTGCGGGCAGTTCTCTGTTTTGCCTGATCCGTGTCATTGCGGAAGATACAACAGGGGCGGCAGCATGACGCCACCGCCCCCATGCTCTCCTGTCCGTCATCGTTAACGTAGCAATATCACCCGGCGCACGGCATTACCATCTTCAGACTGTACCTGAAGCATATACACACCGCTTGACAAACCAGGATGGGGATTCCAGACGACCCGGTAACTACCCGGAGCGTACGTTCCTGAAGCGAGTACCGCAACCTCCTGCCCCAGCAAGTTCACGACACGCACCCGCAGCTCTCCCGGCCGAACCAGGCTGACCTTGAATTCCGTTGAAGCATTGAAAGGATTCGGCCAGTTTGAAGACACCTGGAACTGATTGGGAAGGCCGGCATCATCATTGGGCTCCACACTGAGCAGCTCGTTGGTGAAGCTGCACATCAACCAATGGTTACGATTGAACAGAAGCCGGGTCGGTTCGAATGTGACCCCGGCGACAGACACCGTATCACGACGAACCGCATCGATCTGCGCTGCCAGGGTTGTGTCAAGAGTGATGGAATAGAGATGTTTCACGGTGATCGGCAACGGCGTGCTGAACAGGCTCCATGGCGAACTCTGTTCCTGGCTGACATCAACAAAAACAGTCCAGGTCTCATCCTCTTCCTGCTGTGTCCACCAGTTGTTGAGACGGTACCTGGGGTAACCCCTTCCATACACCCATTCGTTGAAGAAGGGACTCAGGTCTTGTCCGCTAATCGTCTCCATATCCGACTGAAATTCCGCCGTCGTCGCGAGTCCATATGCATGGTTCTGCGCGTAGTAACGCATACCAGCAAAGAATGCGCTGTCTCCCACAGTCCAACGGAGCATGTGCAGAATGCTGGCACCCTTATCATAAACCGTCGTGCTGAACATTTGCCCTTCTGGAGGATTATGGATCGGGTAAGCCCATCCATTGTCCTGATACTTCGCATTGGTCTGAAAGGGAATCATGGCGTAACCCAACGAGGGAGGGTTCTGGTATTCAACCCAGAGGGCTTCCACATAAGAGGCAAATCCTTCGTTGAGCCAGATGTCAGCGAATGTTTGCGGCCCGACAAAATCTCCCCACCACTGGTGCCCGAGTTCATGGACAACGACGGATTCCGCTTCACGATGGCCATCACCAACCCATCCATCACTCATGGAGGTGGACGTCTGATGCTCCATCGCGCCCGACATCGGCACCATCACCTGGTCATACTTGTTGAATGGATAGGGAATAAAAAAGTGTTCCAACATCTCGATCATCATTCCCGTCCGGCCAAAATCATAAATCGCCTTTTCCGCGGTGTAGGTGTATGGATCCAGCGGATCATGATAGTACCACTCCGGGTACACCCAGAAGGCGATGGGAGTGTTGTTCACTCCCGCTGTTCCCGCATCGTGGACGAGGTAGTTCGACGTTGCGATGTTGATCAAATAGGGGGCAATGGGATCCGGATTGAACCAGGTTGTTGTGCGAAGAGAATCCTGTCCGTCAAACCAGACCGAGTCCGCGATGAGATAGCCATTTGAAAGTACTTTACGCTCCAGAGGCAGAATGACGGTGACCCTGGTGCTGTCAAACTTGTCGCCGGGAAGGTCATAGCAGGCCAGCCAGTAACGCGCATCGTAGGGTTCAGCCATGGTGTACAAGACTTCGGATTGAATGTGTAAAAGACTGGTCGAATGATCAAAAAGCAGTCCACCTCCACCAATATTCATTTCACCTGAATAATCAACGAACAACAGCAACGAAACACAGGAATCGAGATTCATGCCTGCGACATTGACATTGATAAGGCTTGCATCTCCGGTAACCGGATCGGTAGCCCTGGTCCAGGTTTTCTCCTCTCCATTGACAGTCACGGAATGGATCGTAGCTCCAGGATACAGATTGAAGTCGAGAACGGCCAATCCGTTTTGCCGAGAAACGCCTTTGATCATGACTAAGGCAGCAAAGTTTTCTGCCGTCAGGTTCGGCCGGAGTTCCACTTCGAGGTATTCCTGATCCCAACTGTGTTCGAACACAGCATCCAGCGAACGATAGCGGTTACTAGACAATCTCACCTGTTCGCCTTTCGACGCTTCCAACTGACGCGCTAGATGCGGATACGGTTCCTCCGTAGAAATCGTGCTTCTGGGAGCGGCCTGCACTCCACCGGCTATCCAAAGCCCCGCCAAAACAACAAGCAACCGCCTGTGCATTGCGCCTCCGTAATTTTTAACTCGACAATTCAACAATATAAGCGAATGAGATTTTACTAATAATCCGTTTTCGAAGCTATCTGAGAAGGACCACACGGCGGGAGGTCTGCTGGTCCACGGACTCAACCCGGAGAAGATAGACTCCCGAAGACCGGCCATCGGCAGCCCTCCAGACGAATCTGTGCAATCCCGGCTGGTATCCACCATTCGCCAGAACGTCAACGCTCTGCCCCAGAATGTTGAAGACCTCGACGGTCAGGTGTGATGGACGGTACAAAACCAGATCGACATGGGTCTCCCGATTGAACGGATTCGGCCACGCCGGACTAAGATCGAACGTCGCAACCGTCGAAGGACCACCGATGGAGGAGAGATTGTACCTTGCCAGCACCCACCCCTCCGGATCGAACTCCAGGCGGAGCGGACGAAAGGGCAAACCGGAAACACTCAGTACCTGTTCGGCGAGCGCCTGTACCGGCACGCGGACAAGAGTGTCTTCATCGGCATCGGTAAATTGCAACGGCAGGGGCAGTGTGTAAAACGGAGTTTTGGTCTGAGTCTGGTTGAGTTGCACACTCGCGGTCCACCCTGAGGCGCTTTCTTCCACATCAAACCTGCTGAATGCATAAACCGGATATCCTGCTTGACGGACCCACTCGTCGAAAAAGTCCGAAAGGTCCTTGCCGGAAGCGATTTCCATTGCGTTCTGAAAATCCGCCGTCTCCGCGTTGCCGTAAGCAAACGCCTGCCCGTACTGCTGCAACCCCTCGAAGAAAAGGGAATCACCGATCAGATAGCGCAGCATGTGCAATACGCGTGATCCCTTGTCGTACACGGTGGAGCTGAAGAGATACTTTTCCGGAGGATCGTCCAACGCGATCCGCACCCCCTCCCCCACTTCATGAAAATAACTCGTTTGCTGTGAGGCGAGAACGGACACCATGGTGTCTGCGCCGAGGTGTTCAGCCCACAGAACTTCCCCATAGGACGCAAAGCCTTCGTTGAGCCAGATGCTGCTGAACGTTTTCGGACTGACGTGATCGCCCCACCACTGGTGAGCCAGCTCATGGGCGACGACCCCTTCGAAACGGCGGGTTCCATTGCCAACAATGTTTTGACCAAACGTCGTAGCGGTTTGGTTTTCCATTGCACCGTTCCCGTTGAAAATCGGAGCAACAGCCTGGTCGTACTTGTTGAATGGATACGGGCCGAAACGGGATTCGAAGAAATCGATCATCTCCGGAGTGCGGCCAAAATCGAACGTTTGTGCGGCTTCTTTGTTCGGATAGACCCAGTAGTGGACCTCCACATCGTCGATTCCCGCAACTCCCGCGTCGATCACCGCGTAGGGATGAGCGGCGATGCTGATCAGGTAGGTCGAAATCGGATCGTCGTTGTTCCAGGTGGTGATCCTGAGTCCGTCCGACCCCAGCGAGTCGAGTTCAAGGGCTCCATTTGAAAGGACCCGGTAGGCAGGCGGCAGCACTGTCGTAACCGTACTCGTCACCTTGTCGCCGGGAAAATCATGGCATGAGACCCACCATCTCGTCGTATACGGCTCGCCGTGGGTGTAAAGCACATCCGAAGAGAAATCGTACACCAGGCCGCCGGCGTAGTTGTTGGAATGAATCGGCACGCGATAGGCAGTGCGAATCCTGACCGTATCCCCTGCTTCCGCCGGTGTCGGCAGCTGAACCGTGATTTCATCACCGTTCGCCACCCAGGAAGCGCCGGCGCCATTGACTTCCAGCGAACGCACCGATGACGGCCCGAGATTGAATAAATACTCCTGTTGCCCGGGGCTCAACGGCGTGGCGACCTGCACGACTTCCATCTCAGCGCTGTCGGCAGGAAGGATGGAAACTGAGAGGTGGATATCAAGATGGAGCTCGTCCCACGGATGAAGACTGTCCTGCTGCGAAATTTCCGGAAGCATGGCGAGTTGAGCCGATTTCGCCAACCGTTCGGCAGCCGGACGCAATGAACTGTCCGGTTGTTCCGGTCTGGCGATGATCGAAGGGACGGGAATGGTCAGGGCGATGAGGATGAATACCCGAAAAGCCGGATGTCTGCGGATCTTGCGACTTTTCATTGTTCTACGCCTCGAATGAATTCAGCCCCCGGTTGGTCTAAGATAGGGATGGACGGCCTTGACGCGCTCGCTGTGTCAGACTACCTTGGAAAAGTTTGGTTTTGCAAGGGTTTGGCATTGCTCAATCGAAAGTTTCTGCTCGTTCTGACCCTGCTCGCGACATTTGCGGCGGCGCGAGCGTTGGACAATCCACGGGACCGGCTGGACCGCCTTCGCGGCGAGCTGGACAGCCTCTCCACGGTTCTCCGCCATTACACACGCAGTGAGCAGGATCTCGGTTCCCGTATCTCCGCAACGGATCAGCAGATCGCGACACGCCAGCAGTTGATTCGGGAGTTGGAACAGCAACGGATAAAGGAGCAGCGCGCGGTCGTCCATTTCGACACACGCATCGGCGAAGCGAATGCACGGCTGAACGTCGTGCGGGAACGGCTGGGAACCACCCGCAAGGAAGTCAAGGAGCTTGAGGATCTCGTGGCGGCCCGGGCGGTTTACCTCTATGTCAACGGAAGCCGACGAACCCTTCGTTTTCTCGCCGCCGCCGAAAATCCTGGCGACCTGATCCGCAGACGGATATACGTGCAGAAACTGGCCGACCGGGATGCGAAGAACCTGCGTGAATTGCGCGACGCCCGCAACCGTCAGATGGCGGGTGAACATGAACTGGAACAGACACTGAGTGACCTCCAGACATCGCGGAAACGCAAGCAGGAATCGGTCAATCGAGTGGACAGGCTGGTCCGGGAAACTCAGAATGAACGGGCTCGGGTTCAGCAGAACAGGCGTGATCTGCAAACATTGCTCGCGAGCGCACAACGCAGCCGCAAGGCCGTTGAGGAGTTGATCAGCGACCGCGAGGAGGCGCTGAAACAAGTTGAAGACTGGATCGCCTCGCTGGAGTCGCGGCGTACAACCAGCGGCGTCCAGGAGATCAGCGTTGGCCCCCGGCAGGGCGACGTCGTGATCAGGGACGTGCGTTCCTTCGCCAGCTTTTCAAAAGCCAAGGGCAAACTTCCCTGGCCCATCCGTGGAAGAGTCATCAGCCAGTTCGGGTTGCATAAGAACACGGTGACTGGTACTCTTACTGAGAATCCCGGCGTCGACATCCGAGCCAACGCGGGAGAGGAAGTGATCGCCGTTCAGAGCGGAATCTGCAAGCGAATCACCTTTCTGCGTGGTTTTGGAACGACCATCCTCGTCGAACACGGTGATGGCTATTACACCGTGTACGCTCACATGGGCGAAGTCTGGATAGGTGAAGGGGAGACGGTGGAAGCCGGGCGGGTACTTGGGACGGTCGCGGCGACAAACAGCACCGGCGACACCAGCCTCCATTTCCAGGTTTGGCACAAGAGGGTCAAGCAAAATCCCCTCGAATGGCTGAGTAGCTGATGATGGCAATTGAGCAGATAGATGTTGCGTTCCCTGCCCTTGTCGGGCAGGACCGGATTCGCGAAATCCTGACCCGCGCCGTCCGACAGGAACGCCTTCCCCACGCGTACCTCTTCCTTGGACCCGAAGGATCGGGAAAAGAGGCTGCCGCTTTGGGATTGGCACGAGCTCTGCTTTGCCTTTCGGATCATCGCAGGCGACGTATCGAACCGGTGACCGTGCCCTGCGGCGTTTGTGACGCCTGTGTGCAGACGGCGAAACTCGCCAATCCGGCACTCCGGATCCTCTTCCCACTCCCCCGCCCCAAGGAATCAGGGGAGGATGAGAGTTCATCGGAGAATTACACGGATACCCAGCGGAAGCAGATCGACGACCTGCTCGCCGCGAAATCCTCCGATCCGTACATTCCCCTGCAATTGCCGGGCGGACAGGAGATTCTGATTGAACATATCCGTGCGCTCCGTCAGGAATTTCGCTTAACTTCCTTTTCCGGAGGCTGGCGGGTCGTTTTGCTCAGCCAGGCGGACAGGTTGCGCGTTGAAGCGGCGAATGCGTTTCTCAAGCTGCTGGAGGAACCCCCGGACAACGTGATGTTCATCCTCACGTCGTCTCGGGAGTCCCGACTGCTGGCGACAATCGTCTCCCGCTGCCAGATTTTACGCTTTCCTCCTCTTCCCGAAAGCGTTCTTGTACAGGAACTTAAGGGACGGCTGGAGGTGGATGAAGCCAAAGCCCTCGCCTGTGCACGTTTGGCGGACGGTTCCTGGCGAGAGACGGTCCGTTGGGCCCGGGAGGATCCCGCAGGAGAAATGACGAAGGCCGTCAATCTGCTGCGTGACCTCGTCCGGGGAGATCCCGGCACGCTGGATCAGATGACGGACACCTGGGCGCAAGCTTCAGCCGGGGAGTTTGCGGAGATGCTCCTCCTGCTCTCGAAGTGGTTGCGGGATGTGCAGCGGTATGGTGCCGCTCCGGACCATTACCCGGAGCTTGGCAAGGATCCGGCGCTGGTCAAATTCGTTTCGTTCACGAAAGAACGTGATTTGGCCGCTGCCATCGAAGAGGTGGATAACGCCCGGCTCGATTTGCTGAAGAACGTGCAGCCGGCGTTGATCGCGTACCACCTCTTCCTTCGTCTGTGGCGGACGCTTTTCGAAAAACCGGCCTCCGCCACGGTTTAAGATAACTGGCAGGAATCTGCCGGACCGAGTCTGGAGATTTCAATGTCCCTCGTGGAAATAGAGTTCAAGGGGCGTCGGAAAGGCGTCTACCTGAATTCTCGGGAGTTGACCCTCAAACGCGACGATTTTGTCATCGTCAGCGCCGATCGCGGTGAGGATCTTGGCCGTGTCATTCTCGTTGGCGAAGAGTGGCAGGAAACTCTCACGCGAATTCACCGCTTGCTCGACACCAGCGGCAACAGCAACGGCAATGGGAAAAACACATCCGCCGCCGACGGCGACGGGGACAACGGGAACGATTCCCCTGCAGAAGAGGCGGCCGTCGAAGTGTCCGACGATGACACCGCGATGGACGACCAGCCTGAATCCGCCCCCGAAGCGGAGGCCGGGGATGAACCCTCCCGGGAAGAGTCTCCTCCGCAGGAAGAAAGGACGCCGGCGGGTACAAGCGAACCGTTGGAGGGGTTGCCCGATATTCTACGGCTCGCCGGAGAGGTTGAGGTCGAGCAGGAACGCCGGAACCGGGACGCTGAACGTGAAGCTCGCCAGTTTTTCTTCAAGGAAGTCAAACGGCTCAACCTGGAGATGAAGCTCGTCGACATCGAGTACCAGCTTGACCGAAAGAAATTGACCTTCTACTTCACAGCCGATGGGCGCGTCGATTTCCGCGAACTGGTGAAGACCCTTGCTCAAAATTTCCACACCCGTATCGATTTGCGGCAAATCGGCGCCCGTGATGAGGCGAAGCGGATCGGTGGCGTCGGGATTTGTGGACGCGAACTCTGCTGCGCAACATGGATCCGCGAATTCAAACCAGTGACGACGTCCATGCTCAAGGAGCAGGGATTGTTAATGAATCCGCAGAAGAATACCGGCCTCTGCGGAAAACTCCGCTGCTGCCTGCGGTACGAAGTGGATCAGTACCGGGAAGTGAACCGCCTCTTTCCCCGGGAGGGAATGCGCGTACGGGGTCCAAGAGGCGTGGGCGTAGTTGAAAAGGTCAGCATGTGCCACTCCTCACTGGGCGTGAAATGGGAAGATGGACAACGGATCGGATACTCGTTTGATCAAGTCCGCAAGTTCACCGACTGGGATCATGAAAAACGTGAAGAAATTATGGAAATTCTCTTCCATGAAGACCCTTCAATCATCGTTCAGGAACGCGAGGAAAGGGAAGGCCACCTCGTAACCTCCTTCACCCACGAAGAGAAAAGTGATGATGACCATCCCCAAAAGGGACGGCGCAAATCCCGCCGCTCGGGCCATCATGACCATTCCAGGAAAGAGAACTCCGATTTAAATCGGGCAGATGAAAACAGCGCGGCATCAGCCGACAACCGCGAGACCGAAGCACAACCTGCCGAGCAGGAACGCGGGCGGAAACGCCTGTTCAAGAGCCGCCGTGGCGGACGAGGACGCAGAGAAAACGTCCACGATGAACAAAAACCGGCATCGAACGCCCAGGGATCATCTTCCGCACCACAAGGGGATAACGACCAGGAGCGGAATTCAAAGGATCCTTCCCGGAAACACCGTGGCGATCGCCATCATAAAAAAGCGAAACAGGATCGGCGGGGAAACATCGGGAAAGACAAGCCGACAAATGCCAATGCTGTTTCAAAGTCCGACAACCGGAAAAACGATCAAGGCGGGCAATCGTCCCAACCCTCAGGCCAGGACGACTCCACCCAAAAGCCGAAAGGCCAGCCAATCCATCAGCGTGGCCACCGGCGCAGACGCTAAGCGAGACTGATGAAAGACACGTTCTACCTGACAACACCGCTCTATTATGTCAACGATGAGCCGCACATCGGACACGCCTATACGACGGTGCTGGCCGATGTGATCGCGCGTTACCACCGCCTTTTCAATGAATCCGTCCACCTGCTGACCGGAACGGATGAGCATGGGCAAAAGGTTGCCCAGGCAGCGGAAAAAATCGGACGCGATCCCCAGCAGCATTGCGACTTGACCACCCTGCGATTCAAGGATGTGTGGGTCAAGCTTAGCATCTCCTACGATGATTTCATCCGCACCACCGAACAGAGACACAAGGATGTCGTGATCGAGCTGCTCGAAAAACTGCACAAACTGGGCGACATCTACGAAGGTGAATATGAAGGATGGTACAGCGTCTTCGAGGAACGGTTTTTTACCGAAAAAGACCTTGTCGACGGCAAGGATCCGATCGGCGGACGTCCTGTCGAGAAGCTGACCGAACGCGGATGGTTCTTTCGCATGTCGAAGTACCAGAAGTGGCTGATCGACTGGTACGAGAACCACCCTGACGCTGTTCTCCCCTCCTTTCGCATGAACGAGGTGTTGGGGTTCCTGCGTCAGCCACTCGGCGACCTGAACATCAGCCGGCCGTCCAGCCGCCTGAGCTGGGGGATCCCGATCCCCTGGGACAGGGAATTCGTCACCTACGTCTGGTTCGACGCGCTGACCAACTACTATTCCGCGACGATCCATCCAGCGAAAGGCACGTCGCCGAAATGGCCTGCGGATTTCCACCTGATCGGCAAGGACATCCTGACGACACACGCCGTCTACTGGCCGATCATGCTGCACGCCGCCGGACTCGAGCCTCCACGCCACATTCTCGCCCACGGCTGGTGGATGGGGCTGGATGCGGAGAAGATGTCCAAGAGCCGGGGCAATGTGGTCAAACCCCTCGATCTGGCGGACATCTACGGACCGGATGAGTTCCGCTACTACCTGATGCGTGACATGGTCGTCGGTCAGGACGCCAATTTTTCGGAAGAGAACGTGGTCAAGCGGCTGAACAGCGACCTCGCCAACGACTTCGGCAATTTGCTCAACAGAGTGACCAAACTGATCGTGCAGCATTTCAACGGCGTCATCCCCCATCCGGAGGTCGAAGACGAAGACCCGTTGGTGGAGCTTGCCGCTCGGACAGCGTTCGAAGTCCGCAATTCCATCGAAAAGTTTGCGATCCACAACGCCATCGAAGAGACATTGCAATTCGTCCGGGCGATCAACCGTGATTTTACAGAGCGGCAGCCGTGGTCCGTGGCGAAAAAGGACAAAGAACGCGCAGGGGTGGATCTCGCCCGCGCCGCGGAGGGCATCCGTATCGCCGCGACTCTCCTCTCCCCCGTGATGCCGGTGAAATCCGCCGAAGTGCTGCAACGACTCGGGATTGTAACAACGAACGGTTTCACCTGGGATGATGTCGCCTGGACTGGAGCTGTCACCGATAAGACAGCGAGCCACGGCGATGCCGTTTTCCCCCGCCATGACGCCCCGGCCGGTGCAAAAATGCCCGCGGACACAAAGGTTTCCGCCGGTTCGAAAGAATCTGGTGGAAAAAGCGGCAGCAGCGAGGAACACACTCCGATTCAACCCGATGAGGACGGAATGATCACGTTCAACGATTTTAAGAACGTCGACCTCCGCACAGCGAAGGTCCTTGAGGCTGAGCCTGTTGAGGATACGGACAAACTGATGAAACTGCGCGTCCAGATCGGCGATGAAGAGCGCCAGCTTGTGGCCGGGATCAAACAGCACTATACGGCGGAGAGTCTCATCGGCAAAACGATCATCATTGTCGCGAACCTGCAACCGGCGAAGATCAAGGGAGTGGATAGCCAGGGAATGCTGCTCGCCGTGCGGGAGGGTGATTCGCTGAGTTTACTCACCACTGACAGTGGCGTCGCCTCGGGAAACCGGATAAGTTGATTGATTTGCAGTTTTCATTTCATAAGAAAGAACCCTCCGTATTCCGGAGGGTTTCTTCGTTCAGATGATTTTTTCGTGAATCTTCTCAGCAAGCTCTCGAACGGTGAACGGTTTCTGAAGGATGTCATCCTCAGGTTTCAGCAACCCGCGCCGTTGAAATTCCTGAGGTGTGTGGCCAGACATGAAAAGCACCCGCATGTCGGGATAGTGTTTCCTTAGTTCACTCACCATCTCAGGTCCGCTCATCCCGGGCATGACGACATCGGTTAGCAGCAAATCCACCTGACCCTGCCTGGCGGCATACAACTTCAGCCCTTCTTCAGGCGTCGATGCAATCTCAACCTGGTACCCGAGGTTCATAAGGAGTTCCTGGGTCGTCAACCGAACGCCTTCATCATCCTCAACAACCAGAATGACCCCTC
>JAZDLX010000137.1:0-2399 GCA_043801585.1 bacterium | reverse complement strand
AGGGACACTCACCGATGGGTTGCGACGCCTTCAGCGTGGATAATCCTTCCCCAAGACCCAGAGACAAGGGCGGGGATTCCAGAGAAGGATCTTCGACGGAGGTTCCCGAATACGTTTGCGTACCTGACGATGTTCCAAGAGCAGTTGCGTCTGCGATCGGGGTACAAGAAATACTTTCGCCCCACCGATCCCTTTTATTCCGTGTACAACGTGGGGCCGTACACGATGGCTCCCTGGAAAATCGTCTGGTTGCAACCTCCGGATCGCGTTAGGTTGCGCAGTTTAGGATAGAGTGCAGCCGTTTTCTGTAGGGGTACAGTCTGCGTTGTTCGGTTTGGATTCGATTGGCGTGGAACGCCTCCCAGTCATCGTTGACGTAGATGGCTCGTAAGCTGAGAATAGCCTGGGCGCCGGCGATCCGCCAACGCATGCCGGCTTGTTCCATCCGGTCCTTCACCAAGTGGCGACAAGCGCCCTCCACCACGCCGCTGCCGATTGGGTAGCCGGCAGCCAGGTACTCGTCGTACTTCATGTAGTCAGCTCGGGCCGCGAAGTAAGCCAGGCAGTCCTCGACCTTCTCCCATTTGGACTCAGACAACTCACGTTTGGTCGCCATTTGCCGAATGCCGCCAATCACCCGGTTGACCTTGCCCTCCAGCAGCTTTCGCAGATAAGTTCCCACGAACGCTTCCGCCTCATCACTCCCATCGCGATAAAAACAGTAGGCCAGTTCCCACAAGTATTCGGTCACGTGCCAGATGTCCAAGATGCCGATCGCCCGGCCGATCTTCAGTTCTTGCAAGTCGCGAAGCTTCGTTTCGCCGTCCATGACGGCTACCACCGTCCGCTGTTCGTGCGGATCGCGCTGCCGCAGTTCCGCGGCAAGCCAGTTGAAGACAACATCCTTGGCGTTAACTTCCGTGCCGTCCACTTCGCGAGTCAAAACGGCACGCAGCCGTTTGTTTTGTGGCTGGGGTCGCTGCTGCTGCTTTTCTTTGCGAAGGATCTCATTCAGTACATCCTCGACCGTGCGACGAAACGGGGCCACGGAATAGACGCCACCGACGCACGCCATTCGCTTCTGGCCGTTCTTCTCCCCCTTCTTCAGCCGCTTCCTTGGCGGCGCATCGTCGCCACGCTTCGTTTGCGGCGCATCAACCTTTCGCATCGGCACGCCCTTGCAATCGCTCGTGGCCACGAGGATCTCGGCTTCCGTCGTCGAATCCACCGGTGCCTGCTGGTCGAAGTAAACTTCGGCATGCGCGGACGCTTGTGCAGCCATATCTTCGAGACAGTTGACCGACGGAGCAAAGCCAAGGATGCTCTGAAGCGTCATCCGCGATTCCGAGTACGATTCCTTCACAAACTGCGTACCGCTCCACTTCTGCAAGAGGTACGACGTATCGCTCTCCGGCATGCCCAGCTTTGCGTCCAACGGCACCACCTCCTGGCGTTGCGTTTCCCGCGTGGCGTAGACGTCCCGTGCGAACGGCGTCGGGCCGAAGGCGGAAACATACGACCGCACACGTCGCTCAGGTAGCCGCTGAAGCTGCTTCCCTTCGTGCTCGATGACTTCCGGCCGAGGCAGTTCCTCCTCCTGCTCCTCGATGAATGCGACGATCATTTCACGCCCCGTTTCGATCAGGTCGCCCCAGGTCATCTCTTCGACCTCATGCACTGCATCGCCCCGTTTGGCCGCAAGCTGGACCTTGTTCAGCATTTTGGAAAACAACCTTGCCGCCTTGCAAAACCGCTCCTCAACCTCGATAATCATCACTCGTGCTCCCGTGGTAGGACACTGAAACATTGACACAACACTTCAATGTTCTACCCGGGAGCCCGCTTCTGTGTCATCCTCTCCAGCAAAACAAGTCATCGTGCGCCACTATGGGCAAGCTGCGCAATGCGCGGTAGCGCGCAAGGGAGGTTGCAACCATTCCATTTTCGGTTGTGACAATGGCCGAAGAATCGCCCGATCAATCGCCGAAGGTGCTCGGCAGCGCGCCTCCTGTCGCTTCGGCAACTTCAAAGCCACCATTGGTTAGGGCCGCTGAGACCGTCTCACACAGAACGCAGTGTGCCAGAAGTGTTGTAAGGAGCACGCATGAAGCAAGCAAGTACCGCATTAGTCGTCTCCCAGCTAAATGCCGGTCACCACAAGAACTGAACTCGCGGGAATTCCGGTGCCGCAATATCTAATTCTCGGTTGGTTGTTCTGCTTGATGTGGCTTCATGGCCGCTTGGCGGCTTTCGTCGACGGGTTTGTCTGGCCAGAGGGTTCGCTGGTGCTAAGGCTTCAATTTCTTCTCCAGAGTCGAGCGGTCGAGAGTCGGCTCGTTGCGGCGAGTAGCAATGAGCTTCCAGAATTCGTCGCTGGCGCCGAGTTGAGTTTGCTCAGC
>JAZDLX010000131.1:0-59572 GCA_043801585.1 bacterium | reverse complement strand
ATTGCCGAACGCCCGCTGCGTCCGCTACACCGTCCCGCCTGGGGAATGCTCTTATGCTGGCGATGTGCTGCTGCTCACGGCGGTGATGAAATGAAAGAGTTCCGGGAAATGAACAAATACTCGTTGTAGCAGGTCGTGAATCAGTCAGCTGACTTACGGAGACCTGCCACCAAGAAAAAGCATCCCCGGGGATAAAGAAGCCGGATTCAGAGACCCCGGTTTACCTTGCTACCACATTTCCGTCAGGTCACCGCTTGGCTAACGATCTGATGGAACAAAGAATTTCGTGCGTGCCTCCGTGCCCGGAAAGATGAACGAGGTAAAGAAGGTTGTATTGATGAAATAGGCCTGCTACAGGACTAGGCTAATAGATAGAAGATAGATAGATGTAGTGCCGAAGGGTCGAAAGGTTTAGAGATATTCCTCTACATAAGAAGATTTTTTCATACACCTTGGAAAAAGGGATGTTTTGAAAAAAACGTGTTAAAGGGGGTGAATGCCCGAAACCTTTCGGCACAGTCCCGTAAGTTCTTTTATAGATAGAAGTACGGGTGCCGAAAGATGTTCGAGGGTGCCGAAAGGTACCTTTCGGCAGAATGGCAAAACCGAGCCAGCATGAAATAAATTTCACAGATTCGAGAAAAGAACCGGAAAATATCTTACCTTTTTCAACGAACAACGCCCCAACCAGGGACTCAAACACCGGAGACCCGACCAGGTGTACCGACAAAACCAACAGGATCATGTAGCATGAAGAGGGTGGAATCCGTCACTTAAAATCTCACGAAACTGTCGAAAAATGGTTCCACCTCTGATGCTAAAAAGGGGGATATCATGAATTCTAATCGGTTACTATTTGTTGCTGTCCTCGTTTCACTGATTCCAGTACAGGTTCAGGCACAGAATCTGATTCAAAATCCTGGATTTGAAGATGGGCTCAACTATTGGGATGCCTACCAATATTCATCAGGGTGGAGTGCCTCAACAGCTAACGCTCACGGTGGATCTAACTGTGTAGCATTTAGCTTTCCATCTGGTCAAGGATACTATGATGCCAGTATCAAATCCGCCGGTTACACAATTCCAGTAGAGGCTGGGAAGACCTACATATTTTCTTACTGGATTCGTGAAAAAGACACACGGGACACTAACACTCCAGATGAAACAATTCTTGATCCTCAGGTCGTTTTAAACGGCACTCCGTATGGTTGGGAAAGACCCATCAAATCTGAATCATGGCATCTTGTCGAGAGGATTATTGTGTTCAGTGAAAGTGGAAATGCATCAATCGATTTCCAACTTCACGGATATTCCACAAGCAGTAATGCTGAATTCGCTATTGATGATGTTTCACTGATTCCAGTACAGGTTTTATCTACTTCAGATTCAGAATTCAAGGGTATCCCAATGGAGTTTTCCATGACTTCTCTCTATCCCAACCCGTTCAATCCGAGCTTAAATGTTACCGTAAAGCTGCCACAGAATGCGGATTTACAGCTGGTAGTTTACAACGTAATGGGGCGCCAAGTAGCTGAGTTGTCGAACGGTCTAGTTCAAGCCGGTTATAGAACATTTATATTCGACGGTTCACACCTCGCGAGCGGTGTTTACTTTGTGCATGCTTCTATACTTGGAAAAATGAATCAGGCGAAGAAGGTCGTGTTGATGAAATAGAATTGACCCGGGACGCGGGGGTCCCGGGCTACACGTTCGAAAATGAGGGATGGATCCTGGAGGAGGATCCATCCCCTTGCTGTATCTGGCCCGCGCAGACCGGTCAGGAGGAACCGTGGACGCTGGGGGTGGCCCGGTCAGCTTTCCTGCGCGTTCTTGGCTGTCAAGCGCTGGAAAGATGGCCGGGTTTCTACTAAAATCTATAGAACAACTGCACCACCCTGTTAAGAGAGACCCGGCCAACTCACCTGTGCAAAAACATACACCTCTGCACAGGTGAGCTGACCGGGCCACCCTCTGAAGGAAGACAATGCGGTGGGTGCAAGCAATTCCTAAGAGAAATAGAGGGATGGATCCTGGAGGAGGATCCATCCCTTTGCTGTATCTGGCCCGCGCTGACCGGTCAGGAGGAACCGTGGACGCGGACCTGGCATGGTCCGATCACTTGCCGCCCGACCGATGACGCCGGAGGAATGCGGGCAAGTCCCGGTCATTCATGTTCTTCAGATCCACGTAGCTGTCCATGATCTCGTCCAACTCCGCGTTCACTGCGATCAGATCCTCCTTGCGCAGTTCGGCGGAACCGTTGCCGTTGGCATTGCCGTTCCCGTTCGCATGACCTTTTCCGTTGGCCTTGCCGTTGCCGCCGTTCATCGCACCGCGCACGGAGGTGATTCGAGTCACGGTACGGCCTGAGGCTTCCTGCACCTGAGGCTGCATCCGCTCCTCGGCGACCCGCATCGGCGCCTGATCCTCATCCACGTTGAATCCGGTGGCGATGACGGTGACCATCACCTTGTCGTCCATCGTATCGTCGGTGACGAAGCCGAAGATCACCTCGGAGTCGTTGCCCGCCTGCTCGGTGATGTGGGTAACAGCCGCCTGCAACTCGAGCATGCCAACGTTGGAGCCTGCGGTGATGTTGATCAGCAACCCCTGCGCGCCCTCGATGCTCATGTTGTCGAGCAGCGGACTGGAGATCGCCATATCCGCCGCCTGAATCGCACGGTCCTCTCCTTCGCCGACACCGATTCCCATTAACGCATCGCCGCCGTTGCGCATCACGCTCTTGACATCGGCGAAGTCCACGTTGATGTACCCCTGGGTGTTGATGATGTCGCTGATTCCCTTGGTCGCCTGGTAGAGCACATTGTCCGCCATGCGGAAGCTGTCGAGCAGGGTCGTGTTCTTGTCCGCGATCTTGATCAGCTTGTCGTTGGGAATCACGATCAGGGTATCGACACAAAGCTTCAACTCGGAAGTTCCCTCGATGGCGCGGAGGGTGCGGCGCTTCCCCTCGAAGGTGAAGGGTTTGGTCACGATTCCAACCGTGAGGATTCCGAGATCGCGCGCCACCTGGGCGATGATCGGCGCAGCACCGGTACCAGTGCCACCGCCCATGCCGCAGGTGACGAAGGCCATGTCGGTATCATTGAGGAGCTGCTTGATCTCCTGGATGTCCTCCTCGGCGGATTTGCGTCCGATCTCCGGATTCCCGCCCGCGCCGAGACCGCGTGTCAATTCGCGCCCGATCTGAATTTTCCGCTGGGCGCTGCTCTTGTCGAGTGCCTGTAAATCGGTGTTGACAGCGACAAATTCAACTCCCGTGAGTTTGCTTAAGATCATGTTTTCCACGGCGTTCGAACCCGCACCGCCGATTCCAATCACATTCAGCCGCGCTCTCTGTTCCTCCTGGAAGCCAAAGCGCAGCGCGTTGTCCTGTTTCTTGCCGCTCATAGACTCTTCCTCCTTCTCGGCCGCTTTCTTCTCTTCCGTTTCATCATCCTCGGCGGGTTCTTCGGGCCCCAGATCCGGGGGTGTCAGCCGGTCGAGTGGTGCATCGCTGCGGCTTGTCATCGACAACCTCTCATCTTCCAGAGCGCGTGGCGCGCCCGACAGATCCAGAACTCCGGAATCACCGAAATCCACCGGAGCCTGGAGCACCTCCTCCTCTTCCATCATCTCTTCAACGAGGCGTGCATAGGTCTTCGGCGTGTCCGTACGGACATCCGGCATCCGGTCTTCGATCAGGAAACGGAGTTTCCCCTGGATCTCTTCAGGTTCCTGAACATCGTTACCGGGAGGGGATTTGGACGCCCGGTCCGGGGAACTCTCAATGATCTCCCGCACCGTGCGTGGACGCTTCGGCAGCTCCTCCCCACCACCGGGCGTGTCCGGGTTTAAAAAAATTCGTCGAACCATGCCTTCATCCTCCTGAGTATTTTCGAGAAAACTCTTGACTCATCTCCCTTCAGGGTATCCAGATGTTCGCCCGCCATCGTTCCGTAGAGAACCAGACCAACACCTGTTGAATAAATTGGATTGCGCGCGGATTCCATCAATCCGCCCAATCCCGTGGGGTACCCCACCTTAACCGGAATGTCAAAAATCTGTTCGCCCAACTCGGCCGCACCCTCGATTTGCGAGGCGCCGCCGGTGAGGACGATTCCGCTGGTGAGCATGTCCCAGACGCCCGCCTTGCGGATTTCGGCCATGGAGAGTTCGAAAATCTCCTCCATCCGCGGCTGGATGATGTCCGCGATCAGTCTGCGCGAAACATGCCGCGCCGCGCGACCGCCGATCCCGGGGATTTCCACCTCCTGCTTCTCATCGAGGGTTGGGATGTAACAGTGTCCGTGCTCGACCTTGATCCGTTCCGCGTGCTCGAAGGGGGTGCGCAGGCCGAGACCGAGATCCTTGGTGACGTTTTCACCGCCAAGACCGATAACCGTCGTCTGGCGGATGGCTCCCTCGTGGAAAATTGCGATGTCCGTCGTTCCACCGCCGATGTCGATCAGACCGACCCCCAGCTCCTTTTCATCCGGCGTAAGCACGGCATAACTCGAGGCGAGAGGTTCGAGCACCAGGTCGCGCACCTCCATCCCGGCGCGCTCGACACAGCGGTAGATGTTCTGGGCGCTCGCCACCGCTCCGGTGATGATGTGAACGTCCGCCTCGAGACGGACACCCGCCATTCCGATCGGTTCCTTGATGTGTTTCTGGTCATCGACCGCGAACTCCTGGGGAAGCACGTGGAGAACCTCGCGATCCATCGGGAGATTGACCGCCTTGGCAGCCTCGATAACGCGGTCGACATCCGCCTGGGTGATCTCTCCCGTGCGGTCACGGGATGAAGAACGACTGATGGCAATCACACCCTTACTGTTGATCGAACGGATGTGATCCCCCGCGATCCCCGCGATGACGCCGGTGACCTGAACTCCCGCCATTCTCTCCGCTTCCTCGACGCTGCGTTTGATCGCCTCAACCGTTTTGTCGATGTTGATCACAACGCCGCGCTGCATCCCCTGAGCGGCGCACAAGCCCACTCCGACGACATTGGCAGTACCGGTGTCATCCACCTCCGCGATGATGGTGGTGACTTTCGTCGTTCCCAGATCAAGCCCAACGAGCATATCTCGTGACGCCATTGCGTCATCCTCCTGAAACCGTTCGCCACGGTGTTCCCGCAACGGAACGGGTTATGATCCTTGTCTGACGATCAGAAATCCCGGGAACCGGAGGTCCAGCGTCCGCCTCACACGGTTCTCCTGGCTTTGCTGACCGAGATAAACATTCAGCGCCGCCACCTGCGCACCGATGGCATGAACACCGGGACGTACCCGCCACCCGTTGGCGCCGGAAATCCATTCAACCCCTTCCCGATTCACATGGACTTCACTCAACCAGTACTGAACTCTCGGCTCGCGTTCCGCCTTGCGTATCCATGCCAGCGCCATCATCAGATTCTGAGACTGAAGTGTATCGCCGACCTCGAGAGCCTGACGGAATCCAGTGATCACCGGGACGTCCATCGGCCATCCCAACGCAGGCGGAGAAACCACCACCCCCATTTCATCCACACCCTGCAATCCCCCGCTGGTGGCGATGACTGCCAATTCACGGCGTTCGGTGACACGCACCTCAAGAGTGCCGGGAAGCCGCCGCAGCAGTTCCACCCGTTTGACCCGGGGGTGAGAACGGATCGCCTTCGCGAGACCGAAAAGATCGAGCTCGAGCATCGGCTTCTCCTGAACATCCCCCAGCATTGCGAGCAGCGTGTCTTTGGGGATACTCAGTGTTCCCTGAAGCTTTATCTCACGAACGATAAAAACCTTATTGATCTGTTTTTTCGCCCAATCCTGTGCCTGGGAAATCGCTCCCGGCGTTTTCTTTTCCTGGACCGGGTTCTCTGAAACGGTTGCCGCCGTTGAATCGATATCGACAGCTTCCGATGCGGCATCCGGATCTAAATGCATGCGACTCGAATCGGCAGCCACTTTATGAACGCTGTCCACGGGAACGGCCCGTCCATAGGGAAGCGTCAGGTGCTTGCCGAGATCGAGGCTCACCCATGCCCAACGAACAGCGAGAGCGAGCAGCAGCAGCGCCAGGATCTTGCGCCCGATCTTGCGCTTCTTCGGTGCGCTCACCACACGCCCTCGTCCGTGTGGATTCGACAATGGCGCCACCATGCCGCCCTTGCGCTTGCGAATGACCTTACGAGTCGCCATTTACCGTCTCGCTGAATCCGATCAACTTCACTTCACGCTCCAGTTCGACACCAAACCGTTCCCTGACTGTTGCAGCGACCATCTCCATTAACTCGAGCACCTCTCGAGCCGTAGCGCCGCCGGTGTTCAGAATGAATCCCGCATGTTTTTCGCTCACCTGGGCCTTGCCATGACGTCTGCCCTTGAATCCCACCTCTTCGATCAGCGCGCCGGCGTAGTATCCGGGAGGCCGTTTGAACACACTCCCACAGGAGGGATATTCCAACGGCTGCTTCTCCGCGCGAAGCTCGAGGATGTCCTGGACCCTGTCCGCGAGGACAGTTGTATCCTGCTCCGTAAATTCGAAGGTCGCCGATGTGACAACCACCCGCTCCAGCTCTGGGGCGTTGCGATATCCGAAATCGATCGCCTCGCGGGCATAGACGACCGGTTCTCCATTCGTGAGAAAACCCCGAACCTCTCGGACCGTGGATTCCACTTCCTGCCCGAATGCGCCCGCGTTCATACGCAGTCCCCCGCCAACGCTCCCGGGAATGCCCGCCATCAACTCCATCCCCGCCAAACCTCTGCTGACAGATTCTCGAATGAAGTCGAGCAGCACGGTCCCGGCGAGAACGGTTGCCCTGGTGTCCGTGAACTCCCATCCGGAGAGATTGCGACCGATGTGCAGGACGACTCCATCCCACCCCTCGTCAGAGATCAGGACATTGCTCCCGCCACCGAGGACGAAGAGCTTCTCATCCGAAGCATGAACCACTTTCAACACTCTTCCGACGGCTTCCTCCGTATCCGGTTCGACCCAGATCACCGCCGGACCTCCGATGCGATAGGATGTGTGGGGCGCGAGAACGTGCCCCGACTCAACCCTTGCATCGGCGATCGAACGCAGCTCCTTTTCGAGACCGGAACGGTTCACTTCGACTCCTCACCACGCAAATGGGCGAGCAACTCGTCCGAGGTTTTGTAGATGTCCCCCGCGCCAAGAGTGATCACCAACTCGCCGCCTTCGAGCACCTTCTCAATTTCCGCGGCGAGATCACTTCGTTTCGGGACGTAGTGCACCGCTTTATGTCCGAATTCCCTCGCCTCATTGACAATCGTTTCCGCCGTCACGCCGACGATAGGCTGCTCGCGTGCGGGATAGATATCCGTGATGAAAACTTCATCCGCCTCAAGCAACTCCTGGGCGAACTGCTTTCCAAAGGCGCGCGTACGACTGAAGAGGTGCGGTTGAAACACCGCGATCACCTTGCGATCATGCGCCCTTCTCGCCGCAGAAAGTGTGGCGCGAACCTCCGTGGGATGGTGGGCGTAATCGTCCACCACCAGCACACCCTTCTCTTCCCCGCGCACTTCGAAGCGGCGGCGGACGCCGGAAAACCCCTTCAACGCCTTGACTACATCCTCGAAGGGAATGTCAAATTCCCGCGCCACCGCCACCGCGGCGAGGGCATTGCGCAGGTTGTGAGTCCCGGTGATGGGAAGTTCCAACCGTCCCAACTCCTGTTCGCCGGCGATCACGGTGCAGGATGCGGTGGCACCCACGTCCACGTCCACTGCGCGCAAATCGGCCTGGGGGCTCATTCCGTAGGTAATGATCGGCCGCTCAAACCTGGGGAGCAGGCTGACGAGTCCCGGGTCGTCAATGCAGACGATCACCGCTCCGTAGAACGGGACTGAATTGGCGAAATGGACGAATGCTTCTTTCAACTCTTCAAACGTGCCGTAGGTGTCAAGGTGTTCCGCCTCGACGTTGGTGATTACGGCAAGTGTCGGCGTCAGTTTCAGAAAGCTTCTGTCGTATTCGTCCGCTTCGGCGACCAGTAATTCTCCCTCGCCCATTCGGGCGTTGGTGCCCAGTCCACGGACGACTCCGCCAACAATCACCGTTGGATCGAGTCCCGCTTCCGTGAGCACCGTGCCGACCAGTGAGGTCGTCGTCGTTTTGCCGTGCGTTCCCGCCACAGCGATGCCGCGTTTGATCCTCATCAACTCGGCGAGCATTTCCGCGCGGCGGATCACCGGAATACCCTTTTCACGAGCTGCCACCAGTTCCGGATTGTCCTGCGATACCGCGCTCGAATACACCACCGCTTTCGCCGAGCCGACATTCTCAGCCTTGTGTCCCACCTGCACCGTTACGCCGATCTCCACCAGGTGATCGGTGACGGACGACGAAGCGAGATCGGATCCGGTGACGGTGAAGCCCTGTCGAACCAGGATCTCCGCCAGTCCGCTCATCCCGATTCCGCCGATGCCGACGAAATGGATACTTCCGATTTTTCGACGCAGATGGTTCAACGTCCCCTCCCCGCTGCCGCGCGAACCGGCCGGTCAGACTGGTAACGGGAGATATTGAGCACGATTCCGAGTGCGGCGAGGGTCATCATCAACGATGTGCCGCCGTAACTGATCAACGGCAGCGGAAGCCCCGTTGAGGGGAGCAACCCGACGGCGATGCCCATGTTCACCAGCGCGTAGAGGCCAATAGAAAACGTGATCCCCGCCGCGAGGTAACTCCCGAACGGGTCCTGGCAGCGCGATGCGATCCGGAATCCGCGGAGAATGAGGATGAGGAACAGGACCAGCAAGCCAACCGTTCCGATCAATCCCCATTCCTCACCGACAATCGAGTAGATGAAGTCGGTGTGCGCATCGGGGAGGAAGAACAGTTTCTGCCGGCTTCCCCCGAGACCAACACCGAAGATCCCGCCACGGCCAAGCCCGATCCACGATTGCAGGCTCTGGTAGTTCGCGTTCGTGGGATCCTTGAACGGCGCCAGGAACGAGAGGATTCGTTCCCGTTTATAATCCGAAACCCAGATCGCGACGAACGCGATCAGGGACAGCGGGGAGAAAATCATCGCCATGTGCGAAAGCCGCGCACCCGAGATGAACAGGATCATCATAACGGTCACAATCAGCAACGCCGCCGTGGAAAAATCTGGTTGCAGGAGAATCAACGCCGCCATCGCACCCATCACGGAAAGCGGGACGACAATCCCATCTACCATCCGCTCCATCAACTGCCCTTTGCGGGCCGCCCAAGCGGCAATGAAAATCACGGCAGCGTATCTCGCGATTTCGGAGGGTTGGAAACGGATCGGGCCGAGGGTCAGCCAACGAGTTGCACCCTTGCTGGTCACTGCGTGAGTACTGACGAAGAGCATCAGCAGTAGTGCACTCGCTATCCCGACAGCCGGCCAGGCGAGACGGTTCCAGATGCTATAGGGAACATGTGCAGTGATCAGCAGTAACAGAAAGCCAAGCATCGCTCGAGACAACTGGTTGAGGAACATCGTGTGGGGACTGCCATACAACGCCATGCTCCGTTCGCTTCCTGCTGAATACACCGTAATCACACCGATTACCGTCAGAGCCGCGATGACCATCAGCAGCCCGCGGTCCATGTTCATCCCCCGCCTCGCAGGTGTCATGCCCGTTGCGTTCATCTCTTCACCACCTCTCGGACGAGAGCCCGGAACCGTTCACCACGCTCTTCAAAATTTCTAAACTGGTCGAAACTCGCGCAGCCCGGTGAAAGCAGCACCGTCACACCGATCTCTGCTTCAACCGATGCGAAGTCCACCGCCGCCTCAAGAGTTCCGCAGCGCTGGAAGGGAACCACATTCCCCAGCTCGCGCTCAAGCCGTTCCGCTCCTTCTCCAATTGTCAGAAGCCGCGTCACTTTTTCGGCGACGAGGGCACGCAACGGTTCATAGGGCGACAGCTTGTCCTGACCACCCGCGATCAACCAGACTGGTTTTTTCACCGCTTCGAGGGCGACACGAACGCTGTCCACATTCGTCGCCTTGCTGTCGTTCACCCAGATGCGACCGTTCTGCCCAACCATCTCGAGACGGTGCGGAACGCCGGAGAACGTCCTGAGCCCGGCCGCGATGTCATCGGTGGTCAACTGGAGAACCCGGCACGCCGCGGCAGCGCAGAGCGCGTTGGCGGCGTTGTGCATTCCGGGGATCGGCAATTCGTTCAGTCCAACAACTCTCTCCCGCTCTCCGTTCATCTGCAGCCAGAGGATGCCGTCCTCCAGTCCCGCTCCACCCACCGGACAGGCATCAAGACTCACCGGCACTTTTTGCGGCCGGATCGACGTAGCGATTCTCGCAATCAGCGGATCGCCTTCCGGAAGCACCGCCCAATCCGAATGCTCCTGGTTCATCCAGAGCCGAGCCTTCGCCCTGGCGTACCCCTCAAGGTCAAGGTGACGAGTCAGGTGATCGGGGGTGATATTTGTCAGCACGCTGACATGCGGACGAAACGTCAGAATCGTCTCGAGCTGGTACGAAGACACCTCGACAATTGCATGCGTCGTCTTCGGATGTTCTCGCACCAGATCGCTGAAGGGGTAGCCGACGTTTCCGCAGGCGACCGCATCCAGTCCCGCCTGACGCAACACGTGTTCGATCCAAAGGGTTGTAGTCGTTTTACCGTTGCTTCCGGTGACCGCGACAATGGTGCCGATATAAAGCCAGCTCGCAAGTTCGATCTCGCTGACAATCGGCCTTCCCTCATCCCTGAGCCGCTTGATCACGGAAACGTTCAGGGACATCCCGGGACTGATAACAGCGACATCCGGAAGCGGAAAAGCCTTGAGAATGTGTCCACCCGTTTCAAACGGAACGCCGAGTCCGGAGAGCTCCTCAATTTCCGATTTCACCTGATCCGCAGGCCGTGATTCACTCACATGGACCTTCGCGCCAATGGCATGGAGCAGGCGCACGGCGGCCATGCCGCTACGCCCCATTCCAAGCACGAGCGCTGGTTTCCCCTGGAGTTCATCCGCCGAACGGAACGCGTTCATCGTTTTCCTCCGGCCACGCTTCGCAGATCTGTCAACCCCTTTACGACCCTGTCCAACCCCATCAGACGAGAGCCCTTGACAATCACTCCCGCTCCCGACTCAAGTTCTTTGACAATGCGATTCGACAGATCGACGACCTCATCCTCGTACACCTTCACCACTCCGGCATGCCCGGCTTGTTCTGCCTCTTCTGCAGCAAGGGCCATTCTCTTGCCGACGAAATAAACCCTGTCGATGGTTGCCAGAGACTTCAACTGGCCGATCTTCCGGTGCTCCTCCTCTTCCCATTCTCCCAGCTCAAGAATGTCACCGAGAACCGCAATACGTTTCCCGGGACGTTTCGAAAGAGTTTCAAGAACGGATACGATTGATGCTTTATTGGCGTTGTAGGCATCATCCAGAAGTTCAATACCATCCCCGAGATCGAGAATGTGTCCGCGTCCTTCAAGGGGTTCCACCGCGCTGATCGAGGCCATCGCAAGCGAAGGATCGACCCCCATCTCCATCGCCGCGGCAAAGGCTCCCAATGCCAAGGAAGTCCAATGGCTTCCGGGAAGCCGAAGCTTTGCCTTCAATCCATCCACTTCGAACGTGGTTCTCGACCAGGCATCCCTTTCAACGATCCGTCCCTGATAGATCGAACCGGTCCACGATCCACCCGCTTCGTGCAGCGTGTAACCAACCTTGCGGGGAACCTTTCTCGATTCCTGCACGACTTTTGGATCATCGAGGTTGACCACCGCGAGGCTGTCATTGGCGCCGAGAAAATCGAACAACTCCCCTTTCGCCATCTGCAGCTTTGCGTACCCGCCAAATTCACCGACATGGGCGTCGCCGATATTGGTGATCAACCCTAATTCAGGATGACCGATCTCACAGAGGGCGGCAATTTCACCAACGTGATTGGCACCCATCTCGAGCACGACAAACGCTTCATCTCCTTTGAGATTGAGCAGGGTCAGAGGCAGTCCGATGTGGTTGTTGTAATTGCCCTGCGAGGCGGAGGTAGTTCCTGCTGTTTCGAGTGCTGCGGCGGCGAGCTCCTTCGTTGTCGTTTTCCCGTTGCTCCCGGTGATTGCCAGAACCTGAGCACCAACACTTCCGCGAATCTCACGTGCGAGATTCTGAAGCCCTTTCAGCGTGTCCTTCATTACGAAGTGGGCTTTCCCGGTCAACACCGGGGAGTGCGCATCCGCCCATTTCCGCTCGACGGCGACGATCTTTGCTCCTGCTGCAAACGCGTTTTCGACAAAGTCCTGCCCGTGTTTTTTTGAACCTGGGAGCGCCCAGAAAAGACAGCCGCTCTCGACCGCGCGGGAATCGATGGTTACCAGGGAGAGCCACTCATCCCAGTCGCCACGGACCTCGATTTCCACTCGCTCGAGCATTTCGCGGCTGATCAGCATGACACCTCCGCCCCCGCTTTCAGCACTTCTTCCCGATCGTCGAAAGGATGCCTGACCCCGTTGATCTCCTGATAGGTCTCATGCCCCTTCCCCGCAACGAGGACAACGTCGCCCTTCCTGGCGATTTCGAGCGCATGGACAATCGCCTCTTTTCGATCCGGTACGGAAACGACATGTTTTCCTTTGGCGCCTTCAAGAATCTCCTCGATGATTGCATCCGGATCTTCAGACCGCGGATTGTCGCTGGTGACGATGACTCGATCCGCGTTTTCCGCTGCGACCTGACCCATGACCGCACGTTTCTGCCGGTCACGGTCGCCGCCCGCGCCAAAGACGACAATCAGTTTTCCGCGAGTCATCGGACGCAAGGCCAGCAAGGCACGTTCCAGCGCGGCAGGAGTGTGTGCATAGTCAACAACAGCCGTCACGCTACTTCCGAGCAGCAGTCGCTCCATCCTCCCGCGCACCTGGGGAGCTCCGGCAACCCCCCTCTGGATTTGCTTCGGTGAAATTCCAAGCATCAGGGCCGTCGCCACCGCTCCGAGCACGTTTTCAGCGTTGAAGCGCCCCACGTAGGGTGCTGTCACCTCGAAACATCCTTCGAGATAGGTAATGGAAATCGTCAGACCTTCGTTCCCCTCACGGATGATTTCGCCAACGACATCCGCATGTTCCACCAGCGAGTACCTCACGCAGCGGGCCGAAATACCCTGCAGGATTCGATTCCCATAGGGATCGTCGGCATTCGCGATTGCGGAAGCGGGTTCCGGCAAATCCTTGAAGAACGTCTTTTTTGCGAGGAAGTACTCCTCCATCGTACCGTGCAGATCGAGATGATCCTGGGAGAGATTCATGAACAGACCAGCCGTCCATTTGAACCCTTCGACCCGTTTCATCGGCATTGCAATGCTGGTCACCTCCATCGCGATGTGGGTCGCACCAGCGTCCTCCATGTCCGCGATCACCCCCAGCAGGTCAGGTGCTTCCGGGGTGGTTCGCGCAAGCGGTTTGCTTTTTCCGCTAAACTCCCAGCCGACGGTGCCGATCCTGCCACAACGCCCTCCCGCAGCGTTGATGATCGACTGGAGGATATGAGTCGTCGTCGTTTTCCCGTTGGTCCCGGTAACACCGATGATCTTCACCCGTGATGTCGGATCGCCGTAGAGTGCATGCGAAGCGTAGGCCATCCCTTCCCGGTCGCTCTGGACATAAATCGTCGGCACACCCGGATCGGAAGTCGGGTAAGCCGTCAGGACCGCCGTCGCACCGGCCTTGACCGCGGTTTCCACGTAACGGTTTCCATCGACTTGTTCACCGCGGAGTGCGCAGAACAGATCACCCGGTTTGACAAGACGGGAATCATATTTCGGCAGATGTACACCCACCGTTCCATCACCGATTAATCGGGCTCCCGGGATATGTTTGATGAGGTCGTGAAGAATCATGAGGAGACCCCTGAACCTGGCTCTGCTGTTAACGTGCAGACGGAACCCTCGTTTGCCATTTCTCCCGGATTCAGGGATTGCCCGACGACACTGCCGGACCCCTGCACACGAACCCGAAGTCCATTTCGCGTCATCTCCGCAACAGCCTGGCGAAGCGCCATCCCGCGCACATCCGGGACTTTGATCCGATCCGATTTGCGACCGTCCGCTTTCGAGAGCGTCAACTCCACGGACGTACCCTTGGTGATATCCACGCCGGCGGGAATCGACTGCATCGCGATGAATCCGCCTTCTCCCTCAAAAACCGGATGTAATCCAAGTGAAACCAGCAGCACCGAAGCTTCCTCACGGGAAAGCGAAAGCAGCGAGGGCATCGGAACTTTGTCATGACTTTCGACCAGTTGCCGCGAATCGAGATCACCGTCTTCGAGATCCGGCTCCTGGCGAGGCACCACCACGAGAAGACGTTCGATCACATCGCGGAAAACAGGGGCGGCGATGGTGCCGCCGTAGTGATCCCCTCGCGGATCGTCGATTACAACGACAGCCAGCAATTCAGGCTTCTCAGCGGGAACGAAACCGGCAAATGAACTGACGTAGCGATCCTGGAAATAAGTGCGGTGCTCGAGATCCACTTTCTGTGCCGTGCCGGTTTTGCCGGCCACATTCATCCCCTCGATGATCGCATCGCGTCCAGTTCCCAGCTCGACGGCATCCGTCAGCAACCGGCGCATTGTGCGAGCCGTCGCCGGACTAAGAACACGGCGGACACGCACCGGCTCGCGCAGCTCAATTCTCCCCTGCTGATCGGTCGCCGAGAGGACGAGCATCGGCTTCATCATCCAGCCGTCGTTGGCAATCGCTCCATAGGCCATCGCGACTTGTAATGCGGTCACTGCGATGCCATGCCCCATCGCCATGTTTGCCTGGGTGACTCCCGACCATTCGTTCGGCGTCGGCAGAATTCCGCGGACCTCGCCGGGAAGCTCGATACTGGTTTCCTGCCCGAATCCAAAGTCACGCATGATCGTGTAGAAGGTTCGAGGACTGAGGCGTCCGGCGAGTTTCGCCGTTCCAATGTTCGAGGATTTCGACAACACCTGGCGAGCCGTCAACCAGCCGTTGCGGTGGGTATCACGAATCGTACGATCCCAGGTGCGCCAGGAACCGTTCTCGCACCAGATCAATTCGTCGATATCGGCGATGTCCATCTCGAGGACACCTGCGAAAGCGACGACCTTGAACGTGCTTCCCGGTTCGAAGACATCGGTGATGGCACGGTTCTTTCGATACGAGGCGTCCACCACGCCCGGGTCGTTGGGATCGAAACGGGGCGAGGAGGCGATTGCAAGAATCTCACCGGTCGCCGGACGGGTGACGACAATCATTCCACCTGCAGCATGGTGCACCTTGACGGCCTCTTCCAGCTCTTCCTCGGCGATCGCCTGAGCGTTGATGTCAATGGACAGAACGACTTTTCCGCCGTCGAGAGCCGCCTGGCGAGGATATTTGGGATCGACAATCTCGCGGCGCCAGGCATCTTTCTGAAGCACCTCCCAGCCGGGCATGCCGGAGAGGATGTCGTTGAACCGCATCTCGGTTCCGCCAGCGCCAACGTTGTCGATATTCACAAAACCAATCACCTGCCCGCCGATACTCCCAAAGGGATAGCGACGCAGCGTCGAGCGCTGAAGTCCGATTTCACGCCGCCCGAGCCCGCGGATCAGGTCTGCCGAGTGAGGATCCACCTTGCGGTCCACCCAGACGAAGGGGGACTTGCGGCCAAGCGCCGACCGCACGGAGCTTGGGTCGAGATGCAGGATGTCGGCGAGTTGGCTGGAGAGAACGTCCGCATCCTCGACACCGGAAGGACGGACACCAACAGACCAGTAGTTGGGGAGATTCACCACCAGCGCGTTCCCGCGACGGTCAAACACACCTCCGCGTTCCGGCTCGATGGGCCGGCGGTTGGTGTACTGCTCGTTCGCCCGTTCCACATAGGCGGAATGGTGTATCACCTGCAGGTCGATCAGCCGCATTACCGTGAGACCTGCCAGGAACAGCATTCCCACAAAGACCGCGAAGAGCCGCCCTCTCGAAAGCGGCCGCGGAGGACCCGGCAGCGGATTGATCAAAGGACGTTTGTTCATCGCCCCTCCTCCACCATGGCAAGAGAGGGCGGCGGAAGATCGACACCCTCGGGAACACGTTTCGTGGCGGTGGATGACCAGGTCGGTGGGATATCCTCAGCGTCGACCGGGACCAGGAGCAGTCGAGGCAGCTTGCGCGGATAGACCATGCCCATGCTCATCGCTTTCGATTCGATGGATGCGAGGGAGGTCAACGTCGCTTTCTGCCCCTGCAGATCCCGGACTTCACTGCCCAAATTCGACACGCTCCGTTTCAACTCCTGGATTTCTTTTCCATAGCGGACGCGCTGAACGCTGAGGTAAACATTCCCGACGGCCAGCGCGAAGAGGAGCATCAGGATGAGCGCCAGCCATCCTCGATGAGACCGGTAGGGCAACACGGGTCGAAATCCCGATTTACGCGATGCGGTCATGCCACCCTCTCTGCCATTCTCATCCGTGCGCTTCGCGCACGGGGATTCACTGCCGTTTCACCATCGGACGCTTCGCGAGCCCTACGTTCGACAGCGCGCAGACGGATTCGCGATTGACCCCTCAATTCGACCGGCACTCCGCGTTCTTCAACCGCCTCCCCCGATTCGCGGCGGATAAACCGTTTCGCACGGCGGTCCTCAAGGCTGTGATAGGAAAGCGTGACCAACCGCCCGCCAATCTCGAGCAGATCGATCGAAGCGGCGAGGGCTTCGTCGATGGCGGCCAGCTCGCCGTTGACCTCGATGCGAATCGCCTGGAAGACCTGCGAGAGAAGTTTGACATCACGCCGCGGTCCCGGTGATACCACGTTCGCCAGCTCAACCGTCGTTGCCAGTGGCCGGGCCCTGATGATCCTTTCCGCCACTTTTCCCGGCGAGCGCACCTCGCCAAATTCACGCAGCACTGTTATCAACTCACTCAGCGGCAACCCGTTCACCACCTCCGCCGCCGTACGCTGAAGAAACCGATCCATTCGCATGTCCAACGGACCGTCCATCTGAAATGAGAAACCGCGTCTGGGTTCGTCGATCTGGTGACTGGACAAACCGAAATCGAACAGCATGCCGGAATAGGGCGCGTTGCCCCTGACCTCCTTCAACCTGCCGATGTCACGAAAATTGCCTGCAATGACCGAAACCCGCGGTTCGTTGATAAAGCGGAATTGAAGCGTTTCGAGTGCGTCACTGTCACGGTCGAGAGCGACGACACGGCCACGTCCGTCGAGACGGTCGAGAATCGCCGCCGTGTGTCCGCCACCACCTGCAGTCGCATCGAGATAGGTGCCCGAAGGATTCACCACCAGCACCTCCGTCACCTCGTGAACCATCACCGGCATGTGAGGGCGGTAGTTCACGGGTGCCTCACAAGTGTCCGGGATCGACAAAGGAATTGAACTTGTCGAGCAGTTCACCGGCGCGTTGAAGCATGACCTCCTCGCCCGCCCAACGGTCCGCACGCCAGATTTCGAATTGAGTGCCCGCACCCACGAGGATCAGCTCGACTTTTCCCTCTTCCGGCGTGATACCGAGCGCTTTCCGAGTTTGCGGAGTGAGAACCAGACGATTCTGCCTGTCGACCGAAGCGATCTGGGCGAGGCTGTACATCACCGTCAACAACTCATTACGCTCACCGCGAGACAGGCCGGGCTGTGTTCGGATCTCCTCGATAAAAGCGTCCCATACGACCTTGGGGCGAACGATGAGGTGGCCGTCGGGTTCCGGGGTTACGAGGAATTCACCCGCAAGGACGTCGGGAGGGGCATCACGGCGAAAAGCGGCGGGCATGAAGATCCGCCCCTTCTCGTCGAGTGTGTTGTGGTGATGCTGGTAGAAAAAACTCACCTTCATCCTCCCGGGTCGCAACGTGGAACCGCAAGTACTCCAAATTGCTCCACTTCGCTCTATTTTTGCTCCAAATTACTCCCCCTTGGCACCCTTGTCAACGACTTCTCCGCCTCGAGAGGAAATGATTCATTTGTTCAGTTATCATCTATACTTACGTTTTATCAAGGAGTTAGAATTCGGTTTTTTGACTCGAGAGACAATTGCAGGAGACGAGAAGATTTTCCACCCTGCTCCAATTCGCTCCTGAGGATTGTTTCCATGAGATTTGGCGTGACATAACGGTTCGGTTGCAGGGTTTTTCAGACGGGCCGTACATTGCCGCACAATCTGATGGGGAAACGCGATCAACGAGGAGGAGGTATGCTGGACTCAGGCGGGACGCAGCGGGAGACCTGGGGGAGTAAATTCGGCTTCATTCTCGCCGCTTCCGGCAGCGCCATCGGATTGGGCAACATCTGGCGCTTCCCCTACGTTCTGGGTGAGTCAGGCGGATTCGCATTCCTGCTCGTTTACATCATCTGCGTGATCATCATCGGCCTGCCGATCATGGGTGCTGAAATGGTGATCGGGCGGGCCAGCGGGCTGAATCCAGTGGGCGCTTTTCGCAAACTGGCGCCGAGAAAACTGTGGTGGGTTGTCGGTGCCGTTGGTGTGATCACCGGGATAATCATCCTCTCCTATTATTCCGTGGTGGCCGGGTGGACAATTGCTTACCTGCTGAAATCCGCAACCGGTTTTATCGCCCAGATGGCGACAGCGGGCGAAGCGAGTGCAGCCTTTGACGCGTTCCTGGCAAACAGCCCGGTCGTTGTGTTTTACCATGTCATCTTCATGGGGCTTTGCCTGCTTGTCGTCAGCCAGGGTGTCCAAGGAGGAATCGAGCGCTGGTCGAAAATTCTGATGCCGACGCTTTTTGTGCTCCTGCTCCTGCTGATCTTCCGCTCGGTAACATTGCCCGGTGCGGGGACAGGACTCAGCTACCTGTTCAATCCGGACTTCAGCAAGCTGAATGGGGAAGTGATCCTTCAGGCGATGGGCCAGGCGTTCTACAGCCTCAGCCTCGGGATGGGCGTGATGATCACCTACGGTTCCTATCTCGACCGCAAGACCAACGTCTTTTCGAGCTCGGTGACCATCGCCGCACTCGACACCGGCATTGCGCTGCTCGCGGGGATAGCGATCTTCCCTGCCGTGTTCGCGATGGGATTCGCACCCGCAGAGAGCACGGGACTGACGTTCAAAGTGCTCCCGCTGGTGTTCCATCAGCTCCCCTTCGGCGCGCTGCTCTCCACCCTGTTCTTCATTCTGCTGACAATTGCTGCGGTAACGAGCGCGATCAGCCTGCTCGAGGTGATGGTTTCGTTTGCGAGCGATGAACTTGGTTGGCGGCGAAGCCGTGCCGCGATTGTGATGGCGTTGGCGGCAACGTTGCTCGGCATCCCATCCGCGCTAAGCTTCGGGGTCTGGTCGGGCCTCACCCTGTTCGGAAAAAACTTCTTCGGCCTCGCTGACGCACTCACCGCGAACATCCTCCTCCCCGTCGGCGGAATCATGATCTCGCTTTTTGCCGGATGGTTCTGGGGCCGGGATGCCGTGCGTGAGGAGTACATGGTTCAGTTGAAGTGCCCGTGGATGTACGATGTCTGGCTGTGGTCCGTACGGTTGATCGCACCGCTGGCAGTGGCGGTTGTGCTGGCAAATTCTCTCTTCGGACTGTAAACGATGTCTTCAATCCGGAAGTCGACTGCAACGAGGATCTTCCGATGCAAGTCTTTCAGAAGTTGATCGAGGAAGTCTCCGTCTATTTCAGCTCCATCCTGATGATTCCACTGCTCGGTGTGGGAATTTATCTCACGTGGCGGTTGCGGCTCGTCCAGATGGTCCGTTTCGGCCATTCGTGGAAAGTCGTCGCGGGCGTTTATGACAGAGAAGACGACCAGGGTGACATCAATCACATGCAGGCACTTTCCGCTGCGTTATCGGCCACCATTGGAATCGGCAACATCGCCGGAGTCGCGACGGCAATCCATTTCGGTGGACCGGGCGCGCTTTTCTGGATGTGGGTTTCCGCATTTCTCGGCATGGCGACCAAGTTTTCCGAGGCCACCCTGGCGATGGTCTACCGGAAATTTTCAAAGGATGGGACCGCCGCCGGTGGGCCGATGTACTACATCGAAATGGGTCTCGGACGAAACTGGAAATGGATGGCCGTGATCTTTGCCATCTGCACGATTTTCTCAAGCTTCGGCACCGGAAACAGCATCCAGGCGTTCACCGTTGCGGACAGTTTCAAAACCGACCTGGGCATTCCCCAGTGGATCACCGGTTTGGCGATCGCAACGATAGTCGGTCTCGTGATCATTGGCGGCATCCGCCGCATCGGTGTGGTCGCGAGCCGGTTGGTTCCCTTCATGGCCGCCGTCTACATCTTCGCTGCATTGTGGATCGTTTGGGTCAACATCGCACACATCCCCGAAGCGTTTCACCTGATTTTCACCAGCGCGTTCACAGCCCAGGGGGCGATCGGGGGATTTGCCGGAGCGACGTTTTTCCAGGGAATGCTCTGGGGAATCCGTCGCGGTATCTACTCAAACGAAGCTGGACAGGGTTCCGCACCAATTGCCCACGCAGCCGCAAAAACCGACGAACCTGTTCGCGAAGGCACCGTGGCGATGATCGGACCGTTCCTCGATACGCTGGTGATCTGTACGCTGACAGGGTTGACAATCATCACATCGGGTGCCTGGAAAACTCCCTACAAAACGACGATGGCGATCAATGAGCTGGTGGTCGTTCAGGTCGATTCCAAACTGAAACCGGGTGGGATGGTCGACGATAACGACCGGGTCAGTGGTGTCATTCCAGTGGTGGATGGCCGCGTCGAGGGGGTCTGTTTCATCTACAACCACTCGAACGTCGTCGATCCCGCCATTTACACCTCCACGGAAGGCAGTGAGGCGACACCCCTGATCGAAGGCATGCTGCTGGTGAAGGATGGGTACGTGGACCGTGTGGACACTCCATCGCCAGGTGGTATGACAGCGGCGTACACGTTGCAGGGCAAGGCGTTGCGCAATGGCTCACCGCTGACAGCGCAGGCGTTCGAAACGGGCCTCCCCGGCAAATGGGGCGGCTATGTGGTTACCTTTGGCGTGCTCCTGTTTGCCGTCTCCACGGCGATTTCCTGGAGCTACTACGGCGATCGCGCCATCACCTACCTGATCGGACCGAGGGGTGTACGGCCGTACAGGTACATCTACGTGCTGATCGTTTTCATCGGCGCCAACGCCAGCCTCGGAATCGTCTGGAGCTTCGGCGACATTGTCCTGTCGATGATGGCGATCCCGAACCTTGCTGCCCTGTTCCTGCTCGCCCCAAAGATTCAGCAGTTGAAAGAAAACTACTTCAGCCGAGAACACGTCCCTGTGCGGAAGTGGCATTTATGATTTTGTTGCGTATTGGAACGAAAAATCCAGACAGTTTAGCATTTCTTGACTAGCCAGGCTGGATACCCTGTCAGGCGATGCACATGGAAATGTTAAACTGTCTGGATTTTTCACTCACTTCACGAGGTCCGCTGCTCCACGATCCAGCAGCTCTTTCGCCACTTTTTCGCCGAGGAGGTGCGGCTCTTCGCCATAGAGGATGTTACGCTCCACCTCCACCATCGCCGAGCCATCCGGAGCGACGACACGCCCGATAAGACGCATCCCCTCGCGGCCGTAGTCGCTCGAAAGCGCGGCGATCCCGACGTGACTTTCAAGACCCAGCGCATGAGTGAAGGCACGTTCAACGCGGAGCCGAAGCAGCGTGGAATGATGGCTGATCGCAGACATGATCTCCGTCACCTCGTGATCGTCCTGGCGCACAAGGATCGCGGATATCGCCCGGGCCGGGGTCGGAAGCAGTTCGGTGACGCCAAAGACATCATCAACACGCCACGCGAGACCCAACCGGCGGAGATCCACCCACGGGAGGAGCACTGCATCAAGATCGCCCGCGTCGATCATCGCGAGACGTGAGGGAATACTGCCGTGCACCATCAGCACCTCGACGTCACCACGCAGTCGTAAAAGTTGACCAGCCTGCCGTGCGCTCGACAGACCGACTTTCGCGTCTTTCGGCAGATCGCGAAAACCGAGATGGACGTGGCAGACGAGCGCATCGTTCACCACACCGCGCGGCAATGCAGCGACGATCCGGATTCCTTCAGACAGAGCGATCGGCAGGTCACAGGTGCTGGAAACCACGGCGTCAACGTCTCTCCCAAGCAGGGCCGCCAACAACCGAACCGATCTCCGCTTCCGCTCGTCCGAAATTGACGGATCGAAGTCCTCTTCGGTTTCGATCTCCCGTGCCGGCCACACCCCATAGCCCGCATTCTGCAACGCTTCAAGGGTTCTGGCGGCCTGCCAGCGAGAAAGTTCATCCGCGAAGTGGGCGATAGTGTACGTTCTATTCTTTGGCATGAACTGCGTTCCCTGTTTTTCGCCTGCAATAAAGTTGACGACGCAGGTAGATGTGGAAGGTTTGTAAACGAGGATTAAACCTGCCGGCGCATCCGCTTGACCGGGATACCCAACTGTTCACGGTATTTTTGAACCGTCCGCCGGGCGATCGGATATCCCACATTTTCGAGCAGTTCCGCAATCGTCTGATCGGAGAGGGGTTTTCGTTTGTCTTCGGCGTCGATGATCTCATGAAGTTTTGATTTGATCGTCCGTGTGGCGACTTCATCGCCGGAGGTGGTCTCCATCCGGTCATTGAAATAGTATTTCAACTCGCGCACGCCATAGGGCGTCTGAACGTACTTGTCACGAGTGACGCGGCTGATGGTCGAAACGTCCATTGAGATGTCATCCGCGATGTCCTGCAGGATCATCGGGCGCAGATCCTCATCCTTGCCGGAGATGAACCATGCCTTCTGGCGAATCACAATTGCCCGCATTGTGCGGATCATGGTCGTGCGCCGCTGCAGGATAGCGTTGATAAACCAGCGTGCCGCCTCGGCTTTCTGCACGGCGTACTCGCGTGCCTTCTTGTCCGTGTCTTTCTTCAGAATGAGCTTTTTCAACTCTTCGTTGATATAGAAACTGGGAATGTTCCCGTCGTTCAACATCACGAGAAATTCCGGTTCTATCTCATCGGTGTGCTGGACAAATTCGACAATGAGATCCGGGATGATGTAGTTCATCTTTTCATTGATCACCCCCTCGCCCGGCCGGGGATTCAGTTTGGCGATTTCACCGAACGTACCTTGCACATCCTGGGGGGTGATGTTCAATGAAGAGGCGATGCTTTCGTAGCGACGGTTGACAAAATCGTCGAAGTAGACAGAGAGAATTCTGTAGGTGATGTGGTCCTTTCCCCACTTCAGTTCCGCCTGAACGAGCAGGCATTCCTGCAGGCTGCGTGCCGCGATGCCGGGGGGATCGTACCGCTGGATGCGCCAGAGCACTTCCTCGACCTGTTCCTCGTCCACTTTGGCGATTCCGGCGATGATGTCGAGGGTGGCGTCGAGATAACCGCGGGTGTCGAGGCTGCCGATGATCACCTCGCCAATTTCCATCTGCTCTTCGGTCAGGCGGTCAAGGCGGAGCTGGCTGCGCAGGTTGTCCGCGAAGGTCTCGACATCCGCCTGAGGAATTTCCACAGGTTCGGTGACCGCACGGTTCGCCCTATAGAACTGCCGTTCGTCTTCCTGCTCCTCGAAGAGAGCCTCCCAATCGGGTTCACGTTCTTCCCGCTCCGTTTCGTGGGCATCCGCATTGTCACCTTCGAGAACGGCATCACGCACGGCATTGGATTCAAGGCGATCATCCGAATCCTCATCAGTCTCCTGAACCTCTTCCATTTCGTCCGCGATTTCGAGCAACGGGTTCTGCTCGAACTCCTGCTGGAAACGGACTTCGAGCTGCATCAAAGGAGTTTGAATCAATTCGCTGCGCAGAATCTGCTGCGGCTGGGTAACCTGCTCCATTCGTGCCTGGGGTACCTGTCGCAGTTGCATGCCTTGCTCCTTTACCTCGCCAGGGTGAACGATTCACCCAGATACAACTTGCGCGCTTCAGGATCGCGCGCCAATTCCTCGCTTGAACCTGATTTAAGAATTCGGCCTTCATAGAGAAGGTAAGCACGATCGGTGATTGCCAGAGTTTCATGAACGTTATGGTCGGTGATCAGGACGCCAATCCCCCGTTTGATCAACCCCCGCACAATTTCCTGAATGTCCGCAACCGCAATCGGGTCAATGCCCGCGAACGGTTCATCCAGCAGGATGAAAATGGGATCGGTGACAAGGCAGCGGGCGATCTCCGTCCGTCGGCGTTCGCCGCCAGAAAGGTTATATGCTTTGCTTTTTCGGATGTGCGTGATCGACAATTCCTCGAGCAGCCGATCGACCTTCCGTTTACGGTCACTGCGACTGAGCGGGATCGTTTCGGCAATAGCCATCAGGTTTTCTTCCACGGTCATCTTGCGGAAGATGCTCGCCTCCTGCGGCAGATAGCCGATCCCTTTCCTCGCCCGCTGGTACATACGGAGTTTGGTGATGTCATGGCCATCGAGCAGAATCTTCCCTTCCGTGGGCTGGATCATTCCCACCGTCATATAGAATGTGGTCGTCTTGCCGGCGCCGTTCGGACCGAGCAGTCCGACGATCTCTTCCTGACGGACTTCGATGGAAACGTTGTCGACCACTTTCCGCTTGCCGTAGACCTTGACAAGGTCAAGGCATATCAGCCGGCTTTGTTGTGTCTGAGTCATCCTTCCTCAGTGTTTTTTTCGCGAGTCTTGGCGGCAGAAACACCCCCTGCGTGCCTCCGATAACAATCACATCTCGAAGTTCCCCTGCTCTCATCAGGAGAACGACACGATCTCCGCTGACCTTGTTCGACCCGCGGTCGCGTCCCTTGTCGAACAGGTGGTAAATGCCAATCGCCTCACGGTCGCTTTGCATGCGGGAAACCTTGCCATTATCAAAATCCATCACAATGCGCCGTCCGCGCAAGGTGCTCCGTGGCGATAAAGCACTGCTGTCTGATGGTGTCCAGGCAACGGCATTGCCGGTGATGACGGTCGAATCAAGCAGTGATCCGGTGACAAAAAGCCAGATCGAATCTCCATCCGCCTCGTCCCGACCCCGCCAGATGGAGGGTTCATCGATCATCAAAGCACGGGAAGAATCCGGCCAGAACCACAATTCCTGGCAACGTCCCTTGACATCTTTCCAGGTAATCTGGACGGAATCACGCGCGACCACCACACCACTGAGACGGCTGAATTCCATGTAGTCGGCGAGGATTTCCGCATCCTGGCAGCCGGTGCTGTCGTAATGTTTCAACACCGGATCGAGCGGGACGATCCCCTTCTCGAGACGGGTGTTGTACGACCCCTGAGTTCCTGTCATGACTACATCACGACTGACGTCACGAATAGTGAATGGTTCCTCGAAACGGATCACTCCCTGCTCGACATTATATTCCGCCGTGTTGGAACGCAGGATCATGCTGTCACGGGTAACGACCACATGGCCGCGAGCCAGCGTTCTCCTGCTCGTTTCGTAATAGGTCACCCGGTCGGCGTCAAGGCGTTGCTTAGGGTTGATCATCACGACTTTGCCGAACATTTCAAGCCGTTTCTGTGTTCGGTAATGACGAGCGTCATCGCACCAGATCGTCAGCGAATCCTGAACGATTTTTACGTCGTGCTGCAGGTAGACAATCTCGCCCTGTCCAGTGGTCTGTTCCTGGCGAAGTTCGGCTGCGCGGATGAGGCGGATCGCCCCCTTGGTGTCCCGCCCGTAACCGTTGTACTGACCCCGGTCCCCGGCATCTTTCGGGGGAACATAGGGCTCGATTTTTTCATCACTCTTTTGAACGACTTTGGTTTTCCAGTTGGGATCGCCCCACGCCGGAGGCAGGAGTCTTCGCTTGGGAGGAGTCCCCTCTTTCTCAGCGGTTGTCTGCGATGATGCGGCCGGTTTCTCTGAGGTCGTCTGCGCGGCGGCAAGGGCTGCTGTCAGCACCAGAGCAGCAACAGCTCGTATCATGGATTGGGAGGGGCGCATCATGTCTTCCCCCGCGGCCGATCAGCACCGAGCGCGTCACCGTTCTCCCCCTTCGGAGGAACAAATCGCAGGCTGTCGCTGGTACCCGAGGTTTCCGGTGAGAAAAGCGAATTCACACCTGATGAATCCTCAACCGCAATAACCGTCGTTGTATCCTCAATCCCCACCGTTCGGTGAGTCACTCCCGTGGGTTGCAGAATGCGACGCTGTTTCAGGTTCTCGGTGGCGATCAGGCCGGTGCCGTAAAGGGTGTCGTAGTCGGTGATGATGGTGACCACCGTGTCGGAGGTGATCAGGCCCGATTTCCGTGACCATTTGATCCGGGGGGTGAGGATCGTCGTACCGGTATCGGTGGTAACAACCACATTCCCAAGTGCGATCAGTTCATCACCGCCAGCATGCACCTCACCCCGATCCGAGGTAAGCACACTCGACTCTTCCCCCTTCTCGAAGAATTGAATCCGGATGCCGCCGTAGAAAATCGCCCGGTCGAGTTTGTCGTAACGGTCGAGACGCGGGGCTTTGAGGATGAATTGCAGATCGCCATCATGAGTCTGTGCCATTTCCACGTTTTCAAACTCCTGAGTGGGCATGGAGTCGCGCACCTCCGCTTCCGCAAGGCGGTTGTCATCGGACACATCGGCGCATCCAGTGGCGAGGATTCCTGCCAGAATGGCAGATGCGAGGAACATCCCTCCTTTTCTTCCTGCCCATCCCACTTTCAACCAAGCCCTCCGCTTTCGTCCTTCTCGATCTCCTCCAGAACCTTCTCCCACAACCCCTTCGCCCGGATGATCGCCTCAATGACCTCTCGCACAACCCCAAAACCAGCCAGCGCCTCCGTCACCCCGTCCGCGGCGATTCGAACGAGCTCATGGGCATCCGCCGGGGCAAAGCTGAGCCCGGCGAGACGCATGACAGGCAGATCGAAAAGGTCGTCACCGATGTAAACCGACTCCTCTGCGGGGATCCCTGTTTCCTCGAGGATCTCCTTGAAAAATCCGGTTTTACGGAAATGACCACCCTTGATCCGGTCAACGCCGAATTTCTTCATTCGGGCGTGAATCGTTCCCGACTGATTGCCAGAGATGATGCCCAGTTCGATGTCAGCGAACTTTGCCATGACGAAACCGAAACCGTCCCGCATCGAAAATGCTCGCAGTTTCATGCCTTCGTCGTCGTAATAACCGAGCCCGTCCGTCATCACCCCATCCACATCGGTGATGAGCAGGCGGACCCTGGCCAACCGCTCCTTCAGGGATGGATCATTCGGTGTCATCGGTGCTAGTTTCTCCTCGCTGGCCTGCTTTTTGCTCGTGAGCAAGGTACTTCCGCTTCAGACAGGCGGGCAAGGCAGGTCTCCCCGACGATGCGAGACAGGGAAAGGACAACATGTTCCAACCATGAAAACGATCATGGAAACACTCGTCCCAACGGTACCATCTTCCGTACGTTGAAACAGTACCCGCCTGGCATGGAAGCAAGATCAACACGGAGAACGAAATGTCCGGAGATTCCGGTTCCCAGAAGATGCCTTCCCCCGATCAGCTTCAGAAGGATATTGAACAGTTCTTGAAAGAGAAGTACGGCGATGCGGACGTGCATGCGGAAGTTGATGCCTTTGGCACCCGTGAGACGGAAACCCAGGCCGAGGAAGACGACAAGATCGACATCGATTTTGCGATGACGCCGATGGAGCTGGAAGCGTACCTCATACAGTATGTCGTTCGCCAGAAGGAAGCGATCGAAATCCTCGCCACAAAGGTCGCAACCCACTTCAACCGGATGCGATGGGAACGCGAGGAAGGCAAGAAGTATCCCCGCATTCCGGGCCAGATCAAGCCGAACATCATCATGATCGGTCCCACCGGCGTCGGCAAGACGTACATGGTCAAGCTGATCGCCGAACGTCTCGGCGTGCCCTTCATCAAGGGCGATGCCACGAAGTTCAGTGAAACCGGTTATGTCGGCGGCGATGTTGAGGACTTGGTTCGGGATCTCGTCCGCGCGGCGAACGGCAATATCAAACTCGCCGAGTCCGGGATCATCTACATCGACGAAATTGACAAGATCGCGGCGAGTGGCGATTTCCGTGGGCTGGATGTCTCACGAACGGGTGTGCAGCGGAACCTGCTGAAACTGATGGAAGAGACCGAAGTCGAGCTTCGCGTGCCCCACGACCTGGCGAGCCAGATGGAAGCGGTGATCGAAACCCAGCGCACCGGCAAGGCACCCAAGAAAAAAATCAACACCCGCAACATCCTCTTCATTGTCAGCGGGGCGTTCAACGGCCTCGACAAAATTGTCGCGCGCCGCATGAACCGGCAGCCCATCGGGTTCGAGGGTGATGCACATTTGAAAAAACGGGAAGCGGATGAGTTGATGAAGGAGTCAACGACCCAGGATCTGATCGAGTACGGGTTCGAGTCCGAGTTCATCGGCCGTCTCCCGGTTATTGCGCACCTCACCGATCTCGACGAAGCCGGTCTCTATGAGGTGCTGACCAACGAGTACAACGCTGTCGTGCAGGGAAAAATCAGGGACTTTGCGGCATACGGCATTCACCTCGAATTCACGGACGAAGCGTTGAAGCTTCTCGCCAAGCGCGCACACAAGGAAAAAACCGGCGCCCGTGGATTGATTCGAGCGGCGGAACGCGCGCTTATTCCTTTTGAGAAACGGCTGCCCTCGACGACGATTCGCAAAGTTACGTTGACCCGTGAAGCGGTGGAGAATCCCAATGCCGTGTGCAACGAACTGATCTTCGGGGAGACGGTCAAGGAAGCGCTCGCGGAGCTGAAGAAAAAGACGGGGATCTCGTTCTCCCTTTCACCCGCGTCAAAAAAATGGCTGGCGGAACATGTGAACGAGGGACAAACTCCCGGCAGCCTGCTCGCTTCGCTGCTTGAACCGGTGCATTACGCGTTCAACCTGATGGATAAACCGTCGCTCCAGATCACCGAGACGCTACTTGATAACCCGAAGGACTACATGGAGAGCTTGATCCGGAAGCGTCTGCGAGGCGGAGGAAAAAAGAGGTAAAATTCGGAGTGAAGAGGCGAGCATTCGTTGTGTAACGAAGCTGGTACGAAGAGTAAAAGCGAAACAGGATGCACAGGATATACAGGACTGTCGATGGTGAAGAGAAAGTCGGAATGACTCTTCCATGACCAAAACGTCCTGAATGCCCGGTGCATTTATTTTCAAACAGCAGTCGTTTGGCAACAGAAGTAACAGGATTTGCCGGGAAACACAGGAGAGTCTGAATCGGTCAGGATAAGATTTCTTTTCTCAGGCGTATCTCGGTAATCCTGAATATCCTGCGCATCCTGTTTCAGGAAGATGTTCGTCTTCCCGCATTGATCTATACAATCCGCTCCATGTTCACCTGATAGGGAAGCGCAGCGAAAGTGACATGTGCCTGTTGGGCGCCACCGAGTTTGATTCGCAGCGGGTGGACCTCCGCCTCCCGGTTCGTGGGTTCCCACGGCCTGTCCTCACGCACGAGGATGATCGATCCTTCCCCATCGCCGAGCACGCTGAACGATCCTGTCGGTTCGAGATAATGCGTCACCCCCAGTTGGCGCCGAAGGGAGCGGTCGAAGGCATCGAATTCCACCAAGGGTAAACCAATTTCACTAACACACAATAGCGACCCAGCATCGAAGGGCTTGTGGCTGAGCTCGCCAATCCCCTTCCGGGCGATCAGCTCCACGATATTTCCCGACGGGTCTGCGACGTAAATCGCTTCGGCTTTCCAGAAGGGGTAGAAGAACCGGGAACCACGTTCATTCCGTAGCAGCTTTTGCGTGCTCGAAATCCACGCCTGAGCTTCCTCAAGTTGGTTCGGGGGAACATTCATGGCGAAATGGTACCAGGGAGCTTCACCGCTGTCATCTTGAAGAAATGTCACTGTTGTCCAGCCGACGCGAAATGAAAATCGGGAAGCATCGCTCTGAAGGATTTCAAACCCCAACGTTTTCCCGTAGAAGGCAGCGACCTTATCCAGCCAGCGAGTGTGCAACTCCAACTCAAGGATGCGCATCCAAACCTCCGCCGATCAAGTGATTGAGTAAGTTACCACCACTCTCGCCGAGATAGCGAACGAAAGCCATCAGTAGATGGCGTCAGGAGAATTGCACCCTCCCTGTCGGTCCGATGAACTGAAATTCCGAATTCACTAATTCGTTGCAACACCTCCGGCGCAGGATGTCCGTAGGGATTGTTCCTGCCCGCCGAGATCACGACCAACTCGGGATGAAGAGCTCCCAGCCATGCTGATGTTGTGGAATAGCGGCTGCCGTGATGTCCGGCGACGAGAAGATCAACATCTGGCAAGTGGCCACCTTTCACAAGAATCCTCTCCACCTGTTCTCCAGCATCCCCTGGAAAAAGCGCCGACGCCTCTCCCGTGCGCCAGCAGAAGATCAGCGACAGGTCGTTGTCGTTTTTTCGTGGATCATGAGTGAAGGAATCCGTCGGCCAAAACAGGGAGAGGTTTCCAAGTTTCCCAAGATCGACAGTTCCACCTTCGCGTCCGACGTATACCGGAATCCCCTTTTTAAGCATCTCTTCAACCGCTTCCCTGCCCGCTTTATCACGGGTCGATCCCGGACCGATCAACCCCATTTTCACGGGAAACTCCCGGACAATCTCGGCTGCGCCGCCCGCGTGATCCTTATCCCCATGCGTGATCACGAGGAGCTCCAACTGACGAACGCCGGTGAGACGCATTTGATTCCGGGCGACATGCAGTTTGCCCGATCCGCTGTCGACGAGAAACGCATGTTCCCCACGGCGGACGAGGATGGCGTCACCCTGCCCGACATCGAGAACCCCAGCCTTGACCCTTCCCTCGGGCAGCCAGGCGTCCGCCCAGACAATCCCGGTCGAGAGTACGAGCAGCGCGATCAGAACGCCACGGATACCTAACATTCTGAGGCGTGGCGCCCACAACACAAGAAGGAGAAATACCATCCCTGCGATCACCGCCGAGCTCAACGGGAGTTGTTCCGAAACGGGCAGCGCCCGCGAGGAGGTTCCGGCGATCAGATCGAGGATGTGGAGCTGCACCCATAACGCATCGCCGAAGAGTTTCCCGATCACCGGCACCCACCCGAAGAACACCATCCCCCACCCGGTGATCAGAATCCCGGTGAGGATCGGTACGGCGGCCACGGTGACCAGCGGACCACACCAGGGCAGCCTCCCGAAATGCGCAATCACAAAAGGCGTTGTTGCAATCGTCGCTCCCAACGAAATCATCAACGCGTAGGCAGTCCACCGGAGTGCTCGTCCAAGCCAGCGCACGGCGCGGCGGTGGACAACGCCGGATTGTATTCGGATCCAGTCCCTGAAAAGAGCGCCGGTCCAGATACTTCCAACCGCTCCGGCAAAAGTCAGTTGAAATCCTGCATCTCCCAGCGTATGGGGACGCCAGGCGAGCAATCCGATCCAGGCCAATGCCATCGTATAACCGATCCGATGTTGCCGTTGCAGCAAATTTCCAACGGAGTAGATCGTAATAATGACCGAGGCACGGAGAACAGGTGGGTTGGCGCCGGTGAACGCGGCATAAAACCAGAGAACCAACAACAACATCAGGGTGCGGAAACCTTTCGGGATTCTGATCAGAGCCAACAACGATGCAAGAATCGCCCAAAGCAGTCCGACATGCAGCCCTGAGATTGCAAACAGGTGCATCAGACCGCTGCGGGCGAGCTGATCCCGAGTCGGATCGTTCCACCCGCTGCGGTCTCCGATCAGCAACGCTTGTGCAAGAGGAACCGCCCTTGCATCGAGACCGTGACGGATCTGATTGTCGACAGCCTCCCTCGCTGAATCGAAGATTCGATCGAGGTGTCCCGCAAACCCCTTGACTCCCAGTTTCTGAATGGATTTTTCCTTGATGATCCGAACCTGAACACCGCGCATCGCCCAATACGCCTGCTCATTGAAACCGCCCGGATTCCTCGCTGTTTCGAGCGGCAGCATCAGGCCGATGAGACGAATCCGTTCGCCGGCGTGGATGTTATGTACATGGTCCAGGTTTGCAACGGCACCGATGTGCATCGGACCGCTCGTCTCACCCGCGTACCAACGATCCACCAACAGGCGAATGCGTGTCCCAGATTCTTTCTGCTCAACCGGAATTCGCACCCGCCCCTCGATCCACACTTCCTCATCAGGAAATGCTGGGACGGGTTGCCAGGCTCGCACCCAACCGAGGGACAACCACAGCAGAAACAGACATACGGTAACCGATCGTGTTGAAAGGATGCGCTTGAGGTGGAGAAAAAGCGTCAGAACAAAGAGGAAGAATACGACGGCCAATCGCACGCCGATGCCCGGAGCAGTTCCGGGCAACTGCAGTCCGATGGTGAATACCGCGGCGAAGAAAGCGAGAATGTGCGTAGGCCGTGTCATCAGATCAATCGAGGCGGCGCACCACCAGATTCAACCTGCTGCCTTCAATAACGACAACACGGTCTCCCTTCTTCACCGGCTCTCCGCGTGTTTCGGCGTTCCAGTACTCGCTACCGATTTTGATATGGCCGCGCGGGTTCAGGTCGGTCACCGCCTCTCCCGTTTCACCCGCCATCCCTTCAGTGCCGGTGGTTACACGATTTTTCTGCGCTCGCAGGCCGAACGTGATGGCAACTGCGAAAAAGAGAACCGTGACGAGCACCGCCGGGACGATGACAGCCCAGGAAACCCGCAGAGCCGGAATCGGACTGTCGAACAGCAGGATCGAACCGAGGGTCAGCGAAACGACTCCACCGAATGTGAGAAATCCATAACTGGGCACTTTAATCTCCAACAGGAACATGACAATGGCAACAACGATCAACAGCAGTCCGGCCCAGTTGACGGGCAGGGTCTGCATCGCGAAAAACGCAAGGATCAGACTGATCACACCGACCACCCCCGGAATAATGGCACCCGGATTGTACAATTCGAAAATGAGCCCGTAGAAACCAATCATCAGCAGAATGTATGCAAGGTTGGGGTTGGCGAGCCGGTCGAGGAATTTTTCGCGCCATGTAGGTTCGTAACGCACGATCTGTACATCCGCCGTTTCAAGGGTGACCTCACCGTCCACTGTTTCGACGATCATCCCATCCACCTGTTCCAGCAGATCGTCCACGTTCGCGGCGATCAGGTCGATGACGTTTTCCTCGAGCGCCTGGTTTGCAGTGATCGAGGCAGCTTCACGAACGGCGCTTTCCACCCAATCCGCATTGCGTCCACGACGTTCCGCCATCGCCCGAGCCTGCGCCACCGCGTCGTTGGTGATTTTGCGCCGCAGTACCTGTTGATCGGACTGCCCCTCCTTTGAGGTGTCCTGTTCCGCTCCGCCACCCATTCCTATAGGCGTCGCGGCTCCGATGTTCGTGCTCGGAGCCATCGCCGCGATATGGGCAGCCATCGTGATATACACCCCGGCGCTGCCCGCCCGTGCTCCCTCCGGAGCTACATAAACGATCACCGGCACATGGGAGTTGAGGATACCACGGGTGATCTCCCAGGTGGATTCCATCAGACCGCCGGGGGTATCGAGACGGATGATCAGCGCTTCGGCGTTCGCCTCCTGGGCCCGGTCAATCGCGTGAAGGATGGTCATCATCGATATCGGATGGATCACTCCATCCACATCGATCATATGCACCGTTCTCCCCGCCAGCGCGACCGGAGCGATCATCGATGTCAGCAGAACGATGAAGATCGCACGTATCATCCTGACTTTCATTCTTCCATCCTTTCCAACGCCCAACGTACTGCATTCACGATGGGGCTTTGCTCTTCAAGAAACATTGTTCTCAGGTCCAGACGCAGGACCCCATCTCGAAGATACCCAATCACCGGCGGGTCCGCACAACGGAGGTGGGTTTGCAGTGCAGTCAATCGGCCCCCATCTCCAGTGAACGAAATCGCCCGGCTTGGCAAAGATTCCTGAGGAAGACTCCCTCCTCCCGACGTTGCCTGTGACTGATCAATGGTGACGTTCACTCCCGCACGTTTGGCTGCCGGCGCAATCGCCTTCAGCAAAGCGTGGCCCCACCTTTCGAGCTCCTCAACATGCGCCGAGAGCATCCGCCAGACGGGCAGATCGCGGGCAATCTCCTCCGGATGCAGATAAATCCGCAGAGTCGCGTCGAGCGCCGCAAAAGTGAGTTTGTCCGGACGCAGGGCGCGCATCAGCGGGTGGCGGCGCATCCGTGCGATGGCTTCCTTTCCGCCAACGGCGATCCCCGCCTGGGGACCTCCCAGCAACTTGTCACCGCTGAAGGTGACGACATCGGCTCCCGCGGCAATCGACTCTGAGACAAGGGGTTCTTTCGGAAGTTTGCTCAACCGGGCAGTGTCATACAGAGCGCCACTCCCCAGATCATCCACCAGCATCAGGTCGTGTTCCCGGGCGATCTGATGCATCTCGCCCAACCCCACCTCTTCGGTAAATCCCTCGATACGGAAATTGGACGGGTGGACACGCAGCAGGATGCGGCTCTTTGGTCCGATAGCGTTTCTGTAATCCCTGGCTCGAGTGCGGTTGGTGGTGCCGACTTCGACCATCCTGACCCCGGAGGCGCGGCAGATGTCGGGGATGCGGAACGATCCGCCGATTTCGACCAGTTGGCCTCGTGAGACGATCACCTCTCCCTTTCCGGCGAGCGTGGTCAACGCGAGCAGCAACGCAGCGGCATTGTTGTTGACCACCAGCGCATCCTCCGCACCGGTCAGCGCGGTGAGCATGTGGGTGACCAGCTGATGGCGCGATCCTCGTTTCCCGGTATCGAGATCGTATTCAAGAGTCGAATAACCGGAAGCCGTATGGACCATTGCTTCAAGCTGATGTTCGCCGAGTGGAGCACGTCCGAGATTGGTGTGAATGATGATCCCCGTCGCGTTGACCACCCTTCTCAATCGAGGCGCGAATTTCGCCTCCAGCCGCTCCAACGCGCCGATCGCAACCGCTTTCGCCGAGGGAGCCTTGCCACGAGAACGAATCCGGTTGCGGGCATCCTGAAGCTCCTCGCGGACCGCGTCCCGTACTTGCGGCGATCCACGCCAGAATTTCAATACCGGTTGGGAAAGCACATCATCCACCTTTGGGAGGGTGCGCAAAGCGGCATCGCCACGTTCGCTCATAGGCGTTCACTCCGGGATTACAAGGCACGTTGAAATGGACGTAACTCATGGAAAAGGTAGGCATTCGCGGGCGGTGACGCGAGAGACCGAACCGTTCATTCACCCCTTGCATTCGAGGGGGGATTCGTCTAGTTTAGGCCCTGCCATTCGCGCCTGTAGCTCAACTGGATAGAGCATCTGGCTACGGACCAGAAGGTTCGGGGTTCGAATCCCTGCAGGCGTACAAAAAACAAGGGCCTGGAAGAAATCCCAAGCCCTTTTCTCCATCTGTACCTGATGCAAACTTTCGGTTCTTCAGTAGAGGTAGATGATGAAGAGCCGTGTCACCAGTATCGTGGAATCCCACGTCGCAACCATCAAAATCTGCTGATCGTCACTGACCTGAATTCCGCCCCGGATGACAGGATCTTTAAATTCCCACGTTTCCACTTTTTCGTCCGTGGACAGATCCCACTTCTGCACCTCTTTTTCAACCCCGAAATAGGCGGCGCTGCCATCCGGCATGACATGGATCGCGGATGCCCCGCTCCCGGTCAAGAAGCTCCCTGCGGAAGTGAAATCCGCCGTAGAAATCACCTGGATGTATTCGGGGGATTCGTTGGCCAGGTAGAGCTCAGTGCGATCCGGTGAAAGCGCCAGATCCTGAAGGTTGTATCCGAGAGTGTTGTGCTGATCCTCGAGCAGCAGAACCGGTGTGATCCCGGTGATATTGTACTTCCAGAGGCTAGCCGGGAAGGACCCCAGTTCGGAGATGTAGAGCAATCCGTTCGTTTCATCGACAAGCGGCAGCGACCGGTAGTATACCAGCCGCGAATCGGTAATCTGTGAAAGGGACGGCGAACCCTCGGGATTGTCGACAATCAGCGGATAGCCGTCATCGGTCGTAGCGTACACAACCTGACGCGAATCGTCATAGGAAGCAAAATTGAGCTCGCCGCGCCAGACGAAGTTCGTGTGGACGACGAGGGAAATCCCTCCATAGGGAACGGATAGATCGATGCGCCAGAGTCCCGGAAAGACCCCTGTGGAGTCCGTTGCCGGTTCGCCCCGTTTGGAGATGTCGCCGATACTCGCGATATAGATGGCGCGATCTGTTGGATTGATCGCGAACCCCATGGGATTGAACAGGATCACGGCTTTGCTGTTGGGGTCCCCCGTGAGATATTTCAGTGAATCCGAGTACCAGTAGAAACCATCCGGGTTGTTTGCGGTTACGTCGATCATGTTCACCTGCGGCGGAAACAGGTCCGGAGTGGAGATGTAAAGGTATTCCGAATTCCCGTCATAGACCATGTCGGGGATTTCCGAAGACCACTCGGTAAAGACTCCCGTTCGCAGAAAATTGGTGGTACTCGAATTTGTCAGGCCTCCGCCATAATCGGCGACAAGGGTGTAGTTGTAGGTCTGCCCAAGGATCGCCGTTGAATCGAAATAGCTGTGAGTCGTTTCCTCGTCGATCACTGCAATGATCTCGTACAATCCGCTGCCGAATGTCTGGCGGTAAAGGGTGTAGCCGTTGAATGTCTGAGAATCGGTTTCGTGATCCCAGGTGAGACGGTTGCCCAGGTATTCACGATGAATCGGGTGAAGCAGCAATGTGCTGGTCGTCTGGACGTTGACAATCACGTCATCAACCGCCTGATAGATGCCGTCGACGATCACCGAGAAAGTGATCGTGTGGGTGCCCTGCGACAGGATTGAGCTGAACTCGCTGTAGGCATTTGAATCGGGATCGTCATCATTCAGCAGGCCGTCGATGCTGCTGGTCCAGGAGAGTTGAACGTCGGGTGCATTGAAGGTCCCCAGCCCGAAAACACGCCCGTTGAAATCGATGGTGTCCCCGATCGCATAATTGGAGTTCGTCAGAGGGGAGAGAATCCGGACATCCAGGCTCGGATTGGAAATCGTTGAACTGACAACAACGACAACGGAATCTCCGACGACATGATCACCGTCGCTCACCCGTACTTCGATGCTGAAGCTGCCGGTGCTGTCTGGAGCTGTCCAATTGATCTCGTCTGGAGTCTGAAGTTCCGTAATCGTTCCGAAATCGGCGATCCACGTGTAGCTGAGTGTATCCGGGCCGCCATCGGGATCGCTGGCGTTGCAGGTGATCGTTGTCGCTCGCCCGGGAAGGACGGTATCGGGATTCGCAACCAGAGACTGGATCACCGGCACCGTCTCTTCGCTTTGATCCGCATTGGTCCCACAGGACACCAGCAGCATGATTGCAGCAAGCAGAATCACAACACCGGAAAGAATTCGCAAATGTGTTCTCACCGTATCCCTCCCCATCACCATTTGTCTAAAATAGAGACTCCGCCGTGCGAGTGTTGATGCAATTGATCACAGATTGCATTCCAAACGCCCCGCAACACTCTCGCCGCCTCCCCTGTTTTTAGCATTGAAGAATGGTGAAAGCGAAAACAACCTTAAAACACTACCTTGTTCGGACAGACGTTACCCAGGGAGGAAACATGAAACGACTGCTTCTGATCATTGGCATTCTTTTATTGGTTGCTTCGACTGCTTCCGCCCAGGACAGCGGATTGGGGCTGGGTGTGATGATCGGCAATCCCGACGGTCTGGTCGCGAAATACTGGATAACTGACACAATCGCCTTGGATGCCGGTTTGGGAGCATATGTCGGCGGGACTTCAACCGACGCCAACGGCAACAAGAAAAATGAAGGCACGATTGTCCGTTTCCACGGTGACATTCTGTTTCACAATTTGAATTGGATCGAATCAACCGAAGAATTTCCAGTTTTTTACGGAGCAGGAGTGTATCTGTCGTCAGGTGGTGGAATTGACAAGATTTTCGGTATTCGAGCGGTGCTCGGGCTTGCGTATATCGTGCAGCAGGCTCCCCTGGACCTGTTCTTCGAGCTGTCACCGGTGATGCAATTGAACCCCACCACCGGCATCGGAATGGGCGCTTCGATGGGGGCACGATACTACTTCTGATATCCCTTCAAGCGGATACCTTTGGAAGTTGCACACGATTTTACTCCGGCGGAACGGATTCCAATGGATGGGGAATCGTGCGCAGTATTTGGTGTAATGCCAATTTTCTAACTTATACCTCCTCTTTATTTCGCGATTACACGCTACACTCAAAGCGAAATCCACCAAACCCGCATGAATGCTGATCTTTTCTCGCCCTTGTAGATAAATACCTTGACTTTTCTTGTGGGATTCTTATATTACCACTAATTATTGTCAAACTTGGATTTTCGGATTTGGAGGAAGTGTGAGTGATCCTTGCGTCTTCATGAAAAAATGCGTTTTCACTCAGGGAATCAATGGTGTTTCGGATGAGGCGAGACAGGACTTCATCGACACGTATTGTTCGAATGAACGCACTGCAAGTCTTTGCGTACGAAGGATGTGCATCGACCAATTGACGATTCAGTCCAATTCCGACGTCGATTCACAGGACACCCTTCGTCAACGATTTGCACTGGCATGAGATGGGGCTGTTTTCCGCTCCATCCTTTTTGACTGTCCCATCACTCGCCGCGATGGGATTTTCTTTATCAAATTGCTTTGACACTGCAACTCTCCGAGAAGTCCTGCCGAAAACAATCAGTTCACAGATCGCTGCCGGAACCTCGATCCTGCCCCCACCCCCGCCTTTCTGCCGAGTTCACGAATTGTCGATGCCAGGGATGCATGTACATCCAGGCTCGCCACATCCACATACGCCTTTCCGGGATAGATCAGGTAGCTTCCGCGATACCGGAGAGGCGTCATGTTGGGCATGATGACATTCGCCCCACGGCTCAACGCCAGATGGTGCCCCTGCACGGGATCGAGAGCTGCCATGGCGGACGTCGAGGGGATGTTCGCGTCCGGCCGCACAAGACGTGTCAATGCGAAAGCTTTCAGCGTCATCAAAACAGTCGCCGGAACCTGGTCCTCCGAGGAGGCAATCCCGTTGTCCCCTCCAAGGGGGGTGTCCGAGTTGGGGACGAAGGGACCGAGGCCGACCATGTCAAGGTCGAGGTCACGAAACAGGAGAATGTCCTCGGCAAGACTCGAAAACGTTTGACCGGGAATCCCCACCATCACCCCGCTTCCCACCTCATATCCCTGTGCCCTCAAGGTGAGCAGCAGAGCCCGGCGGTCGATCGTTCTGCCCTGCAAGGGTGGATGAATGCGATGATAAAGGCGGTTGTCGCTCGTTTCGAAACGCAACAGCACACGATCGGCTCCCGCCTCACGCCAGATCCGGTACTCTTCCGGATTCCGCTCACCCAGGGAGAGGGTGATCGCCAGGCCGGTCGCCTGTTTGATCGCACGAATGAGATTGGCGACCGCCTCACTTGTCCATCCCGGATCCTCGCCGGATTGCAGCACAACAGTACCGTAGCCGAATCCCTTCGCCTGCGACGCGGCAGCGATTACCTCGTTGGCTGACATTCGGTACCGCGGAAGATTCCTGTTGTGAACGCGAAGGCCGCAATAAAGGCAGTTTCGAACGCAGTGGTTCGAAATTTCCACGAGTCCCCGCAGGTGAACCTCATCGCCCACCGAGTTCCTGCGAACACGGTCCGCTTCGGTCCACAGATCCTGAAGGTTTCCCGAATCCGTTTCGCGCAGGCAGGATTCCACCTGCTCACCGGTCCATTGTTCAGGACACATGCTCAGGAACCTCTTTTGCTTTTTTCGCACGTCGCAACGCTTCCAACACGGCAGGAAAAGGAGCGAGCGCCCGTTCGAACACCCCGAGACTCCAGGCGATCGCCAGTCCGTAGTTGGTCACGGGGACTCCCTGCTGACGGCAGCGGGCGATCCGCGAGAGCATTGCCCGCCGGTTGAACATGCAGGCGCCGCAATGGATGACGAGACGGTAAGGCTTCAGGTTCTCGGGAAAATCCTGCCCCGCGACAACGTCAAATTCGAGTGCTCCTCCCACTACCTGGGCCAGCCAGTTGGGGATTTTCACCCGTCCGATGTCCTCGTCGATGGGATGATGGGTGCAGGCCTCCGCGATCAGGATGCGATCCCCCGGCTTCAAATCGTCAATCGCCATTGCACCGATTGCCTGGGTCGCAAGATCGCCACGGAAACGGCTGTAGAGAATCGAAAACGATGTCATCAGAACGCCGGGCGGGACATCTGCCGCCACTTTTTGAAACGCTTGGCTGTCGGTGACGACCAGCTTCGGCGGCGTATTCAGCCGATCCAGTGCTGCGGGCAGGTCGCGCTCCTTGACTACCAGAGCCATCGCGTCCGAATCGAGCAACTCACGGAGCACCTGGACCTGTGGATTGATCAGGCGGCCTTTCGGAGCCTCCTTGTCGATGGGCACAACAAGAACGGTGAGCTCCCCGGGACCGACGAGATCCGCGATAATCACCGGCTGTTCGATGAACTCAGCCGGAGCGTGGGCAATCAACTGGCGTTTCAGCTCACCAATTCCTTCGCCGTTCACCGCAACGGTTGGAATGCCGGTGAGATGCTGTTTCTTGAGCCGTGCAAGAAGCGTCCCGGTCAACCACTGATCCGACTTGTTCAACGCGACGACGGTCGGGACATTCGATTCCTTCAGGCGGTCGAGCACCGCCACCTCGAATTCACTCCAGTCGCCGTCCGTAACGATGATGCCCAGATCGCACCGTTCGAACACCTTTCGGGTTTTTTCGATGCGCTTCTCGCCCAGCGAACCGGCATCGTCCAACCCGGCGGTGTCGATGAAGAGCACCGGCCCCAACGGCAGCAGTTCCATCGGTTTCTCAACGGGGTCCGTGGTCGTGCCCGCAGTTTCCGAAACGATCGAGACCTGCTGGCCGGTCAGCGCGTTCAGCAGCGAGCTCTTGCCGACGTTTCGCCGCCCGAAAATGCCGATGTGCAGTCGAAAGGATTTTGGAGCACCTCGGGACATCACCTTGTCCTCTTCTCTTCTAACCTATGAGCACAGGAACAGGGGGATACCCGACTTGACGAACAAGTCGGGCCACCCGACCATTGTTGACCGAGCCACATGACCAACTACTGAAACAGCTTGAAACAGGATGCACAGGATATTCAGGATAAACCTTCAGAACCGTCGTTTTACCTGCGTATTGAGATCATCCTGCCTATCCTGTTCGCCCTATACCTTCCGTTCATGTTTTGACGAGTCGAATTTAACCTGTCCATACTGTTTCATACTGCCCATCCTGATTCAACTGTTCTTCCCAGCACCGGCTCAGCAATACACATCCCGCTCCCCTGCCCGCACCTTGTTTACCAGCGTTTCCGCACGGCGGCGTGGAAGGTCCTCCATTCCCGCGAGGAACATCTTCAGCAACCGTTCGCCCTCGTCCTGAGTCTCGGGACTCGCATAATCCTCGAGGTACTCGACGAAGGTTGAAGCGGCGTTGGGATCGCAGTGGTGCTTGATCTCACCCGGTTTCGCGAGGTCCATGAAATCCTGTCCAGTCCGTCCGAGACGGTAGCACCCGGTGCAGAAGCTCGGGATGTACCCGAGATGCGCCAGGTCCCGGACGACTTCGTCGAGGGGGCGGTGGTCGTTCAGGTGGAACTGGCTGGAGTCCAGCTTCTCGTCTTCGCTGTATCCGTAGGGATTGGTACGGCTTCCCGCGCTGATCTGGCTGACGCCGAGGGCGAAGGTCTCACGGCGAATCTCCACCGATTCGCGCGTGGACATGATGATTCCCGTGTAGGGCACGGCCAGCCTGAGGATCGCAACGATCTTGCGGAAATCCACGTCGGAGACGGGAAACCGCGGATGGTAGGAGAGATCGGACCCGGACGCGGGTTTGAGACGAGGGACGCTGATGGTGTGAGGTCCGACGCCGAACCGGTTCTCCAGGTGGCGAATGTGCTGCATCAATGCGAGAATTTCGAATCGCCAATCGAACAGACCGAAAAGAACTCCGATGCCTACATCGTCGATACCGGCCTGCATCGCCCGGTCCATGCAGGTGATGCGCCATTCGTAATTCCGTTTCTTTCCGCCACGGTGAACGCTCGCATAGGTCTCACGGTGATAGGTTTCCTGGAAGAGCTGGAAGGTGCCGATCCCGCCCGCCTTCAGTTGACAGAATTCCTCCAACGTGAGAGGAGCGACGTTGACGTTGACACGGCGGATGTTCGCTCCGTTCTCACGGGTCGCGTAGATCGTTTCAAGCGAGTCGAGAATGTACTGGAAACCCTGGCGGGGATACGATTCTCCCGCCACGAGCAGCACCCGTTTGTGACCCTGGTGAAGCAGGACTTTCACCTCGTCGCGAATCTCGTCCTGAGTCAGAGAACGTCTGGTCAGCTCACGGTTGCGTGCGCGGAAAGCGCAGTAGAGACACTCGTTCTCGCAAAGGTTGCTGATGTAAAGCGGAGCAAAAAGGACCAACCTCCGACCGTAGATCGTCTCTTTTACATACCGCGCCGCTAGGAACAACTCCCCCATCAACTCGGGATCGCTGATCCCCGCAAGAACAGCCACCTCGTGGGATCCCAACCCGTGCAACTCCCGCGCTTTCGAGAGGATTTCCCGCACATGTTCAGCGCTGGAATCCGCTTTGCTGGCGAGGGTGGCCGCGATCACCCCCTCGTTGATGATTTCGACGGATTTCGCCGGCACTGAAGTAGACATTGTTCAACCTTCGACCGAATGGCCGTTAAAAAGTTGAGATGAATAAAAGTAAGGCACTGCGCCGCGAGTGTTCGACTTTCCAGAAACGCCGGCGCCTTTCCCGCATGTTTTCAACCTGCTCCACCCGCGGAATCACTCGATGTATTTTCCGCGCGGTGTGTAATGCGTATGCAGCAGTTCGTGGCTCAGATGTCCGTTTGGCCCTTCCGTGAGAAATTCATCATAGATTTTGACCACCGCCGGGTTCTCATGGGATTTGCGAATAGTGTACGCCTTGTCCTCCGCATAGATCGCTCTCGCCCGCGCCGCTCGGATTTCGGGTGTCGTCGGAATCGGCTGTCCACCTCCACCGAGACAGCCACCCGGGCAGGCCATGAATTCGATGAAATGGCACTTTTTGAATTCACCGCCCTCTTCGATGCTCCTCATCACGCGGTGGGCGTTGGCGGTTCCATGAGCTACACCGACACTCAAGGTGACACCCTTCAGCCAATTCCAGTTCGGAACAATCCGTTGCAGCAATTCCGGCACGGGCCCCACCTTGTTGAAGGTGTACTCGACCACCCTCGTGCCTTCGAATCCACGCACCGGGATGATGTCCGCATGATCGAAAAGACTCTCGATCTTGTCCCCGGTGACCAGCTCAATGACTGCTCTCAGCGCTGCTTCCATCACGCCGCCCGTGGCGCCGAAAATGACTCCCGATCCTGTGGCGGTGCCGAAGGGATCGTTAAAATCGGATTCGGGCATCTCGCCCAGCTTGATCCCCGCTTCTGAAAGCATCGCGGCGGCTTCACGGGTCGTCAGTCCGAAATCGACATCCTTGTAGCCCGATGAATGCATTTCCGGCCGGTTGCACTCATACTTTTTCGCCGCGCAGGGCATCAGGCTGACACAAACGATATCGGCGGGATCGATATTGTGCATTTGGGCGTAGAAGGTCTTGATTAACGTACCGAACATCTGCTGCGGACTCTTGCAGGTCGAGAGGTTGTCCACATAGCTCGGGTAAAAATGCTCGAGATACTTGACCCAACCCGGGGAACAGCTTGTGAACATCGGGATACGGACATCTTCCTCGCCCTTCACCAGTTTCCGATACAGGCGGGTCAGAAGTTCCGTTCCCTCCTCGATGATCGTAAGGTCGGCGGCAAAGTTCGTGTCGAAAACCTTGTCGAAACCGGCACGGCGCAACGCTGTGTTCAGCTTGAACGTCATCGGCGTTCCCGGGGGCATTCCGAAACACTCACCAATTGCCGCTCGGGGAGATGGCGCGGTCTGGATCACTACATGTTTCGTCGGATCGTCGATCGCATCCCACACTTCGTCCGTAGGGTCGTTCGCGTAGAGTGCGCCGGTGGGACAGCGGTTGATGCACTGTCCGCAATTGATACAAACGACTTCCGAGAGGGGTTTGTTCCCGAACGTCGTAACCCTGGAATTCACTCCACGCCCTTCCACCTCGAGGGTGCCTACCTCCTGCAGGTCGATGCAGGTGCGCACACATCTGCGACAGAGAATGCACTTGTTGGGATCCCGGTTCACCGCGTAGCTGGAATAATCCTTGTCATAAAGTGGCTGAACCGGGTGTCCGAACCGGAAGAAGTCCACACCATACTCGTTGGCGAGAGCCTGCAATTCACAGTTTTCGTTCCGAAAACAGGAATAACACTCGCCATAATGTTTCGAGAGCAGCAGATCGAGAATGTGACGGCGTGCCTGGCGGACTTTCGGCGAGAACGTTTTGATGTTCATCGGCACGGTGATCGGATAGGAGCATGATGCCTGGAGCACCCGCTGTCCCTCGATCTCGACGACACAGATGCGGCACACCCCCGCGAACGTGAGATCGGGATGGTGGCACAGCGTGGGGATGTGAATCCCCGCTTTCTTCGCCGCTTCAAGAATCATCGTTCCGTGGTTAACCGTAACCTCGACGCCATTAATTGTGACAGTGATTTTCTGCTTTTTCTCCGACTCATCGAATAGGGCGACACGGGTGCTGTACGGTGTTCGGTCGAGAATCTGGATCTCGGGTGTTTTCAATTCCTGTTTCGCTTCCATGGTTTACCCCTCCGTCACCAGGTTGACCCGACCCATGATCTCATCCTTGAAATGTTCCACGACTGACAGAAATGCGTTTGGGCTCGATTGCCCGAGGCCGCATTTCGACGCCACCTGCATCGTTTCTCCCAACCGGCACAATTCCTTCAGGTAACGCATCGAACATTTACCCTGTTCAAGCAGATGGACACCCTCCAGCAGCTTGACGTTTCCCTCGCGGCAGGGCGTGCACTGTCCGCAGGATTCTTCAACGAAAAACTCGAGAAAGCCCTTCACCATCATCAGCATGTCCCTTCCGGGACCGATGACGATCACCGATCCGCCCGTCGCCATGTCCTCGAAGGCGATCAGCCGTTCCTCGAATTCCATGGAGAGGACGCACCGGCCCGATGCGCCGCCGACCTGGACAGCCTTGGCGTTCGCCCCACCCACCTGTTCGAGCAGTTTGGCAACCGTGATTCCCATCGGGAGTTCATAGACACCCGGCCGTTCGACGTCTCCGGACACCGAATAGAGTTTGTATCCCTTCGATTCATCGGTGCCGACTTCGCGGAACCAGGCGACGCCGTTGACGAAAATGCAGGGAACCCAGGCGAGCGTCTCGACGTTGTTGACGACTGTCGGCAGGCCCCCCAAGCCGTATTCGGCGGGATAGGGTGGGCGATTTCGAGGTTCACCGCGAAACCCTTCGATCGACTCAATCAGGGCGCTTTCCTCGCCGCAAACATAGGCGCCCGCGCCGATCCGGACATCCACATCGAAGTTGAATCCCTTGATTCCGAGGATGTTTTCGCCGAGAAGTCCGTTCTCCCGGCGCCGGTTGATGGTTTCCTTCAGATGGTGGAACAGGTACAGGTATTCCGCACGCAGGTAGATGAACCCGTGCGTCGCTCCGATGGCCCGTGCGCCGATCGTCAATCCCTCGAAGACCAGATCCGGAAATTCCGTAAGGATCACACGGTCCTTGAACGTTCCGGGTTCGCCCTCATCGGCATTGCAGATGATGTATTTCTTCTCACTCTGAGCAGCGGCGCAGTATTTCCATTTCCGGCCGGTGGCAAACCCCGCCCCACCGCGACCGCGCAATCCTGAATCCGTGATTATCTGGATGATCTCGCTTACGTCGTGTCTCAACGCCTTCGCCAACCCTTCTTCGGGCTTGATCGATGCGTATGTCCACGTAGAGGTATCCGTCCCGATTGTCATCGATCTCCCTCCTCCATATGGATCATCGGTTTCGATCGGTGAACATTCTGCATCGAATAAACATCGAGTGTGCGGCGCAGCCCCTCGACGATGTCATGCACCTTTTCAGGGGTCACCCGTGTAAAAACCTGGTCGTTGACAAGCAATCCCGGTCCCTGGTCGCACATGCCGATGCAATTCGCCCAATCGAGCGAGAACTTTCCATCCGGAGTGGTTTCTCCGAATTTGATTCCGAGGTCGTTTTCCAACTGGCGGGCGACACGTTGCGATTCCTGAATGGCACAGGAAATGGTCTTGCAAAGCCGGATTTCGAACCGACCCCTCGGCTCCCGGTTGAGGAATGAGTAAAAGCTTACCACACCGTACACTTCGGTTGGATGAATCCCGAGAAAATCGGCGACAACCTGCATCGCGTACTCGGAAATGTGGTAATGCCTGTGCTGAATTTGCTGAAGGATAGGCAACAACGCGCTGCGGTTGTGGCCGAATTGGTCGGCCAGTTCCCGCACTTCCTCGCGCAACCGTGCCTGCTTCGAAATCAACATGGAGATCTCCCGTTTACCCAGTCGTGAGTTGCACTATTTATCACAAAGTTATCCAATTCCGGTTCTTTATGTCAACCGTTCCCTCGAGAGACAGGTTCCTCAAAATATCGTTCAACTCTTATATTAATAAGAAGATAAACGTAACTTGATCGAACCCGAGTGGATTCTGCCCCGCACTTTACATTCAGTGAAGAAGATCACAATCTATGCCTTTCCTCGACGTTGTATGCGGGTGTTTGAGAGGTTTCCTGTGATCTCCACTGGAGACAGTATGGATGGGACGTGACCAGCAGGCTGGCTCGGGCATACTGTTTAAGTGTAATCTACATATATGGCCATCCTGAAACAAAGCACAACGCTTCTGGTCTTGTTGTTTTTATTTGGTTCAGGCTGCTCTCCTCTTCGAATTGCCAACCTGCGTACTCGACCAAGGGTGGAAATTGCTGATTTTGAACAATTTCTGGAGCAATCCGAGTATGCATCCAAATCAAAACAGGAACGAATGGCGTGGTCATTTATCCAGCAGGTCAAATGGCGGGGTGGCACCCCCCTTCGTGACAGCACCCATGTTGTTTTTCTCGCCTGGAACCAGCATCCCCTTTCCGTCGTCGGAATGATCACCCAGTGGCAGCCAGAACCGATGAAGCGGGTTTATTCTACGCCGTTGCAGTACCTCACGCTGGAAGCGCCCTTCGACGCGCGATTTGAATACGTCCTGACGACGGAATACATGGATAACTTTCGAGATCCGTTGAACAACGACTATTGGGCAAACGAGGACAGAGGCCGTTCCATCGTCCGGATGCCGGGCTGGCATGATGCAACTTGTGCCTTCAGACGGGAGAACGTCCCGCGAGGAAAGATCGATACGTTGACCGTTTTCTCCCTTTCGCTCGGATACGAACGCACGGTCCTGGTCTATCAACCGCCGGATTATCATCCCTCCCGGATCCGTCCCTATCCCCTTTTACTCGCTGGAGATGGGCGCGCGGCGGTCCTTGGTGGGCAGATGACAACCGTCCTCGACAACCTGATCGCGGATGGCAAGATCGATCCTCCGATCGTCGTTTTCATCTCGACGGACGACGCCCGGAGGTGGCGTGAATATGGTGGCCGGCGCGAGTGGCGGCAATTCGTCACACTCGAATTGCTGCCACTGATCTCAGACTGGTATCATATAACAGCGCAACGGGAGCAGACAGCGATCTTCGGTGTCTCGCGAGGTGGGCTGATGGCGGTGGACCTTGCATTGCACGAGTCCGACAGGTTCGGGCTCCTCGCAGCCTTCTCCCCCGCACTCGATGACGAGAGGAGCGCGATCATCGCGGCCTATCAGCAGGCTGAGACATTTACCGTGCACACGTACGTCTGTCTGGGGTATTTTGAAAAAGGCAACAGCCCCGAAGTAGAACGCTGGCTCGATGTGTTGCGGACGCGAGACTGCAGCGTTCGCTATCATCAGGGGAATGATGGTCACTCCTGGGTTTACTGGCGGTCGGAACTGGAGCCGATGTTGACCTGGTTTTTCCCACCCGTGGCGGAGACGGAGAACATGTTGCAGGAGGCGCGATGACGGTCTACATGATTCATCATTCGCCGGCAATTGCGGATGAGCTGGGCAGGTACTTAAAAGATACATTTGAATCGATCCGTGTCTCCGACACGGCATGGTTTATCGCGACCGACAGGGACATGGATGAACTGGATGAACAATTGGCCGATGTTGCCGATGATACGAAATTGTTGATTGTTGTTGAAATAAAAGGTGATTTCTCGATGCAGGGTCTGCCCGATCAGCAGATGGTCTGGATCGATCAACATTGCGGTTCCTGACGTCCTCTACTTCGATTCCGCCCGACCGTGCGCCCCCCCGGACCGCACTAACGGGAGGTGTTCGATGAAAAGGATACTCGCTGTCGCTGCCCTCGCCTTCCTGCTGCAAGCGTGCAGCAGTTCACCCGTCAACACCGTGGATCACTTTATCCAGGCGCACAATGCCGGAGATGTCGATGGACAGCTCGCCCTTTGCACCGGGGAGGTGGTGTACACACAGGAAGGTGTTTGGGAGCGAAACGGTGTCGAAGAGCTGCGTCCTCTTTTTCTGTGGGATGCGGAACTGAATTCGATGCTGAGTGTCCAGGACTGCACCGGAGACGGCGATCTGGTTCGCTGCCTTGTGGTGGAAACGAATGACTGGCTGACGCTCTCGGGTGAGGATTCCGTGACCTGTGTCGCTTGTTTCCAGGTGACAAAGTCAAAGATCAAAGGGATCCACAGGGTGCTGACCGGACCCAGCGCGATGAAGATGCAGGACAGGATGGATGAAATTCTGCGCTGGGCGCGGGAGAACTTTCCCACGGACGTCGATTTCATCATGCCGGGTGGAACGTGGAGTTACTCGGCTGAGACCGCCAGGAAATGGATGGCAATCACCGCTGCCTGGCGCGAAACGATGGGAAGCATGGATTCCTGATCTCCTGTTTGTGAACGGGGCACCTGGAGACATAAAAAAAACCGCGACGATGATCGCCGCGGCTTCGGGACTTCTCTCGTGGATTACCACGAAGAAGTCGGCGGGTTCAGGCGCTTCACCGACTTCGCCGAGGGACCCTTGGGGCCGTCCTCGATTTCAAACTCGACGTCTTCGCCTTCCACGAGCTTGCGGAAACCGTCGCCCATGATCGAGCTGTAGTGCACGAACACATCACGATCGTTCTCCACCTCGATGAACCCGAAGCCCTTGGCTTCGTTGAACCACTTCACTTTGCCCTGCATAATACTTCCTCAAAAAAAATGAATGTTTGGTATCGCAGGCGGACTTTAGTAGCCTGCGCGGGCATTAAACTAAGGCAGAATTTATTGTTTTCCAACCCCGGGCGAAGGTGTCTCCTCGCATACTCCGGTCGTCCTGCCGATGGCACCCAGGGCATTCTTTTTCCGGCATGTACACGCAATTTGACGAGATCCCCGTTGCATCCCGCTCAAACGATAGGTAGGTTAGCAGGTCGGACAGAGTCTTTCCACCTGCACCCGAAGGACAACCAGATGCAGCGCTCCTTTCGTAAACGGTCACGTCGAATTGGACGGGATGAAGCGTTCATTTTTGATGTCATTACTCTGCTGCTGATTTTCCCGATTATCCTTCGGTATCTGCCCATCGATTTTCTGTTGAGCTTTGAATGGCTGAGCGGCAATCAACTGATCCGGTTTGCGCTCGCCATCGCACTGGTCATCGTCGCGGTTGTCGACCGTAAACGGGGACGGCAACGCGCATCGACGATGGCGATTGTTCCTGTGTTGATTGTCATCATCGAAGCCTTCTGGTACCTTCCAATCGCCCATTTCAACCAGACGGTGCCGGAAGAGAGGAAGTTGCGGATTGTCACGATGAACACCGCAACGGCTTCGCTGACCGGTCTTGTTGATCGTATTGCCACAGAGAATGCCGATGTATTCTGCCTCCAGGAAGTGTATGTCGAGCATCTGGACAAGCTTTTCTCGCAGGCCAGGGAACGGGGATATGACGGACGGTTTGCGATGCTGCGTGATGACGCCGGCATGGGTACGGCGATTTTCTCGCGCTACCCGATTCTCAGCACGGACACCCTTGTAACATCCTCGTGGAAGGAAATGGAGCGTCAGTTCATCGCCGTTCAGATCGACGTCAACGGGCAACGCGTCCGCGTGATTTCCGTGCAACTGGAATCGACCAAGCGAAACGAGCAGCTTTGGGGTGTTATCGAGTCGTGGAAACTCCGCCTGCAGCAGGCGAGGCTGATTCAGGAAGCCGTCGAAGGGACGTTCCACCCGGTCATCGTTGCCGGTGATCTCAACGCCACGCCGACGAACCGCGCCCTGAAACCGCTGAAATCGATCCTTATCGACAGTTGGAGAGTTGCCGGAATCGGTCTTGGCGGCACCTGGCCGCGACAATTTCCCTTGCTGCGCCTCGATGCGGTCCTTTACCACGGTTTTACCGGAGCTGTGAACGCCGCCCGGTTCAAGGCCGCCTTCAGCGATCACCTCGCCTATCGTGTGGACCTGATACTTCCGGAATGAGCTTTTCTTCCTTTTCGCAAACCTTCATCTCACGTTACGGATCATTCCGTCAGAGTGGGCTCTGTGCTGCCATTTCAACAGTTTTTGGCGGTTTTCTGAAGATCAGGAAGACCGCCAGAATAAGGAAGGGCGATCCGACCAGCAGACCGGCTGACGGTGATTCCTGCAGTAATAGAAAAGCCAGAATGGAAGCGCCGATCGGCTCGCCTACGAGGGTGATGTTTACCTGCAGCGCGGGGAGGTATTTCAACGCCCAATTGAGCAGGCTGTGGCCGATCACCTGCGGCACCAGGCCGAGGGCCAGCATCGCCCACCACGTCTGGGGTTGAAAAGGTCCAAAACGGTCACCACGGATCAGCGCGAGCAACCCCAGTCCCACGGTTGCCGTCGCATAGACAACCGGGAGGTAACGGGTGAGTGGCACGCCCTGTTCCCCACCTTCGCGATCCGGCCGCACAATGCGCGCAATGAACAGGTAGACGCCTGCACCCATCGCACCGAGCAATGCAAGAAAATCGCCGAACAACGCGCGCTGTGAGACTGAAAAATCGCCGCCGAAGATCAGAAATGCACCGATCACGGTCATCCCCATCGCGACGAGGCTGATTCGGTTAAGCCGTTCACGCAAAATGAAATGAGCGGCGACGGCCACCATGATCGGCTGGGTCATGATCAGAAAAACCGCCGAGGCGACTGTCGTGTACGAGATGGAGGTGATCCAGGTGGCAAAGTGGAAACAGAGGCCGAGTCCCGCCAGCAGCATGTAACGCCATTGCCTTCCGGTGATTTTTATCGGTGTCGTGCCTCTGGAATGGATGAAATAGAAAGGCGCCCAAACCACCGTCCCGATCAGCATCCGATAGAAGGCGATCACCAACGGGCTCGCCTCCTGTGCCCAACGGATCAGGATCGCCGCCCAGGCGTAGGCAAACATGGCAATGATGACCGCGATGGTCGCTGCCCGTGATCCCCCCTCCATCCGTCACTCCCAAGGGTGAACATGCATTCCGCGAATATAGCACGCGCGCTGAAAGCTCACCATGAATCATCGTCAGTTCACCTGTCTCTGCTGGTTTCCGCAGACGGTTTTCCAGCGAGAAAACATTTATTCGGCTTTCTTATTTTCTGGTCATTGAGCCGTTTGGGATGGCGTGGATCACAGTCACTGGAGAAACCTTGACTACCGGACGAATTCGAACCCCATCATGGCTGCATCTGCGCGTCATTCTCCTGTTCCTGTCACTTCTCAGCGTTGCATTTCCGATTGTCTTCGTTACCTCCGCAAGCGGATGGGCGGACGATCCCTCCGCATTGACTCCGGTGGACGCCGACCGGTTGCACTCGATGATCGAGCACTCTGACGCGAAATTGACACTTGTCAATTTCTGGTCGACATGGTGTGTGCCTTGCCGCGAGGAGATGCCGGCCCTGGTTCAGTTGCAACGGAAATACTCCGACCGTGGTCTCGAAGTCATCTTCGTTTCGATGGATTTCCACGAGAATGCTGCTGCTGCGCTGGACACCCTGCTGGCGAAAGGCGGCTCCCTCCCCTCGTACATCAAGGGCCAGAAGGACGATCCCTTCATCCGGGAGATTCAACCGGATTGGTCAGGCGCAATTCCAGCTTCATTTCTCTACGATTCGACGGGAACCCTGATCGCCTGGTGGAACGAGGCCCTTACCTTGGAACAATTTGAACGGAAGGTGCAGCCATACCTTCATTCGCGTAGATAGCTTTTCTCAACATTGCAATACGAGGAGGCGCTCATGAGCCGAAATAGGCTGATTCCTTATGTTCTCGCAACATTGCTGATCGTAGCAGGGTGCGCCCGATCCGATACACAATCCCAACCCCAGGCGGGGGACAAATCCCCCAACAAGGCCACTTCACAGACACAGTTGGCCCTCGGCGGTACCATCCCGATGTCCGATCACCCAATGAAGAATGTGGACGGATCGATGACGTCGATCGCCGCGGTCAAGGGCGAAAAGGGCACACTCGTGATTTTCACCTGCAACCACTGCCCCTACGTCAAGGCGTGGCAGGACCGTACTGTTGCGATTGCGAACCAGGCGGTTAAGGATGGATTCGGCGTGATCGCAATCAATCCAAACGACCCGGCGGCTTATTCGGAGGATGATTTCGAAGGGATGGTCATTCGGGCCAGATCCATGAAGATGAATTATCCCTACGTGGTCGATGCCACCAGCGACGTCGGCAGGGCGTTCAGCGCAACGAAAACCCCTGAAATTTTCCTGTTCGACAGTGACAACCGTCTCATCTACCACGGCGCCGTGGACGACAACGCTCAGAACGCGTCAGCCGTATCCGAACATTATCTCCAGAACGCGCTGGAAGCGGCAAAAGCCGGCAATCCCATTGTCAAGCCGGAAACCCGTTCGGTTGGCTGTTCGATCAAATTTCGAGCTGTCAGATCGGGTAGTTGAGGGGCGTTTGGACCGGGTTTCCACTTCCGGGAGAGCGATGGGCAGCCAGGAATGAAACCCGGGAAAGAATTCACGAGCCAACCCCCCCGCAAGATTGCTTCGTCATCCGTCGGCTGACGGATTCCTCGCAATGACAAACGAGGAAATTGGCCCTGTCGGCTTGCCCACCGCAGGCTGGCTCGTCCGACAGGGTTTATTTGTGTTCATCCGGTGACACTGTAAGAATCGGAGGGTTTACGATATCGTGTAATCAGGGACAGTCCCCTAATAGATTTCTGGGGACTGTCCCTGATTACACTCCATCTGGAGTTCACGTTCGCGATGCCGACAGGTCGGCATTGCTGGTGATGGCACATCGGGACAAGCCAAAAGTGACAGTTTCCTTTGAACGCAGTTTTTCAAAGGTAACTGTCACTTTTGAATCCAAGGTCAGTTCAGGGAGCAGTCGCCATCGGCGCAACAAAAAAACCGGGATAGTGGGAATCCCGGGGACATTCCATGCAATGCGACACCAATGCGCTATTGATGGCGAGTCGTATCCGGTTCGGTTGGAGTGCGAACCGGAGTGCGAGTGGCGCGAGGAGCCAATATGGATTCATCAATTATCGGTTCCGCTGATGTCTCGGCGGGTTTTTCCTCAACTTTGGGGTGTGAACGCGCGCCGAGCCTCAGTCGGCGAAGACCATTTTCGCCGATATAGGCGGTGACAACCCGTCCCTCCTCACCGAGCGGACCCAGGTCATTTCCGTTGAGGATCAGTTTCATCCCACCAGCGTTGCCGATGACAATCGCAAACACCGAATCGGCGAAATAAGTCCTTGACATCCCGGCTTCCAGCACGATGTCATCCAGTGGAATGCTGTCACGATCCGCGGAGACCCGGATATAGCATCTCTGGGTAGCCTGAGTCACCAGGGTCAACTCGTTCCGGAGTTCCTGTTCGAGCTGCTCTCCCTGCCGAGCGATTTCCTCCTGCGCCTTCGCTACTTCATTAGGCGCCGGTTGTTCAGGCGCATTCGCTACCATCTGTTCGTGTTCCTGCACCACATCTTCGAAGGGGATTTCCTCGACCGTCTTGGCTGCCTTTTCGCGTGGCCAGAAGAGAAGGGCGCCAACGACCGCTGCAGCAATCACCAGCCCGCCCACCCAGAAGATGGGATTCCCCCCTGAACTGTTGTCGCTGGAGGAACGGCGGTATGGCTCTGCCGTGCTCCCCTCTCCGGCGAGCGTGAACTTCAGCGGCTTGTGATTAAGATCCTCATCATCCTCCCCCAGCTTGCGCCGCCTCACTTTCATATCCTTGCCGCGTTCCCGTTCGCGTTCATCCTCGACCATTTTTCCGGGAATCGGCACCGGTGGTTCATCGACGATGTCGTCGAACTGGGCGAGGATTTCTTCGAAGTTCAGCCCGAGGATCTGCACATAGGTGCGAAGGAACGCCCGGACATAGGCATGGGGCAGAAAATCCCATTCTCCAGCTTCTATTTTTTCCAGGTAATGCTGCGCAATCTTGCTTTTTTCAGCAACCCGGCTGATATCGAGGTTTTTCGACGTTCTCGCCTCGACAAGCATCTCGCAAAACTTTTTCTTGGGATCCTGGAACATCAATTCACTCATCTATGCACCCCGCTGATCTTCCACATATTCGCCCACCCAACGCGACACATGACCCAGAATACGCGAAATCGGCAACCCAACTACGTTAAAGTAACACCCCTCCACCCGTTCCACGAAAGCCGCGGCGGCGCCCTGGATTCCGTAGGCTCCAGCCTTGTCGAAAGGTTCTCCGGTGGCCACGTAACGTTCGATTTCGCAGGTGGGTAAGGTACGCATCTTGACTTGCGTTCGCTCACTATCTTCCATCTCAAGTCCCCGTTCCACCCAGAGCAGAGAGAAAGCGGTGATCACCTCATGGGTGCGGCCGGAGAGACGGGCCAGCATTCTCTCCGCTTCCGCTGCATCCACAGGTTTTCCCAGTGATTCACCATCCAGAATGACAACTGTGTCCGCTGCGAGGAGAATGCCGTTTTCGACCCGGTCACGAACCGCAACAGCCTTCCGCCGAGCGTTTTCAAGGGCTGCACGCTCTGGAGGCGAACCCCCGTTTTCCTCGTCGATGTCCGCCGGAATCACCCGCGGCTCAATCCCCACCTGACGCAACAGTCGCAGTCGTCGCGGAGATGCCGAAGCGAGAGTCCACGGCAGCTCCTGAGGAGTCAGGATCACTGAACCACCTCGAAGACAATTTTCCCCCAGCTGAGGGAGGCGATCTTCAACGGATGACCGTCCACACTCCACGTCCGGGCGTGTTCCGCAAGACGCGAAGAGGTTCCCACCATTTCCGCGATCACTTCGAGATTTCCATTTTCGTAGCTGCGTTCAAAGATTCTGCGCACACCCGGCGCTTCTTTAACAAGCTCCGCGCTCGCGCTTTTCATTTCGGGGGTGACGCCACGTATCACGACCTCGAGCGGAAGAGCGTTTGCCCGTTGCAGAGCCCAAACCGTAATCACGTCCGAAATCAGGCTGTCAGCCACGGACGACGCCGCTTCCTCCAGGGCGCTCCTACCCGCCTGGGTGCTGTCGATGTGCGGTGAGGCGACACGGCGCATCCTCGTCGCGAGAACCTCCCGTGTATCAAACTGAATCAGTGACGCCGTTATTGAGGCTTGGACACTGACCATTCCCGCCCGTTTCATCACTGCGGGGGTAGTCCCGACATGCGCGGATGCCTGACCAGTGAGCAACAGCTCCGCCGAAATGGAATCTTCGGTATCAGTGGCAACCATGAAGAGTGTGTCCACGATCCCGGGATCGACCACGATGAATCCGACATCGCGAAACGCTTCTGCAAGGGCTTTCGAGGTGACATTCGAGGTGGTGTCGCCCAACAGGTCCTCGTGGATCTCGATGGTCACACGTGGTTTGTTGAGCCATGACAGGAGCAAGTCCAGCGCCTGATTGTCTTTGACAAGCTCAGACACAATCGGCGCAACCTCCGCGCGGATGGTTACCCGTACACCTCCACCCGGTAGCTCCTCCTGGCTTTTCAGAACCCATTTATGCAGATACCCGGAGCTGTGTGCAACGATTCGGTCAGAGAGCATCGCATAATCGCCAACCAGCGTTTCCCCGCCGACCAGCACCCCAACGGCAAGCTCCACGGCATTGCGCTGGGCCTGCGCGAGAGCGGCTTCCGTATTTTCACCGTCCCCCACCGCTTCAACCGTAGTGATGGCTGACTCCTGCGCAACCGAAGTCAACGCGAACAGGAGCATGGTGACGGCTATGCCCAGCATGATTCGTTTCAAGGCTCTTCTCCTGCTGTCCCGGGATAAATATAGATACGGATGAAACCCCGTATCGCCTGCCAGACTTAACGGATAACCATCGCACTCCGGGCGAGTCCGTTCACGTTGCGAGGGACTCCTGCTTCGGCACCTTGATCCGCAGGCAGATGAAAAAGCCCGCAAAAGCGATCGTTGCAGCGATAATGAACACCCAGCGAAAACCGTACGCCTCCCAGATGTATCCCGAGAGAATCGGGAGTGTCATCGCCACCGCATGGTCGATGGTGATCCCCATGCTGATGGTCGGGGTGATGTCCTTGGGGTCTTCCGCGATTTTCTTGATGTAAGTCGTCCGTGCGACTCTCAGCGCGAACAGCAGGTTGTCAAAGACGTACGTGGTATAGAGAGCGTAGAGGGACCAGGGTTTCGGAAAAATGTCGCCCGCAAAAGCGTAGGTGAGGCAAATCAGCATCAGGAACAATTCATCCATTGCCAGTACAGCACGCTCACCGAACCAGTCGATCACCTCGCCCATCAATGGACGGAAAATGACGCCGAGCGTCGCTGAGATGAAGTACAACAGGGCTATGGTGGACACCGGAACGTTGTGCATCGAGACGAGCACCCATGTCCCGAAGGCGAGAAAAATCTGTTTGCGAATGCCGAACAGGGCGCTGATCACGTAAAACAAGCTGTATTTCTTCTTGAAGACCAGGCGGCGGGAAGGAGCCTCTCCCTTTCCGACCGTCAGCGAGAGGTAGAAAACCATCGCAATCACCGCAAAACCAGCCATCACGGTGAAGAAAATACTATACTGGCTGCCGATGAACTTTGACAGGAGATAGACGACCCCGACGCCGAGAATCGTTCCCAAGTTTCGAGCTCCGCCAAAATGACCCAGCCGCCGCCCCTCACTTCCAGACTTGGCCAGTTTCAGGCCGATCGGCCCCTCCACTGCGAAGATGATGTGATCTCCGAGGGAGTAGATGATGATGAAAACGACCAGCAACGCCGTGTCGCTGGCGATCCATCCCAACCCGAGCGCACCGATCACCGTGAACAGCATTGCGACAGCCGCCATCTGGGTTTCCCGCATCAGGGTGAGCAGCATCCCGGCGACAAACATGATCAGAAACCCGGGGAGCTCGCGTGGAAACTCCAGCCAGCCTCGCTCCTCCGCGTTGAAACTGTGCACGTCTGCGAGGTAGTTGTTCAACACCGCCGCGACAACCCCGGCGGCAGCTCCGTAGAAGAGTGTCGCCGCGAGTGCACGGATCAGATTTTTTCGATGGCGTGGATCAGCCGTGATGAGAACAGGCGTATCGTTCGCGGAGGAATCGGTCGGATCGTGCATCAGGCTTCTTTGCGATGGTTTGAAAGTGTTGGGCAAGATGCGTCTCCGAACCCCCTTTGAGCAAGGGTTCCGCTCCTCAAGGAACGAGTCGAATTGAAGGATGTGGTGCCCTATCTTGCGGCATGAAACCTTCGGATATACCGCCCGATGGCGCAAACCGTGTCACGCTCCAGGCCGAGGTCAATTACGCCGCCGGAGAACGCCTGGATGTCTGGGTGACGGCACGTCTTCCGAAGATCAGCCGCAACCGTGTGCAGAAACTGATCGGCGAGGGTGCGGTGACGTTCAACGGATCAACGGCGAAGGCTTCCACGGTTGTGCAGGCGGGAGATGTCATCGAGGTCACCTTTCCCCACCCTCCTCGCCCTCCGGCGATCGCCGAGGACATCCCACTCAAAGTTATCTACGAGGACGACCAGATTCTTGTGGTCAACAAGGAAGCGGGTATGGTGGTCCATCCGGCCGCGGGTCATCACGACGGAACCCTCGTCAACGCCCTGTTGGGGCGGTACGACGACCTGCCGGTTCCGGGAGGTCCAACTGTCCGGCCGGGGATCGTTCACCGCATCGACAAGGAGACCAGCGGTTTGCTCGTCGTCGCCAAGACCGAGCACGCGATGACACAGCTCGGTCGCAAATTTCACGATCACGATATCGAGCGGGAGTACGTGGCGCTTGTCTGGGGCGATCCCGGGGAGGATTCCGGGACCGTCGATGCACCCATCGGACGGCACCCAAGCCAGCGCCAAAAATTCGCCATCGTTTCGACGGGCAAACGCGCGGTCACTCACTGGAAGGTGCTCGAACGATTCGGGTTTCTCTCGATGATCGCGCTGACCCTCGAAACAGGGCGCACCCACCAGATCCGCGTGCATATGGCGAGCCGCGGCTGGCCCGTCGTCGCCGATCCTGTTTACGGCGGCAATCTTCGCGGTCTCGGCGGGATGCGAGCCCTTCAGCGCGATCTCGCCCGGGGTGTGCTGAATCGGATTCACCGCCAGGCGCTTCACGCCCGGGTGCTCGGATTCGAACATCCGGAAACACGTGAAAAACTCCATTTTGAAGTAGATCTTCCCGACGATTTCAACGCAGTATTGAGCTACCTGCGTGAACAGCTCTCCAGTCGGGAGGGCCGATGAACGAGCCCCGCAGCAATCGGCTGTGTACGCTGAATCTGATCTTTGCCGTTTTGATCGGGATTTACGTGGTCTATTTCGCCGTCGGGTGCTCGATTCAACGCTCGATCATCTACCCCGGACAGCATCGTGATGTGCCCGAAGGCATCCTCGCCGCAAACCCCGACATCGTCGTGATGAACGTGCAGTCCGATGGTGCGAAGATCGAAGCGTGGTACCTGCCACCCCTCGATTCCACGGAGTCGATCATAGCTCCCTATCCGACGGTTGTCTTCACACATGGCAATAACCAACTGGTTGACCTCTGTGTCGGCCAGGTACGTGCTCTCCGCGAAATGGGCCTGGGCGTTCTGCTGCCTGAGTATCCCGGATACGGCCGTTCGTCGGGAAAGCCGACTCAGGTAACGATTACGAGCGCCGTTGTCGCGGCGTACGATTCCACTGTCGCCAAGGGGCTGATGGATTCCACACGAGTGTTGATAGCGGGTCATTCCCTTGGCGGAGCAGTCGCCTGTGCCCTTTCGCTGCGCCGGCCATCGCGGGCGATGATCCTGATTTCCACGTTCGTCGACATGAAGTCTATGGTCGCCAAATACTTTCTGCCGTCGTTCTTTGCGCTGGACCCGTGGGACAACCTCGCCGCCGTCCGCAGTTATTCCTTTCCGCTGATGATCATCCACGGTGAGCGTGACCAGCGCATCCCCTACGGCCACGCGGTCACCCTTTACGAAAACGCCGTCCAGAGAACCCTTGTCACCACACAAGGCGACCACAACCACCCGATGCCCGATTGGGGGGATCTGTGGCGCAGCACACGGCCGT
>JAZDLX010000125.1:0-2288 GCA_043801585.1 bacterium | reverse complement strand
CAGTTTGGACGCGTTTCAAGGGGGGCAATGATTCGGGTGGAACGATCAGGGTGATGCTGCGCGCCCGTCCAGGCACGCGCCGAATCAATCCCCGCCTCTCCAGCGTGAGAACCATCGAATGCACGCTCGGCGGCGTGATCTAAAAAAACCGCTGCATGTCGGCTTCAGCCGAAGCGCAATCGTTCACGAGGCAGTATGTCGGAAATCCCGACATACTGCTTTTTCATCCAGTTCTCCGGTCCCGAAGATGTTTTTCAGATGCTCGGTGATCGTGCTGCGGCCCTTGTCAAAGAGCACGCCAATCAGCTTCTGCGTCAGCCAGACGGTTTCCTCCGCCACCCTCACCTCGATGCCGTCTTCGCCCGCCTGCCGGGTAAATATCAGGAACTCGGCGGTACTGTTGCGGATTTGGAGTTTGTTTTTTCCCCTTTTCATGGCCTGCTCCTATCCTTGTGAGCGAAGGTGCCTCCGTACCGGCCGGATTTCGAGATAAGCCCGATGGCATGGGTGGATTCGATCCACCGCTGAGGCGACAAGACAAAATGGTTCGCTCCAGCTTCATTTTTAAACTGGTCGAATTCGACCAGTTTAAAGTCGGCGTTATTCAATTGTTCCCAGAGCCCCAGAAACTCTATGGTGCTCCGGTTGCGCATCCAATTCTTGACAATGTCGGCTGGCGCGTCGCTGTTCCTGTATTTTGCAATATCCGTCAGCGAGATGTAATCCTGTCGCTCTCTGGAAATGATCGTGATTTCCTTGCCTTGAACATCGATTTTATTCGCCATATTTATCTCCTTTCTCTCCCCAGACGCGGGTGAGGGTGGTCTGGATCTTTTTCTCGAAGCGGGCGATCAGTTCGCGGTTGGCGGCAACCAGCGCCTGCTCGGCTTCGATCTCGGCGACGATGGCTTGCTGGGTTTCGAGAGGTGGGAGGGCGATCGCCATATTGCGGATATCCGACACCTTTATGCTGGCTTGATTGACGGCTCGCTGAGCGAAACTACGCGCCTTTTCGATAAACGCATCCTGCTTCATCGACCACAGAGCGAACGACGGATCGACGAGGTCTCGCTTAAATCGAAACCGGATCAAGTTGATGCCGTGGATAACGGGAACGCTTGAGCCTTGGAAAATCGCGGTTTTCGCAAGATGGTCTACGCTGTTGATGTGGCTGAACAAGATATCCCCGTCCCGCATCAAACGCTCCTCCGGGACCTCGTCGTTGGTCCATTTCGTCTTCTCCAGGTCTACGGTTCCATCAGCGATAGTCTGGATGCGAGTTACCTTGCAACGCCCCGGTTCGTCGATCTGTTCGACCGGATAGCCATTCTGAATCACATCGCATACCTCACCCAATTCCACCATCGGCCAGTCGGGGTGGATGGGGATGTGGGGGCGGTAGTTGTCGAGGATGGCACGGGCGCCGTTGATGACTTTCTGGTAGCCTTCGATTTCCGCCACGATCTCCTTCTGCACCTCTATCGGCGGCAGGGGGATTTGGATTTCACCGACCGCTGCAGGATTGGCGCGAGAGAGCGAACCGCCAACACCGGTGATCGTCTGCATGAACGACACATGGAAAAAATCCGAAACGAGAAGTTGTCGGAGGAATCCAGGCACAACTTCATCGCTCGAAAAGACAATCCACTCCGTTGAAGCGATCTGTCGCCGACCAGCCGAGTTCTCTCGAACAACCCACCCACGGCGAATGTGGGGGATGATTCGCGACAAGAGAACATCGCCAGGAGCGACGGCCTTCTTTTGAGACCCGATTTCGCCACCACGGAGCAACTCAGGGCTGCCCGCGTCAAACGCAGGGATGCTCCACAGCTCGAAAATCTCGTCGGGAGTGTTTCGGGGATCAATAGTCTTCACACCGTCCTTCATGAACCGTCCCACGGACACGAGCTTGTAGGTTGTGGTTGAAACTACCCCCTCCCGATACCGCTCCCCGCTCAGGTTGTGCTCCCCGTTCGCCGCGACCTTCACCTTCTCCACGATAAGGCCCAGTGCGGGCTGCAAGTCGGCCACGGATTCCCCCGCCCGCAGGCGGTGCAGATATTCGGCAATCTCTGCATGGGCCTGCGGCAGGTCGTTCTTGTCTATCTCGCGCCGCTGGGCACCGAGGCCGAAGCCGTCGTTATTGATCTTGAAGAAGGCGATGGTGTTGGTCTTTTTAGCAAGGGACTTGTCGAGGATCAGGATCGAGGTTTTCACGCCGGCATAGGGATTGAATACTCCCGAGGGAAGCGATATGACTGCAACGAGTGAATTCTCCACCAGCATCT
>JAZDLX010000120.1:0-2777 GCA_043801585.1 bacterium | reverse complement strand
TGACAAGTGTCAAGACATCGTTCAGTGAATTATGTGCCAGGACATCGTTCAGTTGCAATGATATTGATGTGGCCTATTGGAGACCATGTGCTCTTCTCAACAGAAGGAGAAGCACATGGAAGATCGAGCAGAATGGTGTCGAAAGCGCGCCATAGAGCGCTATTTACGTGGAGAGAAACCAAAGGCGATATGCGTATCCCTTGGACGGACAGAGCGATGGCTCTACAAGTGGCTGAAGCGCGTTGGCGAAGGCGAAGCCGAGTGGTATCGGGAGCATTCGCGAAGGCCGGTTCAGATGCCGTCGCGGACCCCCAAGGAAATCGAGGAGATCGTGAAGTACATCCGGCTGGAGTTGTACAACCGCGGGGAGTTCTGTGGCGCACAGGCCATTCGTTGGCGGCTGGAAGAAGAGAAGGTCCAACCGGTCCCCAGCTTGCGGACGATAGGACGCATCTTGGCTCGCCATGGGCTGACCAACCGGCGGACGGGACGCTACGAGCCCAAAGGCAAACGGTACCCGGCACTGGACGCGGCCCATCCCGGTTCGGTGCATCAGAGCGACTTCGTGGGTCCGTGTTATCTGCGGCGTCCGGTGCGTTTCTACAGTCTCAACACCGTGGATATCGCGACCGGCCGGTGCGGCATCGAACCGGTTCTGCGCGGCAAAGACACCGTAGTCGATGCCATATGGGCCACATGGTTGCGCTTGGGGCTTCCGAAATACCTGCAAGTAGACAACGAGACGGTGTTCTACGGCAGCAACAGGTATCCGCGCGGCATGGGCAAGCTGATTCGGCTATGTTTGCCGCAAGGCATCGAGCCATGCTTCATTCCCCTTGCCGAGCCGTGGCGCAATGGCGTGGTGGAGAAATTCAATCATCATTGGCGGGAGAAGTTTCTGGGACGAGTCGTGATGGAGTGCGAGGACGATTTGAAGCGGGAGAGTCTGGCCTACGAGCAGCGCCACAACGGCCGATACCGCTACAGCAAACTGAAGGGCAAAACGCCTCTGGAAGCCCTGGCCACCGCCGAGAAACCCTTACGGTTTCCTGTAAAGGAGCGGCCACCGAGGCCGCCCCTGCCCAAGCCCGAAACCGGATACTACCATGTCGTTCGCTTCATTCGCAGCGACGCCCTGTTCAATCTGTTCGGGGAAACATTCCCCATGCCACCCGAGGTCGTCTACGAGTATGTCTGGGCAACGGTGGATGTGGTCCGGCAGCGGCTCTCCTTCTATCTCGACGGCGCGATCTTCGAGGAAGGAGAGTATCTTCTGAGATAAGCGGGGATGCGTTTTCTGAGGCATGGGCGGTCTATCAATCCGATGAGATGGGTTGTCTTGGGGGCGTGAGAGAATTGCTCTCACGCCCCGCCTGTCTTACGACAGAACTCATCGTCTCGATGAGCCGCACCGGGATATCCCTTGGCGGGGTGCTCGCCAGCAAGAACCGCCTCCGTTTCACCCGGCATGCCAAGTATATCCGGACATCCCTGAACGATGTCCTGGCACATAATTCCCTGAACGATGTCCTGGCATTTAAGACTTGGCTTCAGCGGCGCGCGTTTCCTTGAACACGCTGTCGTGCGAGAGGGGGTGATCGGTGTACGACTCGATGAAACCGCTGACCACGGGGCAGGTTCTCCTGTCTTGGACCATCCTTTTCAGCATGAACACGTAGGTACCCAGACCGGCACATACAAAGAGCACACCCGTAACCCACTCTCCCACACACAACGCGAACACGCCGAACGCAACAGGAAGTCCGAAGAAGACGTAGACCTTCCACACGCTGAGGTCGACACGCAGTTGCTCCCAGTAGGACCAAGATCGTGGTGGGCCGTCGTGAACGAGGAAATCAACCCCCCCCGGGTATTTGGTCATCCATCCGTCGTCGGTCACTTGGCGCGGTTCGTCCAACTCCTCGCGGATGGACAGCCTCCGAAGTCTACTACTCATAATGCCCCGCCCCAGTTCAACAGTTCGATCCCGTTGGGCATGCTAGCGAAGCCGGGACATTAGATCAAGCGGGGAGACGCGCATCAAAACGCCCCTTCCGAAGCGCGCGGACGTGTGCCGAAGGGTCCGTCATGTCGGACCGGGAGAGCCTGGTGTCTTCGTTGACGAAAAAGGTGGAAGAGGCCTTGGCACTGTGTAAGGCAGTGTAAATAAATAAAGGTATTAATAAGGCCAAGCTTATCTTGGCCGGATAGTGTAATTCCACTCACCATGAAACTTATGACGGTCCAGATTCAAACGTTTCATTTCTTCGTCTGTCACCTTGCGGCCCGTCGGATACTTGCGCCGGTCCAGGCGGCAGGTCACGGTGAGTCCCTTGGCCGTGGTCGTGTTGGAAATCAGGTGGACTATCGTCTCGTAGTCGCGCAGTGGCTCGCCGCGCCAGTTCGAGGAGATGAAGGAAAACAGCCGGTGTTCGATCTTGTTCCATTTGCTCGTGCCTGGCGGGAAATGGCAGACGGAGATGGAAAGGCCCGTCTCGTTCGCCAGCCGCTGCAGGTCCACCTTCCACAGCCGCACCCGCGACCCGTTGCTGCCCCCGCCAGCCGCTGTAATCAGCAAATCCTTGGCCGCGGGATAGAGACGCCGTCCCTCGTGCCGCCACCAGCCCCGGATGGACGCCACGGCGAAGGCGCCGGTGTCGTGGTCCGTTCCCAGATTCACGAACCCCGTGTTGCGGCCCAGATCGTAGATGCCGTAGGGATACGCACGCGGAACGTCCGGCCCGGGAAAGTCGTGTCCCTGAACTTGGACGGGCTGC
>JAZDLX010000092.1:0-3242 GCA_043801585.1 bacterium | reverse complement strand
CGATGTATGGCCCGATGGGTGGCCCGGTCAGCTCGTTTGCTCACCGCAGCATGTCCTTTCAAGCAAAGGCGAACTGGCCGGGTCTCTCCAATGGTTTTGCATGCACTTTCTCTCGATCGCTCCCTCCAAACCCCTCTCCCCTCCTCCACTTCCAGCCGAGAGCTCACGTACCCCGAGAAGGGCATTTTCGGTGAAAACACGTAATTATGCTTGCCCTGATTCGTTAGGCGGCTTACTTTATGTTGTGGCCAATGTTATGCCAACTGGAGCGTAAACATGGACTTGAGTCGCCTGCCGAAAGACGAGGAATTGCTCGCGTTCGCCCAGCGAACAAAGGGTTCGGATGCCGGTGCGATCGAAACGCTTCTTGTTCTCCAGGGAGCAGCCAACGCCGTGAACCGTGCACTCGAGCGTTTTCTTGCCCGATACGGCATTTCCCCCGCCCGTTTCTTCGTCCTGCTGCTGCTGCTGGATGCTCCCGATGGCCGTAAACCCAGCGAAATTGCGAATGGAATGGGCGTGCGCAAGGCGACGATCACCGGTCTATTGGAGGGATTGGAGGGTGATGGCCTCGTCCGAAGAGTCCCCGACAGCCGGGATCGCCGCGCCTTTCGAATCCACCCCACACAGGTCGCCCGGGGACTGATGGAGGGGGTTCTGAAGGAGTATTACCGGCACGTTGGTGCCTGGTTTGGCGGGGTCAGCGGTGGCGGAAGGCGAACAATCGAGGGTGTTCTTGCGAGTATTGTTGAGAAGATTCCCGAGACCCCCACCGATGAAGCGCTAAATTCTGATATTGATGATAGGTAAGCCTCCTAACGACTTCAAAGAGTAAGGTTTTTAGGATTAGAGGTACGGTTTCCTTGTAATCAGCAAGAAGCGACTGTCTCTGAAAATCGACCTGCGTCTGTCCCGATAGCCGATCTCTCCGCAATCTCCGAATCCCTCGTGGTCGACAACTCGAGAACTGGAAAAAACGCGCAACGTACTGTTCCGGAGTGACATAACGATGGGTCCAACCCCTGCCCGGGGGACGCTCCAATCGGCCGGAGACACCTTTGCGAGAATCGCGACAGGCTTCTATCTTACGGGGCGTTGCCGGGGTGGCGGAATTGGTAGACGCAGCGGACTCAAAATCCGCCGGGGTCAAACCTGTGGGGGTTCGAGTCCCCCCCTCGGTACCAGAAAGGAATCTGGGATTAGCCCAGATTCCTTTTCTATTTCTGTCCCTGCCAGCTCACGGTTACTGGTAAGCGAATCACAATAGCATCAATGCATCTTTACAGCTCCATCCCCAACTCTTTCATTCAATCCTGATATTTTCTGAAAGCTTTCATCAAGGATCGAAATGTTTTCGGTGGGCGGCTTTCAAAATTCTCCTGATCCACGAAAACAAAACTGTACTGCACTTCCCGTTGAATCCTGTTCATGTCCTCACACCAAAGCCGCAGCCGGCGAATCTTCAGTGGATCGTCCAAATCTTCATGGCCTTTGGTCTCGACGATACAGATCTCTTTGTCCGACAGTTTCACGAAGAAATCCGGGATATAGGAAACGAGTGTCCCCTCGGAATTCTGATACTCGAGCCGGAAATTCACCGCGAGGTAGTTCTTGGCAAAAGCGTCAACATCGTCGCACTGTTCAAGAAACGATGCGAACGCCAGTTCAAACGGGCTGTCGCCGATGATCCGGTTGAAGACGCTCTTCTTCGGCACGATATAGCCCTGCTCTTTGACGGTAAAGGGGCGGGTTGTGCGCAACTTGATCCAGTCCCGTATCTCTGCGTCGCCCTTGTCCTGAACCGTCAGCGCATTAATCTCCCGTTTGAACGTTTCAAGCAGTGTGCGGGTGGCCACAAGTTCCGACAGATTGCGAAGCGTATTGGGATCTTCGAGCGAAATCGGATTGCCGAAAAGTCGATCCCGGACGAAGTTGCGAACCTTTTCGTAGAGCACGTCATACCCGCTGACCAGCCGCAGCTCCTTCATAAGTGTCCGGGCAAAATATCCGATGACACTCCGGTAATCAGCGACGCCGCTGCTGTCAAGTTTGGTGGTATGCGTGATTTCTCCTGTGATAATGTCCCGAAACACGATCTCCCGCTGCTCCTCATCACTGAAGGCCAGGTAGCCGACAGTCTGGAACGAGAACGCAGCGATATCCAGATCGCTGAGGCTTTTGTACTCCCGGTAGATTCTGGGAGTCAGCAGGGGAATCCGGATATCCAGCGCATCCAGGTCTTTCCTCGGGTTTTCGTGGTCCACCTCCACGATCAACGGCGCTTTTGCTCCCGTGCCCTCCCCCATGGCCTTCCGCTCGAGATCAACTCCTTCCTGCTGAATGCTCTCGACAAATTCCATGAAAGCATCTGTCCCAATCACTGATACGTATTCCACTCCATCAGCACCGGGGTACATCCGGCGAATGCCGCGTCCAAGGGTCTGCTCGGGCAGGATGTCACTCTTCGAAGAATAGGCCCGCAATCCGACAATGGTCGTCACATTACGGACATCCCATCCTTCTTTGAGCATCAATACGGAGACGATCGCCTTGTAGGGATTATCTTCATTGTCGATCGTGTCCGCGAGCCTCCGAAGCTCCTTCAATTGATCTTCCGACTTGCCGGAGGCAGCCTCCGATATCTCGCCGTTGTTCTTTGTGTGGATAACATGTACTACATCCTTCAGGTCGGGATAGTTTTCCTCGAGGTATTCCGCGACGTCGTCGCAATTGCGGGTGTCGTCCGTCATCACAAACAGGACAGCTTTCTTGCCAAGTTTTCGGTGTTCCTCGTAGGCCTTGCGCCATTCGATCACGCCCAGGTGGAGGTAATCCGCATACTTCTCGGTGTACTTGGCGCTCGGACGTTCGACCAGTTTGGTGCGGCTGGCGGCGTCGGGAAGCACCGGATGCTTCACCACGTTCTGCTTGATCGCCTCGACCAATGGATAGTCCGCAACAGTCTGCACAAAGATCGCCCCGTTGTTATGGCGGGGTGTCGCGGTTACATCAATCTGAATCGAGAGTTTCTTCTCTCTCTGAAGCAGCCTGTTGTGGATATCGAGGATCGACTTGAACCACGCCATTTTCGGGTCGTGGATGTGGTGCGCCTCATCGTTGAAAACTGCGAGCTCTTCGATATCGCGGACGATATCTCCCAAATCCACACGGGAGTCGTTGGTAGCCCCTTTCGGCCTCGGCCCCAAAAAATAATCCATCGTGTTTTCGTCGTCGGGCGAGGG
>JAZDLX010000054.1:0-5843 GCA_043801585.1 bacterium | reverse complement strand
GGAAGCGACACAAGAATGACCGCGATCTGCTGGCCGATTGCAGGTTGTTTCAGCCTTTCTTTTATTGCACCTGACGCCCATCCGGGCACCCGGAGCCAAGGCTTGAAGAAGTCAGGACGTGCACAGGGACAGCCGTTGCTGTACGTTGCACCGTTTCACCAGCGGCACACCCTTTGCGGCACTCCAGCCGCATGGAATTGAATCATTTTGACGGAGATCATCGTACGGTATGAACGCCCAGTATTCCCCCAGCGAACGCATCAAGGAAGTCGCGCTCGAAGATGAAATGCGCAATTCCTACCTCGATTATTCCATGTCGGTCATCGTTTCACGCGCCCTGCCGGACGTGCGTGACGGTCTCAAGCCGGTGCACCGACGTATTCTCTATGGCATGCAGGAACTCGGCGTTCTGCACAACCGCCCGTTCAAGAAATCAGCCCGTATCGTCGGTGATGTCATGGGCAAGTATCACCCGCACGGCGATTCGGCGATCTATGATACCATCGTGCGCATGGCGCAGGATTTCTCGCTGCGCTACCCGCTGGTCAACGGACAGGGGAACTTCGGGTCCGTAGACGGCGACGGCGCGGCAGCGATGCGATACACTGAAGCCCGCCTCTCGAAGATCGCCGAGGAGATGCTCGAGGATATCGACAAGGAAACGGTCGAGTTCGGCCCGAATTACGACGACTCGGTAAAAGAACCCCTCGTCCTGCCAAGCAAGCTTCCGAACCTGCTGGTCAACGGCGTCGGTGGCATCGCGGTAGGAATGGCAACGAACATCCCTCCCCACAACCTGGGCGAGGTTGTCGATGCACTGATCTACCTTGTGGACCACCCCGAGTGCGAGATCAAGGAACTGATGAAACACATCAAGGCTCCTGATTTCCCGACCGGCGGGATCATCTACGGCATCCAGGGGATTCGTGAAGCATATCTGACCGGACGTGGACGGTGCGTCATCCGTGCACGCGCCCATATCGAAGAGGGCAAACGGGACGACCAGGCGATTGTCATCACCGAGCTGCCCTACCAGGTGAACAAGGCTGCGCAGATTGAAAAGATCGCCCAACTCGTCAATGATAAAAAGGTCGAGGGCATCCGCGACATCCGCGACGAATCGGACCGTGACGGCATGCGGATGGTGATCGAACTGAAGCGTGATGCCATCTCGGACATCATCCTCAACCAGCTTTTCAAACACACGCAGCTCCAGAGCACCTTCGGGATCAACATGATCGCCCTCGACAAGGGCGTTCCGAAACAGATGAACCTGAAGGACATTCTCGTCAAATATTTGGATCATCGCCACGAAGTCGTCCTGCGCCGCACCGAGTTCGACAGCCGCAAAGCGCAGGAACGCGCGCACATCCTCGAAGGTCTGCAAATCGCGGTGGACAACATCGATGAAGTGGTCGAGATCATCAAGAAATCGGCCAGCGTCGAGAACGCCCGCGAACGGTTGATGAAGAAGTTTTTGCTTTCCGAGAAACAGGCCCAGGCGATCCTCGACATGCGTCTCTCCCGACTGACGCAACTCGAAACGCGGAAACTGCTCGACGAACTGAAAACGCTCCGTGAACTGATTTCCGAACTGACCTACCTGATCGAGAACGCCGGCGCACGGATGCTGCTGATCAAGCAGGAGTTCCTCGAGCTGAAGCAGGAGTACGGCGACAAGCGGCGGACCGAAGTGGTGAAGGATTACGAAGAGTTCACGATCGAGGACATGATCGCCGAAGAGGACATGGTGGTCACGATCAGCCACAGCGGTTACATCAAACGCCAGCCCGTCTCCTCCTACCGACGCCAGGCACGAGGAGGTCGTGGTAGAACCGGCGCGAAGACCAAGGAAGAGGATTTCATTCAGCACCTGTTTGTGGCAAGCTCGCACGAATACCTGCTGATCTTCACCGACCGCGGCCACCTGCATTGGCTCAAGGTGTACGACATCCCGCAACAGGGTCCCGCCAGCCGTGGCAAGGCGCTGGTGAACCTGCTTGACCTGAACGGACAGCAGATGCGAGCGTTCGTGAACGTCAAGGAGTTCAGCGAGGACAAGTACCTTTTGCTTGGTACGAAATACGGGACGGTCAAGAAAACCTCTCTCGATGCGTATAAAAACGTACGCAAGGGCGGGATCATTGCGATCAACGTGCCTGAAGACGACGAACTGATCGCTGCCTCGATCACCGACGGCGACTGCGAGGTCGTGCTCGGCACCAGTGGCGGCAAGGCGGTCCGTTTCGTGGAAAGCGACGTCCGTCCGATGGGACGCACAGCCGCGGGTGTGCGTGGCGTCAACCTGCCCAAGGGCCAGCACGTCGTCGGAATGGTTGTCATCCGCCGAGAAGGCACATTGATGGTCGTGACCGACAAAGGTTTCGGAAAACGGAGCGAAATCGCCGATTACCGGCTGACAAGGCGCGGCGCTGGCGGCGTGATTTCGCTGAAGACATCCCCGAAAGTCGGCAAAATGATCTCGATCATGGAGGTCGTGGAGCAGGATGACCTGATGATCATCACCCACAAGGGTGTGATGATCCGGATGCCGGCCAGGGATGTCCGCGTCATCGGGCGCGCTACCCAGGGAGTGCGGCTGATCCGGATTGACGAGGGCGACAGCATCTCCAGCATTGCCAAGGTCGTCAACGAGGACGAGGACGAGCTGGAGAAAGTGACCGGCCCGGCAGCGGCGCCAGAGGGGCCAACAGAGAAAACCGAAGCGCCTGAGCCCGGCGAGTCCGACGGCACCAGTGGCACCAAAGGCACTGCGTCCAAGAGTGGAATAGTGTCAAAGACCGATGTGAAGAAGCCGGAGAAGAAAGCGACGAAGAGCGCACCAGAGAAGAAGCCGGCGAAGAAGGCAGCGCTCTCGAAACCTGAGAAGAAAACACCGGCAAAACCGGCGAAGAAGGCGGCACCCTCGAAACCTGTCAAGAAATCAACGCCCTTGAAACCTGCAAAGAAAGCAGCGCCAAAACCACAGGCGAAGAAGACTGCCGCGAAAGCAGATAAGAAAGCGAGCCCAAAACCCGCACCGAAGAAAGGTGCAGGCAAGGCTCCTGCGAAAAAAGCACCCGCAAAGGGCAAGAGCGGGAAAAAACGTTAAAACGAGCGTACGCTGGAGCCGACAGCAGCAAGCGCCATGGCCTCGATAAGGGGGATCCATCATGACAAACGTCACGGATGGCAACAAAATCTCTGACGCAACCGTGCGCCGATTGAGTAAGTATTACCGTTCACTCAAGTACGCCTACGACCGCGGCATGCGGACGATTTCGAGCCAGGAACTGGCTGATATGAACGCGCTTACTGCCGCTCAGGTGCGGAAGGACCTTTCCTTCTTCGGCGCCTTTGGCAGGCGGGGACTTGGCTACTATGTCGCCGATCTGCAGCGGAACATCGCGCGCATTCTCGGTATCAACAAAACGTGGAACGTTGCCCTCGTCGGCGCCGGGAACATCGGCCGTGCACTCATCGACTACGACCAGTTCCGCCAGCAGGGCTTCCTGATCAAAGCGGTGCTCGACAGCGACTCGCAGAAAGTTGGAAAAGTCTATCACGGCATCGAGGTCTCGGATTTTGCCAACGTCGATGAGGAGATCCATAAACACAAGGTCAAGATCGCGATCATCGCCGTGCCCGCACAGTTCGCCCAGTCGGTGGTGGACAGACTTGTGGAAGCGAAAGTGAAAGCGATCCTCAACTTCGCACCGATCACCGTTCAGGTGCCGGAGGGAGTGTTCGTCCGGAATGAGAACATGGCGATCGAACTCGAGGCGTTGAGCTTCGCGCTGACCAATCGCCGCGAACCCCGCCGGACGCTCGGCGAGTAAGGTTGTTCTTCTGAATTGACAATTTGCTGGCCGTGTCCCAGGATACGGCCTTTTGCTTGATCCCGATGGAGATGCATCCAATGGACAGGAAAAAGAAGCGCGGCTCGGGTGGACTCGTCTATTCCACCGGCCCCTCCCCCATCGACTGGAACGACAACTCCAATGCATCCGGTGAGCATGCCTCGGAACCGCGTGAAGCGGTGTTGCGCATGGAAAGGTCAGGACGCAGCGGCAAGACGGTGACAGTTGTGGAACTCAGGGGGGTCTCCAGCGACGAAGCCCGGGCTATCGAGAAACGGTTGAAAAACGCCTGCGGCACTGGCGGGACAACAAAAGGTGTCATCGTGGAATTGCAGGGGGATTTACGCGAGCGGTTGCGGGGGCTGCTGGAAAAAGAAGGGCTGCGGGTGAAGGGGTGACGGATTTGTGCTTTCCTGTTTACCTTGCCAGCTAACTGGGACAGTATGCTCACAATTCAGAACAGAAGGAATTGTGAGCATACTGTCCCTTTTTCTCTATCAATCCTGCTCCTGCCCCGTTACGGCCGGTTTCAACACCCCTTCCTGGTCGATCTGACGGAAAGTGTCGTGCAGCATCTCCATGTAGATCTCCTCCCGGACACGCGCCGTGGGTGCAAAGGGATAGACGAAGACAAGAAGCGTCTCGACCCATCGGGTGAGGTGCGCCTGACGGTGATACTCGGTCAGAAGCTGGTGATTGCGGTCGAAGATGCTCGTCGTCATGGTGTAAGTAGTCCGATAGGGAATGGGCAGCACTGTCAGAGTGACCGAAGAGGCGAGGCTGCCGAGGAAAAGGCTACTGAATCGCTGGGTGGATTCGATGCGAATCTTGACCGTGTAATCCATCTTCGTCCAGAGACTGTCACGAACCGCTCGCCGATCAGGGCGGTTCACGTCATCGGATTCTTCGGTGAAGGTCGCATAGGGACCCAGATTGTGCACTTCGCGGAGAGCATCTTGGAAGATGTCGTCAAATCCCCACATCATGGTCCGCTTGTTCTGAAGCTTGGGAATTGCATCCAGGCCGAGAGTCTGGCGCACATGGTCGAAGATGAAAAAAACGCTTACCGTGCCCCGTGTGGGCGTGGATTGTCCTTTGGCGCTATAGGTTCCTTGAAGATCCGAGCGGAAAGCCGCACATCCCGCAAGGAAGGTCGTCAGCAGAATCGTGAGGACCGCCCATCTCAACCATCTCGAACCGAGAAACCTGATGTTCATTGACCGCCTCCTTCATTTGCGGGAGGTGCTTTCTCGAGGTTCGCGGCTGCGGTGTCAGGTCGAAGGATCTTCCGCCACCTCCAGTTGAGCAGATACAGCGCTCCAACGACGTAGAGCGGTCCCTCGGTCAGCAAGTATGCCAGAAACGGAAACTTGCCGAAGCCCCACACGAGATGAATCAGGCCGAGAAGAGGAAGAAGAATTCCGGCGATCCACTCGCGCCGCCAGGAGAAGTAGACAATCAAGAGGATAAGGATCGTGGGGATATTATGTATCAAGAGGGCAAGCAATAATTGCCCGACATTCGCTGAATGTTCAAACACATCAAAAGAGAAGATGATTAGAAACAGCGCGAAAACGATGGTGAAAACTCGGGGAAACCAGAACAGCGTTTTTTTTACCAGGGGATTCATTTTCCCTCCGTTCTACGGGTCGTGAACCTGCCAATTTCGCCACTCATCAAGCGACAAACATGCGGCCTCATGGCCCGTTTATCGCGTCGAGCCGCGTCGTTGGAGTGCAAGTTAACTGATTGCTGTGTCGGGGATGTCCATCCTGTAGCCAGCGGTACTGACCTTGTGATGACTCCGGAGTCGATCCTCCCGGATAAGGACATCTCGGGTCTTCCAAGTATACCCACTCTCGTCCCGCCTCGGCCAGGGTGGCCCGGGACGGAATTCTCGAATCTCATCACTTCTGACCGATAATGCAGGTGAAACCTGGGATTGTCATCCCAGGCCACCCCTGTCTTCGTGGAATTGCAGGG
>JAZDLX010000045.1:0-43364 GCA_043801585.1 bacterium | reverse complement strand
GATGAATCCCGCGCCGCCTGTAACCACAATGTTCATCTCGCTTCTGTCCATCCAGTTTGTGTTAAAGGCCACTCATCGCTTACGCTTTCGGAATCGGTCGCCCGCCGGAATAGTGATTCCTGAACCATTCAACGAAACGACGAACGCCTTCCGCAAGGGAAATTTTCGGCTGATAGCCGATGGCGTCGTGCAGGCTCTTTACATCCGCCCATGTGGATTCGACGTCTCCCGGCTGCATCCCTATCTTTTCGACGATTGCTGCTTTACCGAGCTCCAATTCCAGCAGACGCAGCAACTCCAAGGTCGGCTCGGGATGTCCCGCCCCGATGTTGTACAGCCTGTAAGGCGCCGGACTGGACGACGGATCGGGAGATTCCGGATTCCAATGAGGATTGGGTTTCGGGATTTTGCCGGCGAGAGCAACCACGCCGTCCACGATATCGTCGATGTAAGTAAAATCTCTCTTCAATACGCCGCCGGCATAGAGCTGAAGTTTCTCCCCGAGTTCAATGGCGCGGGCGAAACGGAAATAAGCCATGTCCGGCCTGCCCCAAGGTCCGTATACGGTAAAGAAGCGGAGACCGGTTGCCGGCAGTTGAAACAGGTGCGCGTAGGCGTGCGCCATCAGCTCGTTGGATTTTTTAATCGCCGCATACAGGGAAATCGGATGATCGACGTTATCGCTGACCGAAAACGGCAATCGTGCATTCAACCCATAGACCGAACTTGAAGAGGCAAAAAGAAGGTGCGGTGTTTCCGCGCGGCGGCACCCCTCGAGAAGATTAGCAAATCCGACGAGATTAGCGTCAACGTAGGCAAACGGATTGGTGATCGAATAGCGGACTCCGGCTTGCGCTGCGAGATGGATCACCACATCCCACCGTTCTACACCAAGGGTTCTGAGCGTAAAATCGCGGTCCGCGAGGTCTCCCAGAATGAACCGGAAACCCGGGCTCGATTCGAGATCCTGGAGACGTTCGTGTTTCAGTGCGGGATCGTAGTAATCGTTGAGCGAGTCGAGGCCCACCACTTCCACATCCTTGTTCAGAAGACGTTTTGCGGAATGGTATCCGATAAACCCCGCAGCGCCCGTGACCAGGATTTTTTTCACTCATCCATCCTTGGACTTTTCACTAACCCTGTGATTTCTCGATGAATTAAGTCCAAGATACGACTGATGCAAATGGATACCAACGGACGCATCTCCATTCACGTTCACGTTGGGGACTGCGCTTATGGGTAGTTACATTCCTGCGCGGGGAATTTTCGTACAATTGGACATCCACTTGAATCCGGGAACCATCGGGATGATCAGAGATTCTATCCTCAAGGCGCTGCACCATCATGCCAAAGTTGTCGGCGCCATGGAAAGTGTCATCGAAAACATCGAGACGGCCGTTGTCGAAATCACCGACACGCTGCAACGGGGCAACAAACTGCTGTTGGCGGGAAACGGCGGATCCGCAGCCGACGCCCAGCACTGGGCGGCGGAATGGATGATTCGTCTTTCGCACGATCTGCAACGACCGGGCCTCGCGGCGATCGCGTTGACGACCGACACGTCAATCCTGACCGCGGGTGCAAACGATATCGGGTTCGAGAACGTATTCGCCCGCCAGATTGAAGCGCTCGCCCAACAGGGCGATCTTGTCATCCTGATCTCCACTTCGGGAAATTCCGGCAATCTTCTGAAGGCCGCCGAAACCGCGCGGGAGAAAGGCGCGAAAACGCTTGGAATCCTCGGCAACCGCGGCGGCAAAATGAATGATGTCTGTGATTTCCATGTCATCGTGCCATCGGATGACACGCAGAGGATTCAGGAGATGCATTCACTCGTTGGGCACCTGTTATGCGAACTCAGCGAGAGGGCACTGTTTCAGAAGTGAACGGAGTCGGCTTCCCGCAATAACAGGCGGGAAAGAGCCGTTTCCGCCGAAGGAAATATCAACAGAAGACCTTCATTGAGGGTGCCACCACCCTTTTCACCACAGCCTCGCAGGGGATGAGATGAAGAAAGCGTTGATCACTGGCATTACCGGTCAGGACGGTTCCTACCTGACGGAACTTTTACTGTCCAAAGGCTATGAGGTCCATGGGATCATCCGGCGCAGCAGCTCGTTCAATACAAATCGTATCGACCATCTCTACCGTGATCCACATGAGCAACCCCCGTTGAAACTGCATTATGGCGACCTGTCGGACGGGAATTCACTATCCTGGCTGCTCACGGATGTCCAGCCTGACGAGGTCTACCATCTCGGCGCCCAGTCTCATGTCCGTGTCAGCTTCGATAAACCTGTTTACACCGTTGACATTGACGCACTCGGAACGCTTCGCCTCCTGGAGGCCATTCGCCGGATCAACCCCAAGATCAAATTCTATCAGGCCTCTTCCAGCGAGATGTACGGCGCCGCCCCTCCGCCACAAAACGAAACGACACTCTTTCATCCTCGGAGTCCGTACGCCTGCGCGAAAGTCTATTCATTTCACCAGGTGATCAACTATCGCGAGGCTTATGATATTTTCGCTGTGAACGGGATCCTGTTCAATCATGAGAGTCCACGCCGTGGCGAGACCTTTGTCACACGCAAGATCACCCGTGCCGCAACGCGCATCAAACTGGGACTGCAAAAGCAACTGTTCCTGGGAAACCTCGATGCAAAACGCGACTGGGGGTATGCCGGAGACTACGTCGAGGCGATGTGGCGGATGCTGCAGCATGAAAAGCCAGAAGATTTTGTCATAGCCACGGGCGTTGCGTACTCCGTACGGGATTTCGTCGAAAAGATCTTCGGACAGCTCGAGTTGGACTGGCAGAAATACGTCGAAATCGATCCACGCTACTTTCGCCCTACGGAAGTGAACCATCTCCTTGGTGACCCGAGCAAAGCGAAAAAGGTACTCGGCTGGGAAGCCAGGGTATCCTTCGATGAACTGGTGAAAATGATGGTTGAACACGACATGAGACTGGCTGAAGACGAGCGGATTGTCGCCGAATCGCGAAACCACCGCGCACAATGAAAATCATCTGACAACATCATCGCCCGGCGGCCATCTGCCGGGCTTTTTATGGTGCTCCAAATGGTCCAACCACCACTATGTATTTATTACATTTACCAAACCGTCTTCGACAGAGGTCGTGACACCATGAGATCAAAACCGACACCGTCCCTCATCCCCGGTCAACCTCCCGGTACGCTGGGGAGGTTGATACCGGATCTCGTGGAGACTCTCGCACCACCCCTGTATCGCCTGATCGGAGCATCGTGGAGAATGCATAAGCATGGGTGGGAACATCTGCAATCCTCGCTGCAACGAGGCAGTTTCATCCTTTGCACATGGCACGGAGACATGCCGGTCGCAATTTATACCCTCCGCAACCTCGGCCTGATTCCGCTGATCAGTCCCCATTATGAGGGAGAACTGATCGCCCGAGTCGTCGGCCCGATTGGGTATCAGTATATTCGCGGGTCAAGCGGGCATCAGCCACTGTCAGGGCTGCGAGGATTGATTCGAACACTTCGGTCGGGTAAACCGATCGCACTGATCCCTGACGGACCGGAAGGCCCCCGGCGGTCCATCAACGCCGTGATTATCGCCCTGGCGTCACTGGCGAATGTTCCGATCCTCCCCTGCCTGGGGATCGGAAGGCCCCACATCCAGTTTGGGAACTGGGACCGGAACGACTGGCCGCTGCCCTACGCGAAGGTGGCGTTTCATGTCGCCCCCCCTCTGCAGGTGCCCGCGAATCTCGATCCTGACGATTACCCGATATGGGAACAGCGACTGATTGAGATCATGGACCATCTTGAACAGGAGGCGTTTCGGGCGCTGGGTGTAAAAACCTTCCCGACGTCCTCACAACCGTCAGTGGACACTCATGCCTGAGAAGGAACCCGATCCGTCAACTGACTGATCGGGCCACACATCCAAGAGTTTCCAGATAATGTAAAAGCAGTTGCCTCCTCAACTGACTGGAAACTCTCACTCACAATTTCGCCTGTTCGTCAGCGAGACGGTAATCAGGGACGGTCCCCAAGGTCTTTCCAGGGACTGTCCCCAATTACTCTCATGGAAAGCGATAGGTGTCGGGTCTCCGGCAGTCTGCCGACTGGTTCACGATCCGACACAACGAACAATACTGGATTAGAGCGTCATCCTGAAGCCTCCAAAGATGGGTGAAGGAGTTTAAGTTCCGTGTAAACGTATGAAAACTTACAGATTCTCTTTGCAGCTTTGATGCGGGATAATCCTCTTGCTTTTGTTCGAACGCGCATATATCGGAGAATTAGGACGAGATGGATGTTGTGGTTCAGCTCTCGTTTGGAGGCAGGTTTACACTATCTGCAATCGGTTTAGAGGGCTGAAAAGATGGAATTGGATCTCGCGAATCCGCCCCAAAGCAATGACCAGTCACCTTCAGAAATCGTTGACAGCGAAGCGCGGCGGGGATTTCGAAAACCCTCATCGAGAAGAGGAACCAGAAAGAAAATGAAAACGTTTACCTCGCCATTGCGAGCCCTGCACGGGAGCCTCATTTCTTTCGGAGTCCACAGAGCAACCTGATTGAAAAAGAAGTGCATGTGGATGGCAGGTAGTACACGAAAGTCCGCGATTGCCTGTCTGAACGAATCTTTTATGTTATTTTAATATTGGAATTTGTGTTCTTGTTTTATTCGGTGAAGCCGAATCACGGATCAGTAGGTCGTCCGGATCATTGCCCTTCGACCGGGCATTGGAGAACGCACCTTGAACCGTGGAATAACCGAAAAAATTAAAGAAATCTCCCGGAGGCTGTGGTATTCGAAGAGTCTTTTTCCTAAATTCGAATGTAAACGATTACACGACGGGAAATCGACTCTGACCCCCCCAAGGTACTCGTCACATTGGCTTCCTGTCTACAATTATTAGAAAAGTGCAACCTCCGTAGACAGCGGCGTTTTTTTAGCACATTGCATGTAAACGATTTCACAACGGGTTGTCGCATGACTACCGGATTCCCAGATCGCTCGCTTTTCGCCAGTATGTCTGCGGCTCCCTCGTTCAGTATTGAAACAAGTCAGATCGGTGGTGCCATTCGTTCGATACTACCAGTTCCATAAACCAAGTGATTGTAAAAACAGGATTTTCTTTGGGGGGAAAGGATCAAGGATGAAGACGATAACTCTTTTTGCGGATTGGGATCCGAAGCCAGATTTCAAGCTCGGCTCAAAGGACATCGATGGTAAACTAACCTATTTAGGCAGCAAAGTCTGGCGAAATCCAAGGGTTGAGCTTGTCGAGAAGGAAACTCCAAAGATTGGGCCTTCGGAAGTGCTGATCGAAGTCAAGGCCTGCGGCATCTGCGGCAGCGACGTACACATGAACCAGTCTTATGAAGACGGGTATATCTACTATCCCGGTCTCACCGCTTTTCCCTGCACACTGGGCCATGAATTCTCCGGGATCGTGGTCGAGTCCGGAAAGGACGCATTCAACAAGCGAACCGGCAAAAACTATGAGAAAGGCGAAGCGGTCTGTTCTGAGGAGATGGAGTGGTGCGCCCAGTGCAAACCCTGCTCGGACGGGTATCCGAATCATTGTGAACGTCTGCAGGAGATCGGCTTCTCCATTGACGGAGCATTCGCCAAGTACATCAAGGTGCATTCCCGCTACCTGTGGAGCCTCGAGGGATTGCGCGAGCAGTATGGCGATGAGAAAGCCTTCCTTCTTGGAAGTCTGGTCGAGCCCACCTCGGTGGCTTACAACGCCGTCATTGAGCGCGGGGGTGGTATCCGAGCCGGAGATAATGTTCTGATTCTCGGTGGTGGCCCGATCGGTGCTGCTGCCTGTGCCGTGCTCCGGCGTTCCGGAGCCGCGAAAGTAATTCTGTCCGAACCCTCCAAGGCAAGGCGAGAGATGGCCCTTTCCATGGGGGCAACCCATGCAATCAACCCCAAGGATGTCAATGTCACCGAAGCTGTTCTCGAAATCACCAAGGGGATGGGTGCAGACCTGATCCTCGAAGCGACCGGCCTGCCCAGCATCGTCTGGAAAGATGTCGAGAATATCATCTGGGAAGGACGTACCCTCAACTCCACTGTGGTTCTCGTCGCCCGTGCGGACGACAGGATTCCCATGAACGGAGAGGTATTCCAGGTTCGTCGGGCGAACGTCGCCGGTTCCCAGGGTCACTCGGGCCACGGTACGTTCCCCCGTGTGATCAGCAGCATGGCGGCCGGAATGGATGTCACGCCGATGGTCACGAAGAAGATTAAAATCAAAGAAGTGCCGGAAAATCTTGTCCGGCTTCAGTCCGATCGTGAAGAAGTGAAGATCACGGCATTGATCGATTGACACTTCTATTTAAGGGGGAAGGAGATAAAGATGAGTGACTGGCTGACAACCAATCGGGAAGATCTGAGATTCGAGAACACTGGAGTTGGTCGGCTGAAAAAGAGGATCTGGGAAGCGTCTGACGCTGAAATCGAAGAGATCCTTGCAGATTACGGCATTCCCAGTGCGTCCGAGCTCGGAAAACCGGGTACCTACATACAGACCACAATTCGGCAAAAAGTTGTCGAAAATCGCAAGAAGAACGACATCGTCTTTGTACCGATCGGTTGTACCGAGCTCCACGGTCGACATACCGTAACCGCCCTCGACACGCTGATGGTCACCCAGATCCTCGAGGGAGTCCGGAGGTTCACCGCGAAAAAGGGCGCGCCCTGCAACCTGGTCTGGACACCGCTCAACTACGGAGGTCATCCCCATCACCATGTGGGTATGCCCGGGACGGTCCACCTTGAGGACGAGGTGCTCAAGCGGCTGCTGATCGACGTAATGGTCGGTCTGTGGAACGACGGCTTTCGCAAGATCATTCTGGTCAACAACCACGGCCACCTGTGGTTGCTTGAGGCGGCGATCCAGGAACTTCAGAAGACGTGGAATCTGCCAGGCATTTTCCGCACTATCGACTGGCACCGTGCAGTCCGCGAGTTCTTCCGCACCAAGGATCGTGGCGGCAATTGGGACGACAACTTCTTCCACGCCGACGAGGCTGAGACTTCGGTGATGCTCCTGCTTGCAAAGGAATACGTGCAGATGGATCTGGCGCAGGAGACGTCGGTTCCCGGATACCTGCCCGATGGCCATATGGATAAAGCGGTCGATCCCTTCGCGCGGCCGTGTAAATGGTCGGAGGGACAAGGTCACTTCCCCATCGAGATCGCTGCCATCCCCGAGGGTGTGGTGGGACGCCCGAATATCGCGACTGCACAGAAGGCGAAACGTACCATCGCCGCAATTCTCTCCTATCTGACACTGTTGCATGACGAAATCCTGAAGGCTTTCCCCTCGGGCAAGGTTCCGCCCATCGAGAAGACGACGATGCGCACCGCCCGGGAGATGGAGCCGTACATGAAGGAACCCTTCACGAAAGGCTGGCGACCCATCTACGCGATACAGAAGATGGGACTCTGACGTGAAGCTGAGTATCGTTCTCTCGACTCAACCGGCAGCGTTCTCCGCCTTGGCCTACAAGGGTCAGTTGGCGGAGAACGTTGCCAAGATTGCCGGCCTGGGATATGACGGGGTCGAGATTGCCGTGCGCGATCCGGGACTGCTTAACGTACCGGAGCTGGTGAACATCGCTGGTAAGAACGGACTCGTCATTCCCGCCATCGGCACGGGTCAGGCATTCGGTGAGGAGGGGATTTCGTTTATCCATCCGGATCCGGTGGTGCGGAGGAAAGCCATCACTCGTATCAAAGCCCAGATGGATCTCGCCGCGGAGTTGAATGCGCTGGTTATCATTGGATTGATTCGCGGCATCCGGGGCAGGGATATCAGCGTCAAAGACGCCGAAGCCCGCTGCATCGAAGCTCTCCGTGACTGCGCCGATTACAAACCCGATGTCCAGATGGTGATTGAACCGATCAATCGCTACGAGTCGGATTTTCTAAATACTGTTGACGAGAGCCTTCGATTCCTCGATTTCGTTAAGCGTGACAGCGCAGGTCTGCTACTCGACACGTTCCATATGAACATCGAGGAACCCTCCCCTCTTCAGAGTATCCACACTGCTGGCGAGCGAATCTTCCATTTTCACATCGCGGATTCCAATCGGTGGCACCCGGGAGCGGGGCACCTGGACTTCAGCGAGATCGTAACGACCCTGGAGGGGACTGGCTACAACGGGTTCCTTTCGGCGGAGATATTACCGCTTCCTGATTCCGATACTGCAGCTGCGAAAACCATCGCGTACATGCGTTCATTCATCTGAACTGCAGGCTGATGTTTCTGCGGGACGAGAGGCTATGGCTTTGATTTCCACAGACGACCAGGGGAACGGAAAAATTCTGCTGGAAATGTGCAATATCACGAAAACATTTCCGGGGGTAACCGCTCTTGAGGATATCAACTTCGAGCTGAAATCGGGCGAGATCCATGTTCTGCTCGGCGAGAACGGCGCCGGAAAATCCACGCTTGTCAAAATTCTTAGTGGGGCACATCCGAAAAACGCTGGGATAATTCGTCTTAACGGCGACGAAGTTGAGATACGAAATCCCAGGCACGCACAAGAGTTGGGTATTGGGGTCATCTATCAGGAGTTGAATCTCGTTCCACATCTCACGGTCGCGGAGAACATCTTCCTCGGACGCGAGCCGACGCTCAAATTTGGTGTGATTGACAAGCGCAAGATGCTGGAGGATGCGGGCGCTATCCTGCGGGAGCTGGATGTCGACCTCGATTCGGATAGCAGGATCTTTGACCTTGGGCTTGCTCAACAACAGATGGTGGAAGTTGCCAAAGCATTATCTCTGGATGCCCGTATCCTGATCATGGATGAACCCACCTCAGCTCTGACAACTCATGAAATCGGAGAACTGTTTCAGGCGATCACTCGCCTCAAGATGAAGGGTGTCGGGATCATCTACATCAGTCACCGCATGGAGGAGTTGTTCGAGATCGGTGACCGGGTGACCGTGTTGCGGGATGGAAAGCTGGTTGGTACACGCAATCTCGACCAGGTGAACCGGCCGACTCTGATCAGGATGATGGTGAATCGGGAAGTGAATGAACAATTCCCGGTATCGGAGACGCGAAAAGGCGAAGAAATCCTTCGGGTTGAGCACCTCAACAGGGGTGAGACCTTGAAGGACATCAGCTTCACCGTCCACCGTGGAGAAATCCTGGGTATTGCAGGGTTGCTCGGTTCAGGTCGAACGGAACTTGCGCGGGCGGTGTTCGGAGTCGACCGGATCGATTCGGGGAAAGTCTATCTTAAAGGTCGGCTTCAGACACATCTGTCGCCTCGGAATTCCATCAACCACGGCCTCGGGTTTCTCACAGAGGACAGGAAACTGCACGGGCTTGTTTTAGATCTGTCTGTGCGTGACAATATCTGCCTTCCCAGTATCGAACGGCTTTCGAAATTCGGCGTGGTATCGAATTCCAGGGAAACTTCCATGGCTGTCCGGTACATCGATGAGTTGAAGATCAAAACCCCCAGCATTCACCAGAAAACACTTTACCTGAGCGGTGGAAATCAGCAGAAGGTCGTAATCAGCAAATGGTTGTGCTGTGATTCTGAGATCTTTCTCTTCGACGAGCCAACCCGGGGCGTCGATGTAGGATCCAAAATGGAGATTTACAAGTTAATCCGGGAACTTGCATCGCGGGGAGTTGCCGTGGTCATGATCTCCTCGGAGTTACCGGAGATCCTTGGAATGAGCGATCGAATCCTCGTCATGGGCAACGGCCGGATCCGGGGACATTTTGAGGCGCAGAAGACCTCCCCGGAACAAATCCTGAACTGTGCACTGGGGGCGTGAGATGCGAATCGGAAAACTCATGATCCACAACGGCAGGCAGTTCGGAACGTTCATTGGCCTGATCGTTCTTTGCATGATTCTCTGGATCCTGACCCCCCATTTTCTCACCTTCTCCAACCTTTCAAATGTCGCCCTTCAGACCTCGATCAACGCGATCATCGCCGTCGGGATGACCTTTGTCATCATCACCGCCGGTATCGATCTGTCGGTGGGATCAATCCTCGCTTTTACCGGCGTGGTCACGGCGTCGGCGCTCCAGGCCGGAGTGCCCGAGCCCATCGCCCTCCTGCTGGCCATCGTTGTTGGATTTCTCTGCGGTAGTGTCAACGGAATTCTCATTACACGGGGTAATCTTCCGCCATTCATCTCGACCTTGGGGATGATGAGTGTCGCGCGGGGCGCTGCATTGCTCTGGACAAAGGGACGTCCGATCTCAGGATTTTCCGAGGGGTTTCGATTCCTGGCGACAGGGACCATGCTCGGCATCCCCTCGCCAGTGGTCATCATGCTGATCGTGTACGCACTGGCCCATTTTGTTTTGACCCGGACGAAGCTTGGCAGATACACGTACGCTATCGGGGGAAATGAAGAGGCGGCGATTCTCTCCGGTGTGAACGTAAAGTATTACAAGACTCTGGTGTATGGAATCTGTGGCATGCTCAGCGGTGTAGCGGCGATCATCCTCACCGCCCGTCTGAACTCAGCGCAGCCAATCGCCGGGATTATGTATGAGCTCGACGCGATTGCTGCGACGGTTATTGGGGGGACGAGTCTGATGGGCGGTGAGGGCCGCGTTTTGGGAACCCTGATCGGTGCGCTGATCATGGGAGTGCTGCGCAATGGACTCAATTTGCTCGGCGTGTCCTCCTTTGTGCAGCAGACGGTGATCGGATTGGTCATCATCATTGCCGTGCTCATCGATATGACGCTGAAGAAGCACGGGAAGTAGGATTGGAGGAATTCGGATGAAAGGGACAAGATTCCTCACGGCCTTTTTTCTCGGGTTGGTTCTGCTGATGGCGGTGGGTTGCCAGCGCGGGAAACAGAAAAAACAGCACGATCTGGATTTGGCGCTGGTTTTGAAAACCTTGAACAATCCCTACTTCATCGACCTTCAAAAAGGAGCCGAGGAGACTGCTTCGGAGCGCGGAGTAAGCTTGATTGTGCAAGCTGCCGAACGGGAAGTAGACGTCGAGAAGCAGATGCAGATCATCGAAAATCTGATCGAACGCAACGTCTCAGCGATCATCGTTTCCCCGAGCGGTTCACGTGAAATTATTCCAGCCATTCTGAAGGCCAACGAACGGCAGATCCCGGTGCTCGTGATCGACACTCAAGTGGACATGGCCACACTGGAGGAGGCGGGTGGAAAGATTGCCACCTTCATAGGCTCGGACAATTTTGAGGGAGGCAGGATCGCCGGGCGGTTTATCGTCAACCTGCTCGGGGGAAAGGGAGATGTGGCAATTCTCGAAGGAATTCCCGGGCACGAGACCGGTGACCAGAGGTTATCCGGTTTTCATGATGTCATCGACAAGGAAGACGGGATCAGGATTGTCGCCTCACAGACCGCAAACTGGGAACGTGACCAGGGATTTAATGTCTTCCAGAACATCCTGAAATCCTGCCGGAACATCGATGCCCTTTTCTGCTGCAACGACATGATGGCGCTTGGCGCGATCGAAGCGATTGCGGCGGAAGGCAAGGGCAATGATTTGATTGTGATCGGATTCGATGCGATCAAGGATGGGCGTGAAGCGATTCGCAAGGGAACAATGACCGGCTCTATCGCCCAACATCCCTACGAGATGGGAAAGCTTGCTGTCGAAAACGCGGTCAAGCAACTCTCCGGTGAGGAGATTCCGGACTACATCCCGGTAACCATCGAACTGATTACCCGGGAATCTCTTGAGTAAGCAAGAGGGCCATGAACTCCCCGCCATGGGGTGGGGACGCTCGATTCAAGTGGGGGATAAATTGTCAAAAGACAAAATCGTTGCAGGCCTGATCGGGGCAGGACGAATTGGCAAGATGCATGCGTCAAACATTCTCTCCCTGATTCCGGATGTCACTCTGAAATGGGTTGCAGATCCTGCACTCAACGAGGAATGGGCTCACGAATCCGGTATTCCGAACGCGACCAAAGATGTGAAGGAACTGTTGGCTGATCCTGAACTTGAGGCCGTTGTAATCGCCACCTCTTCCACTGAACATGTCGCGATGATCAAACAGGTGGCTGCTGCGGGAAAGCACATGTTCTGCGAGAAACCCATCGCCTTCACGCCTGAGGAAATTGACGAAGCGATCGAGGCGGTGAAGACGGCGGGAGTGAAGCTGCAGGTGGGATTCAATCGAAGATTCGATCCGGATTTCAGCCGAGTGAAAGCTGCAGTAGCGGCCGGTGAGATCGGAAATCAACAGATCATTCGCATCACAAATCGTGATCCGGTTCGGCCTGCACTTGATTTTATTCCTCATTCCGGCGGTCTTTTCATGGATTTCTGCATACATGATTTTGATACAGTCCGGTATCTCAGCGGAGCCGAGGTTGAGGAGATTTTTGTCATGGGTGCGGTGCTGATCGATCCCGAGATCGAAAAACTCGGGGATATTGATACGGCTCTGATCACTTTGCGGTTGTCGAACGGGGCGTTGTGCATCGTAGACAACAGCCGGGAAACCAACTACGGTTATGATCAGCAAATCGAGGTTTTTGGATCCAAGGGAAGTGTCTGGGCGAGGAACACGACGCCGACCCAGATTCAGTTAAGCACAGCAGAAGGTGTGTATTCAGACAAACCGCATTTCAGTTTCGTCGAACGATTCCGTGAGGCGTTTGTCGAGGAACAACGCCAGTTTTTTTCCAGCGTGCGCAGCGACAAACCTGTTCCGGTTTCCGGTGCTGACGCCAAGGCTGCCGTGCGCATTTCCCAGGCGGCAGCGAAATCCTTTGAACAGAACATGGCGGTGAGGATCGAATCATGAAACAGATCACTCTCGGTATTGTCGGGGCAGGTCGGATCGGAAAACTTCATACGGAAAACCTGATCCGGATACCTAATATCCGGGTGAAGCGGATCGCCGATCCTTACATCGATGAGACGTGGGCAGTCTCCCACGGACTGGACTGGTCGAAACAGCCGGAGGATGTGTTTGCAGACGCGGAAATCGATGCTGTCCTGATCCTCTCACCATCACCACTTCATGCCGATCACATCATCCAGGCAGCCCGAGCGAACAAGCACATCTTCTGCGAAAAACCGATCGCTCTCAACCCTGAGCGAATCCGAGAGGCCTTGGCCGAGGTGAGCAAGGCAGGTGTAAAGCTCCAGATAGGCTTCAACAGGCGTTTCGATCCGAATTTCAGACGTATCAAGGAGGATGTGGATGCTGGCAAGATCGGTCAGGTTTACTACATCCGGATCACGGCTCGTGACCCCGCCCCTCCATCCACCGAGTACATAAGGGATTCAGGTGGCATGTTCCTTGACATGACGATTCACGATTTCGATATGGTTCGCTATCTCTCCTCGAGTGAGGTGGAAGAGGTCTTCGCCGCGGGAGCTGTTTTAGCAGACAGGGCATTTGCGGAGGTTGGCGATGTGGATACGGCCATCACCACAATTCGTCTGAAAAATGGTGCCCTCGCTGTAATCGACAACAGTCGCAAGGCGGTCTATGGGTACGATCAGCGAATCGAGGTGTTCGGATCGAAAGGGAGTATCTGCGCAGCGAACGAAACGCATACAACGACGATGCTGATGACGAATGAAGGGGTCACGACAGACCGTCCACTCGATTTTTTCCTCGATCGCTATCAGGTTTCCTTTCAGATCGAGGTCGAGGCGTTTTTGCAGGCGATTCTCGAAGATACCAATCCTCCGGTAAGCGGCATGGACGGCTTGAAGCCGATACTCATCGGTCTGGCCGCAATGAAATCGCTGAAAGAGGGGCGCCCGGTGAAGGTTGAATAGGAGTTACAAGACTGGTTTTCGACGGCTGTTCGGATCCGCGAGACTGACCAAGTTGTGAATCATAGTGGGGGCGTGCGTGAACTTGGTGAACTTTTTCAAATCCGGGGTGGACAAACCACTCATCGAGGACAAACAGGAGGTGGACCGGCTCTATCGGAAACATCGAATCTCCGTAATGCTTGCGATCACCCTCGGGTATGGAGTTGTCTATACCTGCAGGCTGGCGTTGTCAGTTGTGAAAAAGCCATTGATTGACGGCAATATTTTTTCAGCTGAAGAGTTGGGAATTATCGGTTCTGCGATTTTTTATACCTATGCGTTCGGTAAGCTGACCAACGGTTTTCTCTCGGATCACGCCAATATCAGGAAGTTTTTTGCCTTCGGCGTTCTGGTCTCCGCGTTGATCAACCTGATGATGGGAATTTCATCCACGATCCTCTGGATCTGGGTGATTCTCTGGGCCCTGAATGGTTGGTTCCAGGGATTCGGCGCGCCGTCGGGTATTGTGACCCTGACCAGTTGGTTCAGTAACAGGGAGCGTGGCCGATTCTACGGCATCTGGAGTACCGCCCATTCAATCGGTGAAGGACTGACGTTCGTACTTGTTGCAGCGTTCGTCACGTGGTTCGGCTGGCGGGGAGGGTTCATCGGTCCTGCGATTCTCTGCATCCTCGCGGCTGTGGGTATCTATACCCTGCTGCAAGATCGTCCCCGAACCCTTGGACTGCCGACTGTTGCGGAATGGAAGAACGATCACGGCAATCCTGTGAAAGGTGCCGACGGTCAACCGCTCAAAACATGGAAAACACAGCTCTTTATCTTCAAGTTGCCTGCGATATGGGTTCTCGGACTGGCAAGCGCTACCACTTACGTAACCCGTTACGCAATCAATTCCTGGGGGATTCTCTATCTTCAGGAGGCGAAAGGATACTCACTCGTTGAGGCGGGCGGTATTCTCGGTCTGAACACTGTCTCGGGAATCGTTGGATGCCTGGCGTATGGTTATGCCTCCGACAAGCTTTTCAACGCCCGACGCCCTCCAGTCACGCTGATTTTCGGATTGATTGAAATCGTCGCCCTTTTCATCATTTTCTTCGCCCCGCCGGGGCAACCGATCCTGCTCATGTTCGCTTTTGTCATGTACGGATTTTCCATGAACGGACTGGTGACAACGCTCGGAGGCCTGTTTGCCACGGATATCGCTCCAAAGAAAGCAGCGGGCGCAGTGATGGGCGTCATCGGTGTCTTCAGCTATCTCGCCGCCGCCACTCAGGAACGCATCAGCGGCTACCTGATTCAGAAGGGTATGACGCTGGTAGAGGGAGTGAGGTACTACGACTTTACCACGGTAATCTATTTCTGGGTCGGCGCTTCGATCATATCGCTGATCCTAGCAACGTCGTTGTGGAATGCGAAGTACAGCGAATAACAGACAGGACGAAAGATGAACAGACGTTTTGATGTAGTCATTTTCGGGAATTACACCAAGGACACCATCGTTTCTTCGGCGGGAACGAGGTATGTCGACGGTGGCGGGTTCAATTACGGTGCACACGCCGTCGCAGCGCTTGGCCTGAAAGTCGCTGCGGTTACCCGGCTTGCCCAGTCGGACTCGCAGATCGTTGAGAATCTCGAGCAGGCTGGGATTGTGGTCTATCCGCATTTCACTTCTTCATCGACACACATGCGGCTCGAGTATCCAACCGATAACCCCGATGAACGAAAACTCTATTGCACAAATGACGCTGGTTCATACACTCTCGACCAGTTCGACGGTTTGGATGCCAGAGCATTCCTGATCAACGCTTCGATTCGCGGGGAAGCCCCTCTCGAAGTGATCCGTGAGTTGCGGCATCGCGCCGGAATGCTGGTCGCGGACGTTCAGGGATTTCTGCGAATCATAGCAGAGGACGGATTGCTCGTTCACGCGGAATGGCCTGAAATGAGTGAACTCCTCTCGTTGATTGACATCCTCAAGACGGACGCGAAAGAAGCGGAATCACTTACAGGGGAGTCGAATATGTACCGGGCGACCGACATCCTTGCCGGGTACGGTCCGAAAGAAGTCGTGCTAACCCATCGCCATGGAATACTCGTTCGCGCTGAAGGGCGATACCATGAGGCTCCGTTCCATGTCGAGAGACTGGTCGGGAGAAGCGGGAGGGGTGATACTTGCATCGCTTCCTACGCCGCCAAGCGTCTGTCTGCCGAACCTGCCGAAGCGGTTCTCTGGTCCGCGGCTACAACCAGCCTGAAGATGGAGGCTGAGGGACCGATCAAACGGCCTTTGAGCGATATCGAACGATTGGTCAATGAGAAATATCGGCAATAGTGAACAAAGGGGCAGTCAGGGAACCAGATCAAGTGCGGAATGAGCGAAGGGATGGAGTATCAACAGCACGTTCTACCAGTGGTTTTCGGGTCGACGTTCGACCGCTGGAGCTCTGCTGCTAAAGCCGGAATTGGGATAGAGAAACAAAGGTCAGATCATGCAAAAGAGATTACTGTTCATCTGGTTGACCATCGTCGTCTTTTCTCTTACCGGGACGGATGCCCACGCATGGGGGAAGAAAGACAAGGATTGGTCCTTTTTCGTTGCCGCAGACATGAGATACTGGGCGACGGAGGAGTATAGAAACAGCAAGTATTTCCTCGGTGCACTCGAGGCGATGAAAAAGGTGGGAAATGGTCAGTTCCTGATTTCCCCGGGGGACATTGATCCGCCTTACGCGGTACGGGAGTGTGTTGACATCGTTTTTGGCGAGGAGTATCCCTGGTACCCCGTCATTGGAAACCATGAGCTTGCCGAAGAGGAGTATCTGGAATACCTGAGGCACTACAACGATGATGGAGTGTCACTGCCGAATCTGGTTCGCACCGGACCACCCGGATCAGAGGCGACGACCTACTCCTTTGATTGGGGCAACAGTCATTTTGCAGTCATCAACCAGTACTACGACGGAGTCTCAGATGCGGCCACTGAGGGCCGTATCGTTCCCGAGATCCTCGATTGGCTTGAAAGGGATCTCAGTGAATCGGACAAACCTCTGCTGTTCGTCATCGGCCATGAACCGATCATCTCACTTCCGGATATGGACAGCGGGCGTCTCCGCCACGTCGATGATATCCTGACAATCGATGAAAATACCAATTTCCAGTTTCACCAGCTCCTCTTGAAACATCGCGTGGTGGCGTATTTGTGCGGTCACACCCACAACACCTCCTACGGAAACCTGAACGGAGTATGGCAGATCGATTCGGGTCATGCACGCGGGATCGAGGATGATCCGGCGCCGCAGACGATCTATGAGGACATCACTGAATGCCTCGCCAAGGGCTACGAAGACGATCTGTCCAGCGAGCAATCGGTCCTCAAGAGATACATGGAGAAGAAATCGAAGTATGACGGCTGGCTTCGCGCTGAAGGTCTCTCGGAAGAGTCTCCGGTCAAAGCCCTGCTCGCCATTTACCAGGCCTTCAAGGACAGCACTGAAATGCGTCAGGAATACATCGATCGCTTCTGGGCCAATTCCACGTTTTCACGCAGCACATTCCTGAGAATTGTGATCAAGGGTGAAGGGGTCAAGGTTGAATTCTATCGAAACAATGGTTTCGGTGGACCCTATGAATTGACTCAGACCGTTACGCTTCGATGAGGGGACTGAAGATTCTGAGACGTGGATTGTCCGGTGAGTTGCAAAAACGAGCTCATTCAAAGAGGGGTACAAAGAGATGAGAACAAGAACTCAACAAATCATTACGCTGGCAGCCCTGTTGCTGATACTGATCGGAACATCGGGTTGCATCGGTTCACAAACAGCGATGACGACTGCGAAAACGGTTCCTGAACAACCGCCACCCACGGCTTCACCTGCACCTCCTGCGCCGCCCATGGCAGTTCTGAAACCCGTAGTAATCACACAACCCACGTTGCACGATACGGATGATCCCGCGATCTGGCTGAACCCGGATGACAGGGCACAGAGCCTGATTATCGGAACCGACAAGGATCAGGACGGGGCCTTGTACGTCTATGACCTCGAAGGCAGAATCATCGAGGAAAAGACTGTCCGCAACTTGAAACGGCCAAATAACGTTGATGTTGAATACGGACTTATGCTCAGCGGCGAACCCGTTGATATCGCTGTGACCACCGAACGATATACGAGTCGAATCCGTGTTTTCAGCCTGCCGGAAATGAAGCAGGTTGATAATGGTGGGATTGAAGTGTTTGTTGGAGATAGTCTTCGCGCTCCCATGGGCATCGCACTTTACAGGCGGCCCACGGACGGTGCGATCTTCGCCATTGTTGGCCGCAAAGAAGGACCGTCGGGGAGCTACCTCTGGCAATATCTACTCGAGGATGATGGTACCGGAAACGTCAAGGGCACCGTAGTTCGCAAATTTGGTGAGTACAGCGAAATCAAGGAAATCGAGGCCATCGCCGTGGACGACTCTTTGGGGTACATCTACTACTGCGATGAAACTATTGGTGTGAGAAAGTACGAAGCCGACCCGGATGCAGCGGACGCCAACGTCCAGCTCGCTCTCTTTGGAACGGATATGTTTTCCGATGACAACGAGGGCATCTCGATCTATATGATCGATGACGGAACGGGTTATATCCTCGTCTCTGACCAGGGAGCGAACAAGTTCCGGATCTTTCCGCGTGAAGGGGAAGCAGGCAATCCGCACAGCCATCCGCTCTTGAAAGTTATCAACGTTTCGACAACTGAGAGCGATGGTTCCGATGTCACGAATGCTGTCTTGAACGACAAATTCAGCAAGGGATTGTTCGTGGCGATGTCCGACAACAGGACCTTTCACTATTACAGGTGGGAGGACATTGCAGGCGGGGATCTGATTATTGCTCCCAACGGAAAACGCTCGACTGGTGAGTAGGCGAGGATTGTGACCTGTTCTCGGATGGTTTTTATTTTTTGACCGTACATCGAGGTCATTCGAAGGAAAGGACAATGGATCGTGACACTGAGTTACGAATCACTGCTCCGTCTGCTGGAGTCACCTCCTGAAGACAACGGTCTTCGATGGGAAATATCTGACGAGTCTTGGAGAACAGGGTGTTATCCGCGGTCGGTTCATCGTCATGGCGAGACGCTGTTTTTTATCGGGCGGGACTTACGGGGCAAGCATCTATACGCGGTCTTGAAAAGCGTTGAGGATGTACTCACCGATTTCGCGGATATCGAAGAAGTGGGCGTGTTGGACAGGGGAGCACGACTGCTGCGTCTTTCCATGAATCACGAGAATGCAAAGCAGATCCAGCAGCGGTTCGCATTCACCCGTCCCGTGCTGCTTGGGACTTCGGATTCCTTCGGACTCGGAGATCGGTTGGGAGTGGCAGGTCCCGGCCAGTTGCGAGGGATACTCGGGAGTGGATTCAGGCCGATCCTCGCACAGCAGTCCATCCGCGAACTCAACCGGACCGGACGAGAACCTCAGGATGTAATGGATGCGGCCGTATGGACCGTTTTTCAGGAAGGATACCATGACGGGTTTGGGGCGGATGCGGATCATCTGAAATCCCCTGCTGATGTTGACAGGATGGTCGCGGCGGGATTCAACTTTTTCACCATTGATCCGGGAGATCACGTCATCAACGAAGCCGACATCCTTGCTCCAGCAGAACTGGAGGATCGCTTTAAGGATGTTCCGTTCGACGAAATGGACACCACCGCGACGGAGCTTGTCGACCGTTATTCTGGACGAGAAATCGGATTTTCATCCGGATTCAGCCTTCAACCCTCGAGGGATGAGGTGTTGCGTGCTGCTGTGAAATATGGCAAGTCCCTGGCCCATACCGTCACCATGTTCCGTTACCTGAAACGACGCTATCCTGACCATCCCTGCGAATTCGAGATGTCTGTGGATGAGACGGAATCGGTGACATCACCTTTCGAACACTATTTCGTTGCCAGCGAATTGAAGCGTCTTGATGTCGAGCTCATCAGTCTCGCGCCGAGGTTCGTCGGTACCTTCGAAAAAGGGATCGACTTTCGTGGTGATCTTGGAGAGTTTCGCAGGGAATACCGAAAACATCTGGAGATTGCCCGACATCTCGGAGGATACAAACTGAGTATCCATTCCGGGAGTGACAAATTTTCTGTGTACAGAGTTATCGGAGAGCTGAAGGGCAGCCCTGTCCATGTAAAAACGGCAGGGACGAGCTATCTCGAAGCGCTTCGTACGGTTGCCCAGGTGCAACCGGAACTGATGCGGGAGATTCTCGAGTACAGTCGGAAGTTGTACGAAACGGAGCGAAGATCCTATCACGTGTCGGCGGTGCTCGACAATGTACCGCAGGGCACAGCGTTGAAGAATTCGGATCTGGAACGTCTCTTTGATTCGGACGATGCAAGGCAGGTGCTTCACGTAACATTCGGACGGATTTTGACTGACAGAGCATTCGATGGTTCGTACCTCTTCAAGGAGAGGATTCTCAGCGTGCTCGAAACGTATGAAGATCAGCATTATGCCAATCTCGTCAAACATTTTCAGCGGCATGTGCGGCAGTTTCGTTCGACCCGGCATCAGGGTGATGACCGTCCAAGACTTTAATTCCGGGGGGTGATCGATGGCCTATTTGGACGCATTGTACTCCCTCGATGGGAGAGTCGCCGTTGCCATCGGAGCTGGTGGAGTGCTTGCCGGCTCAATGGCTTCGGCGCTGGGTCTGGCAGGAGCAAAAGTAGCCGTGCTGGATCTCAACGAAGAGGCCGCCAGAAAACGTGCGGAAGAGATCCGAATCAAAACAGAATCGGATTGCATCGCAATCGGTCTGGATGCCACGAACCGGACTGAGCTGGAGCTTGCGCGGGAGCAGATCCTTTCCACGTGGGGCAGGATAGATGTTCTGTTGAACGCTCCCGGAATGAACTCGGCGACTCCTTTTTTTGAAATCAGCGAGGAGGAATGGCACAGAATTATCGATGTGAATCTCAAGAGCATGTTCCTCGCCTGCCAGGTTTTCGGCCAGGTGATGATCGATCAGCGGAGTGGTTCGATCATCAACATCTCATCCGCGAGCTCGGGACCCCCGCTTTCGAAAGTATTTACCTACAGCATTTCCAAAGCTGGAGTAAACAACCTGACACAGTGGCTGGCGGGCGAATGGGCAGAGCACAACGTCCGGGTAAATACCATTGCTCCGGGATTCTTTCCAGCAGAGCAGAATCGAAAATTATTGACCCGGGAACGGACCGCCAAGATTCTATCTCACACCCCAATGAACAGATTCGGCGAAGCCGAGGAACTGGCCGGAGCGGTGATCTGGCTTGCGTCGGAAAAAGCCTCTTCCTTCGTCACTGGCGCGATTATCCGAGTTGATGGTGGTTTTACGGCAAAAACGATCTGATCCTGTTCTGGATTCATCCGCATGGAATCAGGATTTTCTCAGGAATCCATGACCCTGATTCGCTGACACTTGATGCGAGGAGTGAGAGATGAAGACGTACAATATCGGTTTGATCGGACTCGCCGTCATGGGAGAGAATCTGGTCCTGAACATGGAAAATCACGGATTTTCTGTTGCTGTCTACAACCGCACGATCGAAAAGGTTGATCGGTTCATAGCACACCGTGCCAAGGGCAGAAACATCGGCGGGTTCCATACGATTGAGGAACTGGTCGCCAACCTGGAGAGTCCCCGCAAGGTGATGCTGATGGTCAAAGCGGGCAAGCCGGTAGACGAATTCATCGAACAGCTCCTGCCTCATCTTGAACCCGGGGATATCATCATCGACGGGGGAAACAGCCACTTTCTGGATACCATTCGACGAACCTCATACCTGGAGAGGAAAAATGTACTGTTCATCGGAACGGGTGTTTCCGGCGGTGAGGAAGGTGCGCTGAAAGGTCCCTCGATCATGCCGGGGGGTTCTCCCGGGGCGTGGCCTTATGTAAAACCCCTCTTCCAGAGTATTTCGGCCAAGGTGGAAGACGGCTCACCTTGTTGCGAATGGCTGGGTCCGAATGGCGCCGGGCATTTTGTCAAGATGGTACACAACGGGATCGAGTACGGCGACATGCAGATGATCTGCGAAGCCTACACCCTGATGGAGCGTGCGTTGGGGATGAACCCGGCTGAGATGCATGATGTGTTCGAAAACTGGAACAAGAGCGAGCTGGACAGCTATCTCATTGAGATCACACGAGATATCATGGCCAAGGTGGACCCCGAGACCGGCAAACCGATGATTCACGTGATCCTTGATACGGCAGGCCAGAAAGGCACCGGGAAATGGACGAGTGAGGCGGCTCTCGACCTCGGGGTTCCAGCGCCGACGATCGCGGAAGCGGTTTTTGCGCGTGCGGTCAGTGCGATCAAGGAGGAACGGGTGGCCGCCTCCAAAGTCCTCACCGGGCCTGATCCAAAATGGCAGGGCGAAAGTGTGGACCTGGTTGAAAAAATTCGCCGGGCGCTGTACGCCGCCAAGATCTGTTCGTATGCCCAGGGTTACCAGCTGTTGCGGGCTGCTGCAAAGGAATACGGGTGGGATCTGAACTACGGTGACATCGCACTCATGTGGCGCGGTGGCTGCATCATTCGGGCGCAATTCCTCGGAAAGATCAAGCAGGCGTTTGATGACAGGCCTGATCTGCCCAACCTCCTGCTTGATCCCTATTTCCATGCTGCCATCGACGAGAATCAGCAGGCCTGGCGCGGGGTCATTGCAGAGGCGGTCAAACTCGGCATTCCCATTCCTGCTTTCAGCAGCGCCCTCGCCTACTACGACAGCTATCGGACAGAAACGTTGCCCGCGAACCTGCTTCAAGCCCAGCGGGACTACTTTGGCGCCCACACGTATGAACGGGTGGACAGACCGCGGGGGGAATTTTTCCATACGGAATGGCTGAGCGATTCATGATCGGATTCGGTTCGGAGACCGATTCCCTGAGCGACCGGCGGGTCAGGGAGCTTTGCCACGAGGCGTTCGCGGATCGTGAGCTGGACGGCAAACGTCTGCTTCTGATCGTACCCGACGATACCCGTTCCGGACCGATCGATCTCATGTTTCGCACCCTTTACGACCTGCTCGCGAATCGGACCGCAACGTTCGATCTGCTTATTGCTCTCGGAACCCATCCGCCGATGTCCCCGGATGCGATTTATCGGCGAGTGGGAATTCGAGATGAACAGGAACACAGGACTCGTTTTCCCAAGGCCGGATTCTTCAATCATCACTGGAATGATCCCCGGCATCTGCGATTGGCCGGAACGATTCCTTCGGAGGAAGTCCAAAAGATCTCCCATGGCCTGATATTGGAGGATATCCCGGTAACTGTCAACAAGATGGTCTACGACTATGATACCTTGCTGATCGTCGGTCCGGTTTTTCCTCACGAAGTCGTTGGCTTCTCGGGGGGCAATAAGTATTTCTTTCCAGGTATCTCGGGTCCGGAAATCATCAACGCATTTCACTGGCTTGGGGCGTTGATCTGTAACGTCAACATTATCGGTAAGAAACATACCCCGGTTCGAGAGGTAGTTGATCGAGCCGCCACATTCCTGTCCATGGAAAAGATCTGTGTCGCTCTGGTGGTTCAGGGAACGCAGGATCTTCATGGATTGTTCATCGGTTCACCCGAGGAGGCCTGGGCGGCGGCGGCGGATCTTTCGGCGAAGGTGAATGTCGTCTATCTCCAACGTGCCTACAGGCAAGTACTCTCGGTCGTTCCAGAGATGTACCATGATCTGTGGACCGGTGCGAAAGGGATGTACAAACTAGAGTCCGTCGTCGAGGATGGAGGTGAACTCATCATCTATGGTCCTCACATCACGGAAGTCTCGGTCACACATGGGGAAACACTGCAGCGTATCGGGTACCACGTTCGGGATTATTTCGTCCGACAGATGGACCGATTCAGCGCAGTCCCCGGCGGACTACTCGCCCACTCCACACATGTTAAGGGAATGGGGACATTTGACAACGGTGTGGAAACACCCCGAATCCAGGTTACCCTTGCGACGGGTATCCCCGAGGGGGTTTGCCGCAGGATAAACCTCGGATACCGCAATCCGAATACGATCAAGATTTCGGACTGGCAAAACCGCCAGGAGGAAGGAATTCTCGTGGTTCCACGGGCTGGAGAAAAGCTGTACCGATTGGCAGAACAGGGACAGGTGAAGAATACAGGACAAGGTATTTCTTGAGCGTGAGGGGGGAAAGAAGATGGCAACAGGGCGGAATGTTATTGTCGCCCAATCAGGCGGGCCGACTCCGGTAATCAATAATTCGCTCCGAGGAATCGTCGACGCGTGCAAGAGTTATTCGGATCATTTTGGAACGGTTTACGCAGGTTTGCACGGTATCGAGGGAATCCTGCAGGAGACCCTGCTCGACCTGAGTGGACAGCCTGAGGAGGAAATCCACTATTTGCGGACAACACCCGCTGCTGGATCGATAGGTACTTGCCGCTACAAACTGAAGGAAAATCAACGTGCCGATTTTGAACGAGTGATCGAGGTTTTTAAGGCGCATGATATCGGCACGTTTTTCTACATCGGTGGCAACGATTCGATGGACACGGCCCACAAGATTGCCGCGCTGGCAGAGGAGAGAGGGCTTGAACTCAAGGCGGTGGGAGTCGCCAAAACCATCGATAACGACCTCGGAGATGATGAATTCCGGCTAATCGATCATACTCCCGGGTATGGCAGCGTCGCGAAATACTGGACCTGCATTGTCCAAAATGCTGAAGAGGAGAACAGGGGATCATCGCCAGCCGATCCCGTCCTAGTGCTGCAGGCAATGGGCAGGAATATCGGTTTCATACCCGCCGCGTCACGCCTCGCCGATCCAAAACGCGAGATACCTCTGCAGATTTACTTGCCTGAATCGGGTCTGACACTCGACGAGTTGACAGAAAACGTCAACCGGATGTTGCTCGAGCGCGGGCGGTGCATCGTTGTGGTCAGCGAGGGGTTTGACGTGGGTGAGCTGGGCACAACGGTTGACGCATTCGGGCATACTCAGTTCAGTGCCAGCTCGATGACGGTCCAGCAGAAAATCATCGGACACCTGAATTCAAAGGGATTGCGTACTCGAGGTACAGCTCGAGGGCAGACAATGGGGACGGACCAGCGCGATTCCGCCGTCTACGCCTCCACCGTAGACCTCGATGAGGCTTACAAGATCGGACAAAACGCAGTCGTTATCGCTGTCGAGTACGGTGGCGGGTACATGTCGACGATCCTCAGGAATCCGGGGCTTATCTACAATGTCCGGTATGACAAAGTTCCACTCAAGCTGGCTGCGAATTCCGAGCGGCATTTCCCGGCACGGTGGATTGCAGAGAACCGTATCGATGTCACCGATGAATTTATCCGATTTGCGCAGCCATTGATCGGTGAGGACTGGGTCAGTGTTCCTTTGGTGAATGGACGGCAGCGATTTGCTCGGTTGGAACCCCGGTTTGTGGAGAAAAAATTGCTCGAGTATGTCCCCGAGATGTTCCAATGAGTCATGCTGATCCACGGATCGACTCGTACTGGGAGGAGTGAGGATGAACCCGGCGGATTCGCTCATCCATCTTGAGCCGCATCATAAATACCTCGTGGCGATTGATTCGGACGGCTGTGCTTTTGACAGCATGGAGATCAAGCATAAAGAATGTTTTATTCCCAACATCATTAAACACTGGGGTTTGCAATCTGTTTCAAAATACGCGAGATCAGCCGCCGAATTTGTCAACCTCTATTCCAAGTGGCGGGGAATCAATCGTTTTCCCGCGTTAATCATGACTCTCGACCTGCTTCGCGAATGGCCTGACGTGATTCGCCGTGAAGTCGATGTTCCGGTCGCTCAACCTGTGCGGGACTGGATTACGAGAGAGACAAAACTGGGAAATCCCGCACTTCAGGCGGAGGTGGGACAAACTGGGGATCCGGTGCTGAAGCAGGCGCTGACCTGGAGCAAGGCTGTCAACGAGAGTGTCGCCGATATGGTTCATGACGTTCCGCCTTTCCCCTATGTCCGCAAGAGCCTTGAAGCAATCAGCGAGTTCGCGGACATCATCGTCTGCTCTTCGACACCAGGCGAGGCGCTGGAACGGGAATGGAACGAGCATGATCTCGACCGGTTCGTTCGCGTGATCGCCGGTCAGGAGATGGGATCGAAAAGGGAACATTTGAAATTTGCCAGTGACGGCAAATATCACCCGGATCGGGTGATCATGATCGGTGACGCTCCGGGTGACCGCAGCGCAGCCGAGGAAAACGGCCTTCATTTCTATCCGATCAATCCTGGTTCAGAGGATCAGTCCTGGGAGCGGTTCCTCCTGGAAACCTCCACCCGCTTTCGGAATGACCAATACACAGAGGAGTACCAGAAGGAATTAAATGACGCCTTTGAGAAACTACTCCCGGAATTTCCCCCGTGGGTCGCAGTTACCTGACATCAGGGCATGCTGCGCGGGTGATGGCCCGGCTGCCCTCTGCGAACTCGGCCGAAGCGAGTGGCTCCGGGACTTCGGAAGAACCCGGGCGGTGGATCGGCAGCAGTTCGGGAGAAAAAACAAGTTTTGTCCTTTGTTCATTCATGAAAATTTTCGGCCGCCCGATAGTGAAACGGGCGGCCGGAATCAGATTCATTTGCGGGAGGTTCAGAATATTAGAATTTGTACTTCAGACCTGCCGAAAGTGCAAACGAGTAGTGCTCCCGTTGGACTTCATGATCTTCGATACCAACGTAGTGCCGGAGCGGTGCATTGGTCAGGTTGATACCGTTGGCATAAAGACTGAGGTTTTTGCTCAGCGCGTAACGTGATGAGAAATCCACCTGCATACGGTTGTCCTTGTAGACGTCTTCATCGACCGATTCCCCAACCTCAAAGAGATATTTGCCATGGAAATTGACCGAAACGCGGCCCGAAAACCTTGACTTCTCGTAAGAGAGGGCGGCGTTCAGAACATGTTGGGCTTGGCCGGGCAGGGTTGTTGTCACATCACGGTTCGGATATTTCGCTTCGGACGATGTATTCGTGTAGTTGAAGTAGACGCCCAGTCCACTCAGTGCGCCGGGGAGAAAGTTCAACTGCTGTTGCCAGGCGATTTCGAATCCACTGAGGTCGGCTGCTTCTCCGTTGACCGGCATGAACCTCTTTTCGATCCCATCCGCCGGGTCATCATATTCGGTCACCTGTGGATAAATGTAGCTGTCGAGGGTCTTGATGAAGTAGCCGGCGGAAATGAGACCAAGGCTCCCTACGTAGTATTCACCCATCAGGTCAATGTTCGTGGCGCTTGTTGGTTCAAGTTTCGGATTTCCGACTTGTTGTTCATCTTCAATGGTCGTTCTGTACGGTGCGAGGTCGTGATAGTTCGGACGCGCCAGCGAGTTGGTGTATGCCAGGCGCAGAATGGTGCGATTGTCAAATTTGTAACGGAGATGAACCATCGGAAGAACGCTGGTGTAGGTGTTTTCACCGCCCCAGATCTTGCGGAATGAAGCCGGATCGTCCAGGTTGCCGTCCCACCCAAAATAGGAGGTCAGGGTCTGCTCAACCCGCACACCGGGCAGGAACATGAACTTGCCGAAGTTGATCGTTGCCATCCCATACCCCGCCTTGATTTCTTCGATTGCATCGAAGGAATCGAAGTACTTGTCCTCGAGATTCTCCGTCATCTCGAAGTCCGCGGAATGGCTATCCATGTATTCCTGAATCAGATCTTCATCAATTAGATGATGGTATTCGTATTCGCCACCCATGAAATCGGTGTAATCGAGATCCTTGGCGAAATCGGTCATCACCAGATCATCATCGCCCTCCCATGAATACTCGTACCGATGATTTTTCATCTCTTTGTTCTTGTGGGAGTATTTTGCTCCAACCTTCAAGTTACCGGAGGTTTTGCTGAAGGAGTAAGGGAATTTCATGTTGACCAGGTAAGTCTTGTCATGGTCCTTGGTCCAGCGGCCATCCTGGTTTGCTGCCTCGTCAAATTCATAGGCGCTGAGGTCGTTGATGTCACCTGCATCAACGGTAAATTTTGGAAAGTTCTTGTCCAATGTGAACGTGTAGTCGATGTCTTTCGCTTGGAACGCATAGTAGCGACTGAAAGGTTCTTCCTCATCCGCAAGTGAAAAGACCGCCTGGTAATCCATGTCAAACCATGGAAACGAATGAACACCACCGAGGGCATAACTCTGGATCATCTGGGTTTCTTCACGGTATTTCAGCTCACGAACAGCTCTCGAACCGACCACTGATGTAGCGGATTGATAGCCTGATCCTGGCTCTTCCTCGTCAACGGACTTGTCGACTTGATAACGGATACGATCACGGTGTTCGATGTCGTCGTAATGATTGTAGAGGGTCCGCAGGAAAAACCGGTTATTTGCATCAAGCCTGTAGTCGAAATTGGCGTTCACACCGTTTCGGGTGCGGTCAACACGATAGTAGCGCTGTTCGAAATCTGCAAGCGTCCACCCATCGGTCTCATCGATTACGTAAAAAAAGGTCGTATCGGAGGGATCGTCCTCGTCTACTTCGAAGTCGTCGACAACGTCGGTGACATACTCGTAGGCGTCGGCCCACTCCATCTCCACGTTGTCCGTTCCCTGGCGGGTGAAGTTGGTACTGGCACCGATGGTTACTCCGAGTTTACCGTCCAGGAATTTATCGATGTAGCTGAACGACGAGTGGTACGAACCCGTTCCCCGGATATTCCGGTACCCACCGCCTGCGTCAAACTCGATTATTCGTTGATCATAATCAAAGGCGTCCTTGGTGATCAGGTCGACTGCACCTCCAATGGCGTCGCCGTCCATGTCCGGTGTCAGTGCCTTGCTCACCTCAATCGAACCAAGCAGATCGGAAGGGATGACATCGAGCACGGGATTACGTTGATCACCCTCCGGCGATGGAATCCGCTGCCCGTTGATCATCATTGAATTGAGACGAGATTCGGTGCCGCGAACAACGATGTAACGACCTTCCCCCTGATCGCGCTCGAGGGTGATTCCGGGGAGACGCTGGATCGCTTCAGCGGCATTATTATCCGGAAACGCATCGATTAGATCCTCGGAGACCACGTTGACAATACGTTCCGACGACCGTTGCAGAGACAACGCCCGCGCCTGTCCCTGCCTGAGCAGTGAATAGGTTACCTCATCGAGTTTGATGACCGCACTGATCAGAGACGCGTCCTGTTGGACCACGGCTCCTTCTGCAACAGTGACTTCCGTTTCAAAATTTTCATATCCAACGTAACTGATGATAAGTTTATATGTCCCCGCCGGCACGTTGGAGATGACATAAGATCCATCACGCAAGGACGCTGCCCCCAAATTCGTGCCTTCAAGGAGTGCGCCAGCCCCGGGGAGCAATTTCCCGGAACTCTCATCGATGATATACCCCATAACCTTTCCGGACTGTTGTGCCAAAGCAGGAACGGCAACCAGCCCGATCAGAGCGGCTAAACAAAGTGTAAGCCTCAGCGCTCTTGTAAGTTTTTTGTACATGTTGACTCCCCCAATTGTGAGAATCGGATTTTCATGTTCGATTCCCAATTTTGATGTATCGCAGGCATGAATCCAAAGAGTTATGTAATCGTTTACATTCGTCAATACAGTGCGAGCGCAAATATCGTTTGAATTGACGAATCGTGAATGGTCCCGAGAATTGGTGCGTGCCCGGTGATCCCACCCAATAATGAGGTGAAGGAAGGGCATCAGATTGAACCGGGGTATGCAGAACAAAAGGATGCTTGTTCTCTGGCTGTTGTATCGTGGGTTGGATCGGGTGAGGTGGAAGGGAGAATCTGGGATTCAGGACATCGGCGGAGGGGTTCAGGAAGTGGAATTCTCGAATTCCCCGGCACCTTTGTCGGATCCCGCTACGGGATCCAGCCCCGCTCGGATTCATAATGCCGAAACGATTAGCACGGCGAGATAGCAGAGTCACTGAAAGATCGGGTGCAAGAAGGCGACAGCTCATCCGGTTCCCCCAAGTGAAACGGCGCGTCGCTTGCAGATCGTGAGAATCGTACTATCAGTCGCCGATTCAACGGTTCTATCCTCGTCCTCCTTGATTCATTTCCGCACCGCAGGATTTGCGAATGACCAGTCGGGTCTCCAGGACGACACGAGCGGTCTGCCTCTTCGGATCAGCGATTCGCTGAAAAAGAAGCTCAGCCGCCCTCCGTCCAATCTCAAATCCGGGCTGGCTGACTGCGGTCAACGGTGGATTAAGAGAGATTGCCCAGGCCATGTCATCAAAACCGATCAGGGCAACATCTTCGGGAATTTTCAAGCCGCGGCGGTGGATTGCCTCAAGCGCACCAAGGGTCATCAGACTGTTGGCAACGAAGAGCGCCGTGGGGCGTTGATCGAGATCAAGTAGCTCGCCGGCGAGCAGACTTCCACTTTCGTACTTGTAATCACCGACCCGGATCAGATTCTCATCGATCTCAAGTCCGTTGCTCACCATGGCGTCTTTGAACCCCTCAAGCCGTTCGACGCTTGTGATCATTCGAACCGGCCCGGAGATGTACCCGATCCTCTTGTTCTTCAGACGAATCAGGTGTTTGGTGGCCTCAAATGCCCCGCGGCGGTTATCGACGATGACCGCGTCCGCGTCCACATTGTCGACCTCACGGTCGACACAAACAATCGGCAAACCACTTCTGATCAGATTTTGTACCGCCCGATCATTCCGGTCGTTTGGAATGATGATCAATCCATCGACAGATTCCGATTTCATCAGGTTCAGGTACAGCCTCTCCTTTTCCTCGTCGTAACGATAATTGCTCAGTAGAACAGCGTGGCCGTTCGAGTAGGCTGCTTCCTCGACCCCGCGCACGACTTCGACGAAAAACGGATTCTGAATATCCGGGACAACAAGTCCGATCAACTGATTATTCCCCGTCCGCGATCTCAGCCGCCTGGCGACCCGGCTCGGTTGAAATCCCAGGGAACGGATTGCCGCCTGAACCCGGGCTCGGGTTTCATCTCGGACATTCTTGGCATTGTTCATTACTCTCGAGACCGTCGCGACAGAGACATTGGCCTCTCGAGCCACATCCTGCAAAGTTGCCATACTATTCCCATGAAAAAGGTGCGGTTTTACACTCTTGAAGACAGATTAAATAAAACGTTCTATCACGCAATTAATTAAAAATAATGATGATACAAAACCATGTCGCGAAATATCATGTAAACGATTACACCAATGATAATGCACAGCTTTTGAGTTAGCAAGACAGAGCGGAAGAATAATGAATCTCTTGTCGAGGCGCATGAAGGGTTTTGAACATCTAATCCACAACTCCAAGTACAGGGTCGAATGATGGCGCTCCGTGTTGTGCTGACCGTGACCATGTGACTGTTTGCCGTCAAATCCCACTGGGCGCGGCGACGGGGTGCGTGGGGGCTCATATTCCCGCAGCGTCTACCTGATGTGTAGAATATGCAGAGTGAAACCGCTCTATAAATAACATATACTTACACCAGTCAGCAAACATATCGTCGGAGTCATGGATGATTGTCACCAAGTTAGATTGAAATGCGGGCTGTTCCAGTCTTGACCCTAAGTACCACTGATCATTCAGATTGAATCGGGCAAAGTGGCCTTTGGGTATCGTTCCTGCGCAAACCTCTCAGCCGTTCTGCGCCTCGCGGGCGAGGATCTCCACTTCGTTTTCGAGGTACCAGGCATAGGTTTTCGCAATCCCCTCGCGGAGGCTCGTTTTCGCTTTCCACCCCAGACGGTTGATCCGGCTGACGTCCATCAGTTTCCGCGGAGTGCCGTCAGGTTTGCTCGTATCACGAGTCAACTCACCCTTGAATCCGACAACCTCGGCAATCAAAGAGGCGAGCTCACGAATGGACAGATCCTCTCCAACTCCCACGTTCATCAATCCGTCCAGAGCGACCTGATCGATTTTCTCCCGGGGTTGTTCGAGGACATAACGAACCGCTTCCGCGAGGTCCTCGACGTAGAGGAATTCTCGAAGCGGCGACCCCGTCCCCCAGATCACCAGTTCCTTATTTCCGTCCCGTTTTGCCTCGTGGCATTTTCGAATCAACGCCGGCAGGACATGGCTTGTGGCCAGGTTGAAATTGTCACAGGGGCCGTAAAGATTGGTGGGCATCAGGCTGACAGCGTCGAAACCGTGCTGCCGATTGTAGGACCGGCCCATCATGACCCCCGCGATCTTTGCAATGGCGTAGGCATCATTGGTTTCTTCGAGCGGACCTGTGAGGAAGTATTCCTCTTTGAGCGGCTGCGGCGCCAGCTTTGGGTAGATGCAGCTTGAGCCGAGGAAGATCAACCTTTTTACGCCGTGACGGAATGCGGCGTCGAACAAATTGATCTCGATCTGCAGATTGATACGAATGAAGTCCGCCGGGTAGGTGGCATTGGCGAGGATTCCGCCGACCTTCGCAGCGGCGACGATGACCGCGTCCGGCTTTGTCTCCGCGTAGAGGCCATCCACCGCGACAGGATCGGTCAGGTCCAGCTCGTCGATCGTGCGCAGCACAAGGTTCTGATAGCCGGCCTTCCGCAGTTCGGCGGTGATCGCGGAACCAACCAGCCCAGTATGTCCCGCCACATGAATGGAGTTGTACACGTCTCTCATGCAGACCTGTCTCCCCGTTTTTGGTCTCTATCGATTGAACAATATATCCTCTCGATCACTCTGAAACACTCTTTCCCCCTATCTGGCGAGTGTACCGTTCACGCGAGTCGTGGAAACAGATTCATTGTGTACGGGGCGGACCCTGCCTATTTTCTTCAGATTAAACGAAACATCCTCTATCCCGGAGTCAATCGATGAAGGGCATCATTCTTGCGGGTGGCGGCGGCACACGCCTGTTCCCCGTCACGCGAACTGTCGTCAAGCAGTTGCTGCCCATCTACGACAAGCCGATGGTCTACTACCCGATGAGTGTGCTGATGCTCGCGAAAATCCGTGATGTGCTCATCATCTCAACGCCCCAGGACACCCCCCGTTTCGGGGATCTGTTCGGTGATGGCAGCCAACTCGGGATGAACATCTCCTACAAGGTCCAACCCTCCCCCGACGGTCTCGCACAGGCGTTTCTTCTTGGCGAGGAGTTCATCGGCGATGATGATGTCAGCCTGATTCTGGGCGACAACATCTTTTACGGCCAGGGCTTGATCACCCTTCTCTCCCGGTCGGTCAAGATCGTGGAAGAGCAGCGGCGATCGGTCATCTTCGGTTATTACGTGCAGGATCCCGAACGGTACGGTGTAGTGGAGTTTGACAGTTCGGGACATGCCGTCAGTGTCGAGGAAAAACCGACGCAACCGAGAAGCAACTACGCTGTTGTCGGGCTTTATTTCTATACGAACGATGTCGTCGAGATGGCGAAGCAGGTGAAACCCTCCGCGCGCGGAGAACTCGAAATCACTTCCGTCAACCAGGCCTACCTTGAGAAAGACATGTTGAGTGTGGAACTGATGGGACGTGGATATGCCTGGTTGGACACCGGTACTCATCCCAGTCTTCTCGATGCCTCGATGTTCGTCGAGACCATCGAGAAGCGAACGGGACTGAAAATCGCCTGTCTGGAGGAGATCGCCTGGCGCGAAGGTTTCATCGACCGCGATCAGCTCCTCCGTCTCGCTGAACCGATGACCAGCAACGATTACGGCAAATACCTGATACGCATCGCCGAGGAGAAACGATGATTTTCACGGAGACGGAATTACTTGGCGTCTGGATCATCGAACCACAGGTATTCGAAGACAAAAGAGGCGTCTTTTTCGAAAGCTACCGAGAAGAAGAATTCCGAGAGCACATTGGTCCTGTGCATTTTATCCAGGAGAACGAATCCTCCTCGGTGCGCGGTGTACTGCGCGGGCTCCATTACCAGTTCACACCCCACTCTCAGGCCAAACTCGTCCGTGTCATCCAGGGTGAGGTTTACGATGTCGCGGTGGATCTGCGCCGTGGATCCCCGACCTTCAGCCGTTATGCCGGGGAGATCCTTTCCGGAGAGAACTACAAGCAGATGTTCATCCCCCGTGGATTCGCCCATGGATTCCTGGTCCTGTCCGACACGTGCATATTCCAGTACAAGGTCGATAACCTCTGGCATCGTGACAGCGAACGGGCGTTGCGTTTCGATGACCCGGAGGTTGGGGTTGAATGGCCGCTCGATCACGATCTACTGATTCTTTCGGAAAAAGATCGATTCTCCAGTTCTCTTGAACGCGCCGACGTATTCACGTTCGGGGAGGAGTTGTGAAAATCCTTGTCACCGGAGCGGACGGACAGCTGGGCATGGAACTTCGAAAGCGCTCCGTGACAATCGATGCCGAATGGGAATTCACGGATATCGGCGAACTGGATATTTCCGCGCGGAATATGGTTCTCAGGCACCTTACCCGGTCCCGTCCCGACGTCGTCATCAACGCCGCCGCCTACACGGCGGTGGACCAGGCGGAAAGCGAACCCGATCTCGCGCGGCAGATCAACGAACTGGGTGCGCAGTATCTATCCGAGGGCTGCCGAAGCGTGGGCTCCCGACTCATGCACATCTCGACGGATTTTGTCTTTGATGGGACGACTTCGCGTCCGTACCGGGAAGAGGATCTTCCCAATCCGATAAACGTGTATGGAACAACCAAGCTGGCCGGAGAAAAAGCGGTGCTGGAGCATTCCGCACGTGGTGTGATTGTCAGGACCTCCTGGCTTTACTCGGCGCATGGAAAGAATTTTGTCAAGACAATCCTGAAACTGGCCTCGGGACGGGATGAACTGCGCGCAGTGGAGGATCAGGTCGGAAGCCCGACATGGGCCGGCGATCTGGCTTCCGCCCTGCTGATTGTCGTACCTAGGCTGAACAACACGGAACCGCAAATCTATCACTATTGCAATGCCGGCGCCGCGAGTTGGTACGACTTTGCACAGGCGATTGTCGAGCTCGCCGGCCGGACCTGCAAGATCCTGCCGATTCCAGGCGCAGACTACCCCACCCCCGCGGAGCGACCCGCTCAAAGCCGCCTGGATACACAACGCATCCGCAGGACATTCGAGATTCCGGTTTCACACTGGCGTGAATCACTATCCATGTGTATTGACGAAATTCAATCCGGGGAGATGGTGTGAACAGTACCGATTCACCCTTGCGCCAAATGCTTCTGCTCGACCGAGATGGAACGCTGAATGTAGAGGTCGACTACCTTGCCAATTCTGAGGAGCTGGAGCTGCTCCCGGGAGCGGTGGAATCCATTCGGCGGGCTCATGAGCTCGGCTGGGTGGTAGCAGTGGTTACAAACCAGTCCGGACTCGTCCATGGTTATTTTGACCAGGAAGATCTTGATTCCGTTCACTCCCGCCTGAAAAAGCTGATCGAAGACGGCGGAGAGAAACTCGATGGGATCTATGTCTGTCCCCACAGCCCCACGGATGGATGCGAGTGTCGCAAGCCAAAACCGGGACTCCTGATCCAGGCGGCGGAAGAGCTTCATGGGGATCTGAGCAAGTCGGTGATGGTAGGCGATAAGACAGCGGATCTTTCTGCTGGACTGGCCGCAGGTACGCACGCTGTTCTCGTGCGCACCGGGTACGGCCGTGACACCGAACGCGAGGGGAACCACGGAGCTGAAGCTGTCATTAACGACCTGCGCGGATTGCCCGCACTGCTTGAGCGGTGGAACGCAGAGAGATTTGAAACCCGGGACTGACGTCCCGGGCCTCACACCGTTGCGCATGGTAACAGACGGAACCATGAAAGAGTAATCAGGGACAGTCCCCAAAAGACTCTGGGGATTGTCCCTGATTACCTTGAAATCCGGCCCCGAATGGCCGGGACCGGGTTATACATCGGTGATCCTAAGCTACACGGCGGAAAATCCAGAGGATCGGTTCATCAATCCTTCTCGTCCCGAAACGCCGGAATGTCAGGACGTGACACCCTCCTCTTTTCGGAAAATCTTTTCCCAGGTATCCTATAATTCTCCTTAATGACCGGTAGAGCCCAGCAGGGAGACTTCGGCGTAGGGTTCCGTGCCGAATGTTCCGTCGCCCAGAAGCAGGGTCACATCCGCTTCAGTGACAATGTTTGTACTCTGGTCCCAGAGGACAAAACGCATCGTATGTCCAGCGGTGAATCCGGTCGTCAATCCGTTTGCCGGGTCCGCCTCCCATGCCGTGAGCACGGTCGTCGACGCTCCAATGATCTCCCAACCGACGCAGGTCCTTCCGTCAAACACCGCCACAATATCGCCGTTGACCAGATCGTTGCCATCGATTTTCGCTGTATTGACAAGGATTGTCGCCGGCAAACCGGTGTCGGTGATTTGCGGGAACGGATTCTGACCGGCGTTTCCCGCCGTGGTGAACGACCACACGGGACTCGTGGTTACGTCGATCCCATCGCTGGCGGCGATTTTCCAGAAATAGGTGACCGCGAATCCACTGTTTCCGAGACTGTAGGTGGTTGTATCCAGATCAAGCTTGAAGAGAGGCGGATTGGATGTCGTCCCGAAAAAGAGATCAAAGGTCAGTTCATCTTCGTCAGGATCCGTTGCGCTCCACGACAGTTCGGGCAGCATACTGACTCCTGTCGTATTTGAGGAAGGAGCCGGAGAGCCCGGAGTGTTCGGCGCATTGTTGGGTATTTCGCTGGTTTTGAATGACCAGAGCGGACTGCTGATTTTATGGACTCCATCGCCGACAATCACCCGCCAGTAGTAACGTGTCGAATTTTCCAGGCGGCCTGGGGTATAGGAGATGGAACTCTGATTCTCGCTGACAAGTACGGGTGAAGTGGTCTTCCCGAAGTAGACATCAAAGGTCAAAACATCCAGATCGGGATCGGTCGCCGCCCAGGAGAGCACCGTCTGAACGGGGACATTGGTCGCGTTGTCCGCCGGAGAAGGGCTGAAGGGGATGTCTGGAGCGCCAGGATTTCCCGGATCCACGGGATTATCGTGCGTTCCCGGGTCTTCCACGTATTGCCCGCAGCCGGAGAAAACCGCGAGCAGCATCAGAAGAACCAGCCCCATTGCGCGTGCACGAGTCATCGCCTCACCTCCCTCTCGCATCAAGCGAGAATACCAGGGACACCGCCGGAACGGCACGGCCCCGGTCCCCCTGCACCAAGCCAAAATCGATAGACGGACGGTTGGAAGCGAACCCGCCATTTCGGTTTCCACCGGATGTTCCACCGCCGATGAAAATTCCGTCAAGCAGGTTTAAGACATAGACACCCGCCGCCGCCGCCACGGCCACCGTCAACTGACTATTGGCGTCCGCCGCCGCTTTGTCCGCGGCGATACGATCGTCATAAAGCATTTGAATGATTGTCGGATCCGTATTGCTTTCGTAGGCTGCTTTCGCATCGTTGTACTTGGAAAGCTTGTCCGAATAATCCATTGCTGCATATCCGAAATATCCGAGTGTAGCCAACTGAGCCCCGGTCAGCGTCCACCCCATCAACGTTCTTCCGGTGGCACGCTGACCCCAGCCCGGAACGATCAGGGAGCGGGGAAAGACGTGCGGGCGTCTCGGGGTTGTGTCCACGACCTCCAGTCCGGCAATCAGAATGGCGGCATGCTTCAGGCTGGACGTCATCACCTCCTCGATCTCGCAAGGACAATCAACACCCTGAGCATCGAGGATCTCCCCGGATTCCACATCGATCCGTCGCAGAATCACGGAATAGGTGTTCCCCACCCGACCAACGGAACCGGCAACCATCTGCTCCACACCGAGCAGCCGTCCCGCCTCAATGACACATTCATCGGAGGTACAGCCACTCAATTGAAGTCCCTGTTCCGAAAGGATGTCCTGCATTCGGCCACGTTCGATGACAGCAAACCGTCCTGTGTTGATCAGTTCCTGGCGCAGGCGATTGGATAGAGTTACCTGGTACTCGTCGGGGACATTCTTGTCGAGTTCCAGGTCGAGGACCGCGATATTGAATCGTCTCGGCGCCTGTCCCTGAGCCGTCATTGGTTGCGAAAGGAACATCAAAACCGCAACTGAAATGACGATCCATGCCGTTTTCCAATCGAATTTTCCAATCATCCTGTGATCTCCCGCACGTCGTTCGACCAATGCAATTTTCGCCTTTCCCGATCAGCGGATCAGTACCATCTTCCTCAATTCATCCTTCTGACCGAGCACAGAGACTCGCACGAAGTAAAGACCGCTTGCCCACCGGCTTCCGTCCATCAGTACCCGGTTGTAACCGGCTGTCATGACGCCATCCTGCAGCACGTCCACCCTCTGTCCGAGAATGTTATACACCTCTATCCGCACTCGTGCCGGTTCTGGAAGTGCGACAACAATCGTTGCCGTGGGATTGAACGGGTTCGGATAGGGCTTGCTGACCTCGTAATGTTCCGGCAGAGGGATCAGCTCGATTTCTATGTGGCCATAGCCGCCTTCACCATAACGGGCTCCGGACCCTTTCAAGCGAACTGGAATGACCTTGCCGTCGGCATCCTTCAACTGCGCCCTGATCGAAGATCCGGAAGTGAATCCCTCGAGATCGAACTCCGGAATGCCCTTCCAGGCAGTGACGAGTGTGATCTCACCTTCCGTTGGCAGCACGCTCGCACCTACCACCTTCTCCCCGTCGAGCAACTCGATCACCAGTGCATCTTTCTGCCGGAAGTCCGGATCGAGGGTGACAAAAATAGTGTAGGGCAGTCCCGTTGCCGCCGGTGATGATTTCGCCGCCATTACTGAAATCGTTTTGGAAACGTTCTTGCTGCTCGAAGCCGTAGCCGCTGTCGATGGCTCTCCGGTTCCATAGACGAAGGTTATCGTCTGATCGACGAGGATCTGGTAGGACACTCCCGGTATCACATCGGTCAGTGTTTTCACCGTTTCCTGGGGCGCCCAGATTTCACCAACATCGTTTTGGACGGCAATCAGATGATCACTCAGTTCCCTGAAGGCCGTTTCAACCATCGTGGTGTCGATCAACGGATTGACCAGCAGGTTCCAGCGTTCGCTGCGAATGGTATAAGAAGTCGCCGGGTGCAAGGCAAGTCCGTTCATGGTCAGGCTTGCGTCCGCATTGAGGAACACCTGGTACCCCTTCGCCGGATCGATCTGGCCGATCTCATCGATTCCCTTGTTTGGGATCGTGACCTTTCCAGCATCATCACGCAACATCACAAATTGAGTCGTCAGCCCAGAGAAGAGGTGGGACACGCTTTTGTCGTTCCCGAGGAAACAGAATGATATCCATTCAAACCTCTGGCCGTTTAAAGACATCGTCAACGTGGTACGCCAGTGATGAGTGCTGAAATGGAGAGTGTCCGACGCCCATGTACCCGGGGTATTGAGATCCTGTGCGTGAACGGTCCAGTAGAATTCCGAGAACGGTTCGAGATTCTGCAACAGGACGTTGGCATTCTGCAGACCGGTGGCCACCTCTTCCGCATCCGATAGATCGGGAAGATTTCCAAGATAGACGGAATAGGTTACAACGTCACCAGGATCCGGATCGGTTGAGGATTCCCAAGCCAACGTTGTATCAAGCGAGTAACAGGTGGCGTCCATCACAGGATTCAACAGCGAGAAAGCCAATGGTGGATCAAAGAATTCCAGCCAGACCCGAATTCCACTTGTGCTACCGTCTGCCCAGGTGACTGCATCGTGATCGTCCTTCGCCGACACCCGGATATACAGGAAGGAGTCATCCGGCAACGGCACGGTCATCTTGCCGCTGGTTTTGTGGACTGGAACAACGGCTGCCTGTCGTATGTCGGAATCATCAATCATCAGGGCTTTCGATTTTGCGCTACGCAATCCATCCGATGTGCGGATGTCACGTCCCGATCGTTTATCCCGGTGCGGATTACTCGTTGTTTCGGCATTGTCAAGACCGGTAATCGTGAAGAACGTATCGGATAACGTTGTTGTTGAAACCGTCCCGAAATCCTCGTTGAGCGACCATTCGACGATGTACTCAATCGATGACCCGGCATCGGGATCGAACGACTTCTCCCAGTTCAGATCGATCTGGCCGGTGTGATTCGTATCGCCCATTGCCGGGGACAGAAGCGCGAAGGGACTGGGTGGAGTGTTGAGCGTCGTGAACGACCAGTTTGAACCTTCCGTCGAATCGTCGAGCGCGTCCACGGCTACAACCCGCCACATATAGGCCGTGTTTGTCACCAGTCCGGTGGGTGAATAGTCCGTTCCGGACTGTTCACCGACCAGCGGGAGAGGCGTCAAATCACTCGTTCCGAAATAGACCCGGTAGGTGACTGCCTGACCTTCAGGATCCGTCGAAGCATCCCAGGTCAACTGCACGTCCAGCGTCACATTGAAAGCAAGATCATCGGGGAACGGATTCGAAGGTTCGGAAGGCGGCTGGTTGGCCACCGTCGTGAAACTCCAGACATCGCCTTCGACCACCCCTCCGTGGCCGTCGCTGACAACCACTTTCCAGTAATAGGTCGCGAGATACTCCAGATCCGCGAGGTTGTATGTTGAGGATGTGTCGTTGCTTTGAATCTGAACAAGAGGCGGATCAACCGTGTCGAAGAAGAGGTCGTAACGCAGCGTATCTCCGTTGACATCGGTGCTTCCCCACATCAGGCTCGTATTGATTGCGATATCCTCGCTCCCATCAGTGGGTGAATGCGCATCGGGAAGGCTGGGGAAGTTATTGCTCTGCGATTCAAACCAGGCAAGTTGCCTACCGCTCTTGTTCTGAGCGACGATGTCAAGATCGCCGTCACCATCCATATCGGATATTGAAAGCCGGTAAGTACTGGTGAAGCCAGTCGAATCCCTGACATCTTCCACATCCTGGACAGTCCATGAATCTCCGGTGTTCTCGAGTATGAGAACCCCTTTTGTTCCACTCCCTGCCAAGAGATCCATGTCGCCATCGTAATCGAAATCCGAGACTTTCAGATCGTTCAGAGCTTGGAATCCCGATCCGATCGAGTGCTTTGTCCAGCTCTCTCCATCACCTACGTTCTCCCACCAGGCGATCTCGCCGGAAGAGTTAGACCCCGCCACGATGTCGAGATCGCGGTCTCCGTCCATATCGCTTGCGTAAACGGACAGCACATTGGAAAAGTTGGAAGCCACCACCTGTTCTGTCCAACTCGAAGCATCACCGGAGTTTTCCCACCAGACAATCTCGCCCATCGATGGCATCGTACCAATAACGTCCAAGTCGCCATCGTTGTCGATGTCTCCCCAGTGAAGTGCAGTATTCGATTCCTGAGCGTAGGTGAATTCGGTCCACGTAGTTCCGTTCCAATCCCACCAGTGAGAATCTGAATCCAGCAATTCGAGCACGCCATCGTTATCCAGATCCACCGCCATAGCCCGATCTCCGGACGATGATGAGACGACATGCATCGACCAACCGCTGCCAGAATCGATGTTCTCCCAATACTGCACTTCTTGGTTCCGATTGGTGATGATGTCGACATCACCATCGGCGTCGACATCGGCCGTCGAAACGTTGACATTTATATAAACACCCGGCTCCGCGGCAATCGGATGGAGTGTCCAACCCGTGCCGAGGTTTTCCCACCAGTGGAGCTTGCCGGTGGTGGCTGCCGAGTACGGGCTTACATCAACGATATCCTGATCTCCATCGAGATCGAAGTCCGCCGTGGCGACACCGGACGGATCCACGATCTGATCATCCACGACATGTAACGTGAAGAATGGTTTGCCGAGCGGCTTTGCCGACCGGAAAGACCACATTGGGCTCGAGATCACCCCACCGTGGGTATCGTGCGCGACCACCTTCCAGTAATATAGGTTGTTCTCGGACACCGTCTCGGTCACATAGAGGAAACTGTCCTGTTCGATGCTGACAAGCGTCGGCGGGAATTCTCCTCCGAAATAGACATCGAAGGTGAGAGGATCGCCGTCCCGATCCCCGCAGGTCCAACGCAGGATCGTATTTCCGTCCACTCCACCCGTTTCACCCGCGAAAGGCGATGGATTCGAGGGCACACTCGGCAAGATGTTCAAGGTTGTGAAGGACCAGACTGGTCCAGATGTCGGGTTACCGTAGGTATCCTCCGCAATCACCTGCCAGTAGTAGGTCGTGTTGTAGGACAAGATCGATGGACGCCAATTCGTGCTGTCACCGTCGTTGACAACCCGATTGACAGGGGGATCGACCGTATCGAAGAAGACGTCATAAACGACCGTTTCTCCATCCACATCCGTTGAAGCCGACCAGGCGAGAAGGGTGTCCAGGGTGATGTCTGTGGCGAGATTTGCCGGCAAAGGATCAACAGGAGTGGACGGCGGCTGGTTTATCACCGTAGTAAAGGTCCACGTCGGACCCGACGACGGATTGCCGTAGGAATCCTTCGCAACCACATACCAGTAATAGGTCTGATCATAGGCGAGCAGACCGGGATCGAATGTCGTGCTGTCCCCATCCGAGACAACCTGCTCGAGCGACGAGCTCACGGTATCGAAATAGACGTCATAGAGAATCGTCTCGCCTTCGGCATCCGTGGATGCCGCCCAGGAGAGCAGAGTGTCGATGGCAACATCAGACGCCAAATCCTCTGGAGTCGGGTTATCTGGAGTAGTTGGCGCATCGTTCAAAACCGTAGTAAAGGTCCACTCGGATCCATCCGTGCTGTTTCCGTAGGTATCCGAGGCGATCACCTTCCAGAAATACTGAGTGTCGTAAGCAAGGCCGCCCGGATTAAAGTGAGTTGAATCACCAGCCATCACCTGCGTGGCAGGAGAACTCAAAGTGTCCAGGAGAACCACGTAACTGACCGTTTCCCCCTCGGCATCCGTGGATGCCAACCAACCTAACTGAACATTCACCGCGACACCCGAGGCGAAATCATCGGGATAAGGTGAATCTGGTTCGGTCGGTGCGTAATTCTGGACCGTGGTAAATGTCCACGTTGAACTTGTTGACGGATTGCCATAGGAGTCCTTGGCGACCACGTACCAGTAATAGGTCTGATCATAGGCGAGCAAACCTGGATCGAACGTCGTGCTGTCCCCACCCGTGACAACCTGGGTGAGTGGCGGGTCCACGGTATCAAAATAGACATCATAGAGAACCGTATCACTTTCGGTATCTGTGGATGCCGCCCAGGAGAGTTTAGTGTCAATGGCGACATCTGTCGCAAAATCATCCGGCGTGGGAGTGTCCGGAGTTGTGGGCGCCTCGTTTGAAACCGTGGTGAAAGTCCACTCCGGGCCATTCGTGATGTTTCCGTAGGTATCGGTAGCTTTCACTTGCCAGTAGTATTGCGTACCGTAGACGAGCGTATCAGGATCGAAATTGGTTGTGTCGCCATCCGCTACCTGTGTCGCAGGTGGACTAACCGTGTCGAAGAAGACCTTGTAACTGATGGCCTCTTCTTCCTGATCCGTGGAAGCCGTCCAGCTTAGCTTCGAAGTAATCGCGATACCCGTGGCCAAATCAGCCGGATCGGGGTTGTCCGGAGTTGTCGGGGCTTCGTTCGAAACCGTGGTGAAGGTCCACTGCGAGCCAATCGTACTGTTCCCGTAAGTATCCTTGGCGATCACTTTCCAGAAATACTGGGTGTTGTAGGCGAGCGTTCCCGGATTGAAGTGGGTCGAATCACCATCCATCACCTG